>JAJXUA010000018.1 GCA_021783275.1 Pseudomonadota bacterium
GACTCCACTGCGGCAGCGCCAGCGTGGGAAAGCCGCTGGGGATCGTGGCCGCGTCTTTGAGTGTTGCCACGCCGTCGAGCCCGGCCAGTGCCACGATCAAGGTGGCAACGACCAGGGCGATCGCCATTGCCAGTTGTGCCGCGCGGGTGCGGTTAAGCAACAAAATCAGCGCGAGCGTGCCCAGACCGATCACGCTGCTCCAGAAATCGGAGCGGTGCAGGTGGGCAGTCCAGTCGAACGTACGCAGCAGGGTATTGCTGCCTTCGGCGTGATAGCCGTTCAACTCGCCAAGCTGGCTGAGTATGATGCGTACCGCGATGCCGGTCATGAAGCCGATCAATACGGCATTCGCGACGAAGCGCACCAGGCCGCCCAGACGCAGCAAACCCAGCGCAAGCTGGATCAGACCGACCAGCACCACCAGCACGACCAGCGCTTGCAATTTCGCATCGCCGCTGAACTCGCCCAGCGCGCTGCCCGTCACCACCGCTATTGCGCCTGTGTTGGCCACGTACATGAAGTGCGAACTCGCGAGCATGGCCGCGATCGGCGTGCCGATCATCACCGCATACAAGCCGTGAATCGGATTCAGTCCCGCCAGAATGGCCGCTGCGATGCCGTCGGGTATCGTGACCAACGCGGTGGTCAACCCGGCCGACAGGTCAGCTTTTAGCGTTTTGGGGGACAGGCGCCGCAGGAGGTTCAGCATGTATTGCCGTGCCATCGCTCATGACTTGGATTGGTAGTCATTCCCGGGATCGGCGTGTGTTGTTCCGGTTGCTAAGCGGGCGATGTATAGCGCGAGGTTAATATACGCGCGCCTCCTCGCCACTCAATCCTGATAGATCGTCCCGTTCTGAACACGCACCCGGTCGCCTACCCGCAAGTTACCAATGTCATCCAGCTCCAGTGTTTGGTTGTCACCGCGGTTAGCGCGTACCCGGACGTGGTAGACCTCATTGGCGTTACGGCGTTTCTGGATCTCGTTGCCGACCACCGCTCCACCGGCGACACCTGCGACGGTGGCGAGAGTTTTGCCGCTGCCACCCCCGACCTGGTTGCCGAGCAGACCGCCAACTATGCCGCCAATAACCGCACCGACGCCAATGCGTTTTTCGCGGTTGGTCGTGACGACATCAATCGACTCGATCACGCCATAGGTCGTGTTCTGCGAGGACGAAGATTCATAAGTTGAGTCATACGGACGAGAATCGTACGGACGCGAAGTTTGCTGTGGCGAGGTATTGGCACAGCCGGTGGCGAACATGCTACTCGCAGCAAGCGCAACGACCAGGGGGCGGGAGGATTTCATGATGGATCCAATGATGGAAAAGGAGTTTGCAGCGTAACGGTCCAACGCAGGCGAAACAATGCCAAAACCCCGGGTTACGGTGGCGTCCTACACCAGGTTCAGTGTCGCCTCACGACAGCAGCCCGACTGTGTGCTTTGCTGATACGAGATACGACATCAGTGACCACGGTAGGCTCTGCGGCGCAATTCGCGATGGCATTGGACGGCGTGCAGTGCCAGGAGTATCAGGGCAGCCACGCTGGTCTGGAGAACCTAAAACAGGAATTGTTTGACGGGACAGTGACTGACCAGCTCACTGTCCCGCTTCTTTCGTTATTTCTTCACTTTCAGACGCCAAGTCTGCGGCGCGCGACAAAGCCGATCAGCCCCATGCCTGCCAGCATCATCGCCCAGTTTTCAGGCTCGGGAACAGGGGTGGTGACTTCTTCAACCTGACTAAGCTGGCCGCGAATCTCGCCTCCCGGGAATGCAGCCGTGTGGATATTGATATAGGCCAGCCCCGACTGGAGTGCATCAAGGAAGGACTGTTCCGCATGGCCATTGCTGGCGGCAACCTGGCCCGGAGTGCCCACATCGTCGCCACCGATGAGCAAAACGCTCCCCGGGTTGGCGGTCACGAACGGGGCGCCGGTCAGATCGACCACGACCGGGCCCGCTTCTGTATCAGTTGCAAGTGCGTGGATGTGGGCGCCTTCAACCACGCCTGACAACGAAAAAGCTGAGAGGCTGAAGTCATACGTGTTCAGCACGTCATCGTAGGTGAGCGTGGCAAGACCCGTCGCTGCCGCATTGGCAACTGATGGCAGCGGTATTTCGCTGGACGCATTCAATAAGGCGTTGAACTCGTAAATTTCTGCCTGTGCAACAAGCGGACTCGCTGCCGATGCGGCCAGAATCAAGCTAGGGATCAAGCGTTTCATGTCATTACTCCTGTCTCAATTGGAAATGTTTGCAGGCGACCCGGATGCACCAGGATTGGTGCTAAAAGCCACGAAGCCTGCGATTGAGTATCCCCAAGACGACAGTGCAAAGGCGTCAGATGTGTTTGCTGGTGCGGGTAGGAATAGACCGAAATACTGTCAGAAAACGCGAAGAGTGAGGCTAGGCGGGTGATGCGTCGCAGCATCCATCCAGCGAGCCGTATTGAAGTACTGGAGGCATGATCTGAAAAGTTTGGCTGGCAAGACGCCAGCAAAATGGTGCTTGATGCCGACGCTACGACTTGCAGGCGGGCAAATCGAAATCGATATTGTCGATCAGCCGTGTCCGGCCCAGCCAGGCTGCGCCCAGCATCACCAGGCGGGTACTCGCCGGGCCGGGCTCGGCGAGGGTGTCGGCGTCACGCAGGGCGATGTAATCGACGCGCCAGCCAGCCATATTGAGGTGGCGGCGCGTGGTGGCGGTGAGTTGCGCGTAGTCGCGCTCACCAGCCTGGATGGCGTCCACACCCGCCGCCAGCGCCTGATACAGCTGGGGTGCGCGCAGGCGTTCGGCGGCATCGAGGTAGCCGTTACGCGAACTGAGTGCCAGGCCGTCTGCATCGCGCAGGGTTACGCCTGCGACGATGTTCACGGGCAGGTTGAATTGCTGCACCAGGGCACGGATGACGTGCCATTGCTGGAAGTCTTTTTTGCCGAACACGGCCACCTGTGGCTGCACCAGATTGAAGAGTTTCAGCACCACGGTGGCGACGCCATCAAAATGCCCGGGGCGGGATGCGCCGCACAGGTCGCTGGCGAGCGATTCCGCGACGCGCACGGTGGTGGTTTGCGGCACCGGGTAGAGGTCGGCGGCTGCGGGGGCAAACACGAGATCGCAACCGGCGGCGGCGAGGCGCTCGCAGTCGGCGTCCAGGCTGCGCGGATAGCGCGCGTAGTCTTCGTCCGCGCCGAATTGCAGCGGGTTGACGAAAATGCTGGCGACAACGGGCGTGCCATGCTGTTTTGCCAGCGTGACCAAAGAGGCATGGCCGGCGTGCAGATTGCCCATGGTGGGCACGAAAGCGGTGCGGGTCTGGCCCGCCAGCGCGGTACGTAATTCGGCAACGGTCTGAATGACCTGCATCAGTACGCGTGCTCCGCTGCCGGAAAGTGGCCCGATTTGACGGCGGCGACGTAGGCACGCACGGCGGCCTCGATGCCGTCGGCACCGGCGAGAAAGTTCCTGGCGAAGCGCGGTGCGTTGGGATACACCCCCAGCAGATCGTGCAGCACCAGCACCTGGCCGGAACAGTCCGCCCCCGCACCGATGCCGATGGTGGGCATCGTGAGCGCGTCGGTGACAGCCTTGGCCAGCAGGGCCGGCACCATTTCCAGCACGATGAGGCCGGCTCCGGCGGCCTGTAGCGCCTGTGCATCGGCGATCAGTTGTGCGGCGGCGGCATTGTCACGCCCCTGGACACGGTAGCCGCCGAGCTGGTTGACCGACTGCGGCAAGAGGCCGAGATGGGCGCAGACCGGAATGCCGCGCTGGGTGAGAAACGCCACTGTGTCCACCATCACCGCGCCGCCTTCGAGCTTGACCATGTGCGCACCGGCCGCCATCAGGCGTGCGGCGGCGGCAAAGGCGCGCTCGGGCGAGGGCTGGTAGCTGCCAAACGGCAGGTCGGCGACGATGAAGGCGCGCGTGGTCCCGGCCGCGACGCAGCGCGTGTGATAGGTCATTTCCGACAGTTTCACCGGCAGCGTGGAACGGTGGCCCTGCACCACCATGCCGAGCGAATCGCCGACCAGCAGCACGTCCACCCCGGCATGGTCGAGCACGCGTGCGAAGCTGGCGTCGTAGCAGGTGAGCACGGCGATTTTTTCGCCGCGTTCACGCAGGGTGTTGAGGGTGGACAGGGTGGTGGCCATGATCAGGCCGCCCGGCTGAAAAATTCGCGCGGGCCGCGCATTTTCTCGATGCGCTCGACGAGTAGCTCGAAGTCGGTTTCGCCCTGGGCAAAATTGAGATGCGAGGTGTTGACGATCAACAGCGGCGCGGCGTCGTAGCGGTGAAAAAATTCGCTGTAGCTGTTGGCCAGCCGTTGCAGGTAATACGCGTCCATGCCGCGTTCGAATTCGACCCCGCGCCGGCGCACGCGATCCTGCAGCGTTTCGAGCGGGGCCTGCAGATAGATCACCAGATCGGGCGTCGGTGCCTGCGGTGCGAGGTCGGCGTAGACCTTTTGATACAGCTCGAATTCATCGTCGTCGAGATTGAGCCGCGCAAACAGCATGTCCTTGTCGATCAAAAAATCGGATACGGTGCCGGCGCGGAACAGATCACCCTGCGCCAGTTCGCGCAACTGCCGGGTGCGGTCAAACAGGAAGTGCAGCTGCACCGGCAGGGCGTAGCGTTTCGGTTCCTGGTAAAAGCGCGGCAGAAACGGATTGTCCCCGGCTTGTTCCAGCAGCATCTCGGCGTTGAGGCGCTCGGCCAGTTTGCGGGTGAGGCTGGTCTTGCCCGCGCCGATGGGGCCCTCGACGACCACATAGCGATAGCGCTCCAGCGTCATGCGTTGACCGCAGCCGGGATCAGCGGCTGGACACGCTGGCTGGAACAGGCGGCGAGGTAATCCGCCGCGCGACCCAGGCCAGGAATGACAATGTGCGGCGCAATCTCCAGCAGCGGCAGCAGCACGAAGGCGCGCTCGGTCATGCGCGGGTGCGGCAGGGTGAGGCCGTCTTCGTGAAAGCGCGCGTCACCGTATAGCAGCAGATCAAGATCCAGCGTGCGGGGCGCATTGTGAAAACTGCGCACGCGACCGTGACGCTGTTCCAGTTCGAGCAGGGCATTGAGCAGGGCGCGTGGTGCGAGAGCGGTTTCCACCTGCGCCACGGCGTTGATGAAGTCGGGCTGATCGACATAGCCCACCGGGCTGGAGGCGACCAAACTGGAGCGTGCGACCAGCCGTGTGCCGGGCAGGCGGTCGAGTTCGGCGATGGCCGCGTTCACCTGGGCCGCCGGGTCGTCGAGATTGGCACCGAGTCCGAGGGTGGCAATGACGCTCATGCGGGTTGCTCACCCCCGGCTGTGGCCTCGCCCGGTTTCTTGCGCTTGCGTTTGCGCCGGGGACGGGGCGCGGTGTCGGCCAGCAGCATGGCGGTTCGGGCGTCATCGTCCACGTCCTGAAACCGTGTCCACCAGTCGCCGAGTTCGGCATCGACTTCGCCGGATTCGGCGCGCAGCAGCAGAAAATCGTAGGCGGCGCGAAAGCGCGGATGCTCGAGCAGGCGATACGGGCGCTGACCGCCGCGCTGTTCAAAGCGCGGTTGCAGCGCCCAGATTTCTTTCATCATGCCGTCGTAGCGGCGCGGTATCGACAGCTGTACACGCTGCGCATCCAGCACGTCATCCATCGCCAGAAACAGCGCAGGCTGGGGTTTTTCGCCAGCGGCTTCCAGCGCATGCCAGCGTTGCAGCACCTGCGGCCACAGCAGTGCTCCAAACAGAAACGCGGGCGACGCAGGTTTGTCCTGCGCGATGCGCAGATCGGTGGTTCTGAGCGCGGCGGTGATGAAACGCTCGCCGGTCGGGTCATCCAGTATGGTGTCGAGCAGCGGCAGCATGCCGTGATGCAAGCCTTCAGCACGCAGCTGGTGCACGCCACGCAGCGCATGGCCGGACATCAGCAGCTTCAGCGCTTCGTCAAAAATGCGCGCGCGCGGAATATTGGCCAGCAGCGGTGCCAGCGTGGAGACCGGTTTGCGTGTCGCTTCGTCGATTTTGAAATCGAGCTTGGCGGCAAAGCGGGCGGCGCGCAGCATCCGCACCGGGTCTTCGCGGTAGCGCGTTTCCGGATCGCCGATCATGCGCAGCACGCGTTTCTTGCAGTCGGCCACGCCGTCGAAATAATCGTGGACTTCTTCGCGCAGCGGGTCGTAATACAGCGCGTTGATGGTGAAGTCACGTCGCGCGGCATCGTCGGCCATGTTGCCGAAGACGTTATCGGTCAGCAGGCGGCCATGTTCGTCGGTCGGGCGTTCGTCTTCGTCCTCGGTTTCCTTCTGGCCGTTGGAACGGAAGGTGGTGACTTCGATGGTGACGCGCCCGCACATCACATGCACGATCTGGAAACGCCGACCAATGATGCGCGAGCGGCGAAACAGCCGCCGTACTTCGTCCGGAGTGGCGTCGGTGGCCACGTCGAAATCCTTGGGCGTGTTGCCCAGCAGCAGGTCGCGCACCGCGCCGCCGACCAGATAAGCCTTGTAATGCGCGCCCGCCAGGGTTTCGCAGACTTTCAGCGCGCAGTCGTCGATCTGGTCGGGGCGTATGCCGTGTGCGCTGCGTGCGAGGATTTTTGCGCCCGAATCAGCCAGGCGCGATTTGTTGCGGCCAAAAACCTTGTTGATGATGCGACGAATCATGAGGGTGCGGGTGGGCGGAGGAGGGACAAGCAATGCCGGATTATACAGGCTGGGCAGGCGCGCCCCGTGCCCACAATGCCGCCGTGCCCGCCCCGTACAGCCCTTCCAGCGCAGACGCGGTGAGCAGGGTGGCCGGGGTGCCGAGCTGCCAGCGTCCGTCACCGTGCAGAAACAGCAACTGGTCGCAATGACACGCTGCCCAGTTAGGGTCGTGCAGCGTCAGGGCCAGTGCGTGGCCGCGCGTGGCCTGGTCGCGCGCCCAGCGCAGCAACGCGGCCTGGTGCGCGGGATCCAGATGGGTCAGGGGCTCGTCCAGCAACACCACCGGTGCTTGCTGTGCGGCCACCTGCGCCAGCCGTGCACGCTGACGTTCACCGCCCGACAGTGTGGCGAGGGGGCGCTGCGCAAACGCGCTTAACTCCCATTCGGCCAGCATCGCCGTGATGTCGGCGCGCACGCCTGCCAGCGGAAAACTGCCCAGCGCCACGTAATCCGCCACGTTGCCGAAATACCCGCCGCTATCGTCCTGCGGCAATAAAGCAATGTGCTGCGCCCGGGCCAGGGGGGGCATGTCCGTCAGTATCTGGCTGTCGAGCGTCACCTGCCCCCGGGCGGGAATCGCCAGTCCGGCCAGCGCCGCCAGCAGGCTCGATTTGCCCGCGCCATTGGGCCCGAGTATGCCGAGCACCGTGCCTGGGTGGAGTGACAGGTCGAGTGCTTCGACCAGTGTGCGGCCCGGACGATGCAGGGAGAGTTGATGCGCAGTCAGCAGGGGCAGGGGGGTCATGGAACGACAGGGCTTAAAGCAGGGGTGCGGCGCGCACGTGCGAATTTTGATGCGGAATTACTGGGATTGCGTGGCGCGACCATCCTTCTTGCCCTTGATGCGAAAAATCCGCACCACGTCGGGTAGCTGGCGCAGGCCGCGCATCACGCGGGCAAGGTGCATGCGGTTTTCCACCTGCACGGTAAAGAACAGCACGGTGTAGGGGCTGCCGTCTTCTTCTTCCATCGCCACGTTGCCGATGTTGGAGCCCTGTTCGGAAATGGACGCCGCGACTTTGGCCAGCACACCGCGCTGGTTGCCGACGACGACCTTGATCGAGACATCGAACATGTGATCGGCTTCGGCTTCCCATTCCACGTCCAGCCATTTGTCGGGGTCGGTGCGAAAAGCCCGGATCGACGGGCAGTCGTGGGTGTGAATGATGAGGCCCCGATCCTTGTGGATGAAGCCGAGAATCGGGTCGCCGGGGATCGGGTGACAGCAGGGGGCAAGCTCGACGGCCACGCCTTCGGTGCCGCGTATGCTGATGGCGTGGGGATGCGCCGGTTCGCCGGTTTTTTCGCCCTGCACATGCAACAGCTGATGCGCCACCACCAGTGGCAGCTTGCCGCCCAGACCAATGGCCGCAAACAGCTCCTGCCGGGTTTGCATGCCGTAATCCTTGAGCATGCGTTCCCAGACCGCGGCTTCGGGTTCGATTTTTTCCGGATGCAGGGCATCGATCGCATGGTTGAGCAGCCGTTCGCCCAGCGCGGCGGCTTCTTCCACCCGCGCATTGCGCAGGTAATTGCGCACATGCGAACGCGCCTTGCCGGTGACCACAAAATTCAGCCAGGCTGCATTGGGGCTGGCGTTGGACGAAGTGAGGATTTCGACGTGGTCGCCATTGCGCAGCTGGGTGCGCAACGGCATCAGCTCGTGATTGATCTTGACCGCAACGCAGTGCCGGCCGACATCGGTATGCACGGCAAATGCGAAATCCACAGCCGTTGCGCCGCGTGCCATGGCCATGATCTTGCCTTTGGGCGTAAACACATACACCTCGTCAGGAAACAGATCGACCTTGATGTGTTCGAGAAACTCGGGCGAATCGCCGTGATCGGCATGAATGTCGAGCAGCGACTGCAACCAGCGGTGGGTGCGGGTCTGCACGTCGGAGAGGGCGGCGTCGGCCGATTTGTACATCCAGTGCGAGGCCACGCCCGATTCGGCCAGCCGGTTCATTTCCGCCGTGCGAATCTGCACTTCGATCGGTGTGCCATTCGGTCCGAACAGGATCGAGTGCAGTGACTGATAGCCATTGGCCTTGGGAATGGCAATGTAGTCCTTGAATTTGCCGGGGATGGGTTTGTACAGCGCGTGCAGGGTGCCGAGCGTGAGATAACAGGTAGGCTGGTCGCGCACCACGACGCGAAACCCATATATATCGAACACCTCGGAAAACGCCAGATTCTTTTCCTGCATCTTGCGGTAGATGCTGTACAGGTGTTTTTCGCGCCCGCCTATCGTCGCCTCGATGTCGGCCTGCGCCAGTTTTTCCTGCAGGGTGATCTTGATCTTCTCGACCAGCTCGCGGCGGTTGCCCCGCGCGGCTTTCACTGCGCGCGACAGCACCTGGTAGCGGTTGGGGTAGTTGTAGCGGAAGCCGAGGTCTTCCAGTTCCTGATACACCGAATGCAGTCCCAGCCGGTTGGCAATCGGGGCATAGATTTCGAGGGTTTCGCTGGCGATGCGCTTGCGCTTTTCCGGTGGCATCGACGCCATGGTGTGCATGTTGTGCAGGCGGTCGGCCAGCTTGATCAGGATCACCCGAACGTCCTGCGCCATCGCCAGCAGCATTTTGCGGAAGTTTTCCGCCTGCGCGTGCTGTTCCGATTCGAACGCCAGCTTGTCGAGCTTGGAAACCCCTTCGACCAGCAGCGCGACCGCCTTGCCGAAGCGTGCCTCGATTTCACTCGCGGTGGCGGGCGTGTCTTCCACCACGTCGTGCAGCAGCGCTGCCGCCAGGGTCTGCGCGTCGAGATGCCAGCTGGCCAGCAAGCCAGCTACGGCCAGCGGGTGGGAAATATAGGGTTCGCCGCTTTTGCGGAACTGGCCTTCATGCGCGTTGCGGCTGAATTCGAACGCCGCTTCGAGCGTGCTGATTTCTTCCGCCGCCAGGTAGGCGAGGTCGGGACGGAGCGCGTCGAAGGCGTGGATCATCGCCGGCGTGCGGGAGGCGCGCGCCGGCTGTGAGGGGGCTGCGGGGTCAGGCGCGACCCCGGTTGAGGATTTCGCGGCCAACTTTGCCTGCGGCGATTTCGCGCAGTGCGGTGACGATGGGTTTGTCCCGGGATTCCACCATGGGCTGCGAGCCCTGCGCCAGCTGGCGCGCGCGGTAGGTGACGACCAGCGTCAGTTCAAAGCGGTTGGGGATGAGGTCAATGCAGTCTTCTACGGTAATGCGGGCCATGCGGGTACTCCTGCGTCAGGCGGTGTGTCGGAACGCCTCGAACAAAGCTGAGTGCCGGTCGAGCTGGCGCGGGGTCGCGAGGCGGGTACTGCGGGTGATGGCAACCAGATCCTGCAGGGCATGATCAAAGTCGTCGTTGACGATTATATAGTCGAATGCACCGGCATGAGCGATGTCATTGGCCGCAGCGGCCAGGCGGCGCTCGATGACGTCGGCGCTGTCCTGTCCGCGTCCGGTGAGACGGGTGCGCAGGGCGCTGGCCGAAGGCGGCATGATGAAAATGGACGTGGCCTGTGGAAAATGCTGTTTGACCTGAGCCGCGCCTTGCCAGTCGATTTCCAGCAGGATGTCGCGCCCGGCGTCGAGGTCGCGGCTGATGCCGTCTTTCGAGGTGCCATAAAAATTGCCGTAGACCTCGGCGTATTCAAGAAAGTCACCTGCCGCGAGCAGGGCATCGAAGCGTTCGCGGCTGACGAAGTGGTAATCGCGGCCATCATGTTCGCCGGGTCGCGGCGGGCGTGTGGTGTAGGACACCGACAGGCGTATCGCCGCATCGGCCTTGAGCAGGGCCTTGACCAGACTGGTCTTGCCTGCGCCGGAGGGGGCGCCAACGATGTACAGCACGCCGGGGGAAGCTTGGGTCGTCATGGGAGCGGGTTCCGGTTTCGGTTCACTCGATATTCTGCACCTGCTCGCGCATTTGTTCGATCAGAACCTTGAGTTCGAGCGAGACGCGCGAGGTTTCCAGGGCCACCGACTTCGACCCCAGGGTATTGGCTTCGCGGTGCAGTTCCTGCATCAGGAAATCCAGCCGTTTGCCCGCAGGAACCGGCTGGTCGAGCACCCGCCGGACTTCGGAAAAATGCGTGGCCAGGCGCGACAACTCCTCATCGATATCGGCCTTTTGTGCGGCCAGCGCCACTTCCTGCGCCAGCCGTTCGTGGCCGGTTTCCCCCAGCGCCTCGCGCAGGCGCTCGGCCAGTTTGTCGCGCTGGGCCGCGAGCAGGGCGGGCAGCAGGGGCTGCAAAGCGGCGACCTGGGCTTCAGCGGCCGCCAGCCGATCCAGAATATGCTGCTTGAGCTTGGCCCCTTCGCGTTTGCGGCTGTCGGTCAGCGCATCGAGCGCACTCGTCATCCCTGCCAGCACCGCCTGATTCAACTGATCTTCGCTGACGGCCGCCGCAGGCACCGCACCGGGCCAGCGCAAAATGGCCTCCACGTCCAGCGGCGGGCTGCCGGGAAGGCGCATGAGCACTTCGTGCTGCCATTGCGCCAGACGCTCAAGAATCGCCGGATTCAGGCCGTTATCCAGCGAGTTGGCAGCCGCCTGGGTCAGGCCGATGCGGCATTCCACCTTGCCCCGGGCGAGACGTTGCTGGATCAGTTCGCGCAACTGCGGCTCCAGTGCGCGAAACTCGTCGGCGAGGCGAAAATGCAGTTCGAGAAACCGCTGATTGACACTGCGCAGGTCGATATTGACGCTGACAGGATCCAGGTTGAAGCTATGGGCGGCGAACCCGGTCATGCTGATGGTCATGGGATGGGCGGGCAAGTGGTGAATGAAGTGCCGGTGTGACGCCGGCTGGAGTTTTAGCCGGCGGGGCCGGTTCAACACGCGAAGATAATAGACGTTCGACTATGGCGACTCAACCCAATCAGGCTCTACCCAACGGATATCGCCTGAACGAATACACCATCGTGCGCAAGATCGGCGGCGGCGGCTTCAGCATGGTGTATCTGGCACGAGACGACAGCAACCATTCGGTCGCGATCAAGGAATACCTGCCGGGCGCACTGGTGTTGCGTACCGAAGGCTCGGTGCTGGTGCAGGCGAGCTCGACCGAAAACAACAATATTTTCCGCCACGGCATGAAGTGCTTCTTTGAAGAAGGCCGGGCGCTGGCACGGATCGAGCATCCCAACGTCATCCGCGTCACCAACTTTTTCCGCGCCAACGACACGGTCTACATGGTGATGCGCTTCGAGCGCGGCAAAACCCTGCAACAGCATATCCAGGCCAATCGCGGCACCATCCGCGAAAGCTTCATCCGCCGTGTGTTTGCGCAGCTGATGAACGGTCTGCGGGAAGTGCATACCCACAAGCTGCTGCATCTGGACATCAAGCCGTCCAATCTGTATATCCGTCTGGACGGCTCGCCAGTGCTGATCGATTTTGGTGCGGCGCGGCAAACGCTGACCCAGGAAGAAAGCAAGCTGCAACCCATGTACACCCCCGGTTTCGCCGCGCCCGAGCAGTATCACAACCGAGAACGGCTGGGTCCGTGGACCGACGTGTACAGCGTGGGGGCCAGCCTGTATGCCTGTCTGGCCGGCTATCCGCCACAGGCCGCCGATGCGCGTCTGCTTTCCGACAAGCTGGTGCCGGCGACGACGAACTGGCGTGGGGCCTATTCCGCGCAGTTGCTCGAAACCATCGACCAGTGCCTGAAGCTCAATTACATGGAGCGCCCGCAAAGTGTTTTCAGCCTGCAAAAAGTGCTGATGGACAGCAGCGCCATGACGCCGCAGCGCGGCTCGTTGCTGAGCAGCATCAAACGATCACTGGGCAAGGAACTGTTCTAGACTTGGCGCCATGAAATTTACTATTTATCAGGCGTCCCGCCAGGGCGGACGCAAAAACAACCAGGACCGGGTGGCGTATTCCTACAGCCGCGACGCGCTGCTGATGGTGGTGGCCGACGGCATGGGCGGCCACATGCACGGCGAGATCGCCGCACAGATTGCCGTGCAGACCCTGACCGAGGAATTCCAGAAAGCGGCCAAACCGCGCATCACCGACCCCATGCTGTTTCTGGCCGACGCCATCACCCGTGGCCACTTCGCCATCAACGATTACGCCGTCGAGCAGGACCTGCTGGAGATTCCGCACACCACCGTGGTCGCCGCCATCGTGCAGGACGGCATGGCCTTCTGGGCACACGTCGGCGACTCGCGGCTGTACCTGTTCAGCGACGGCAGCATGGTCGCGCGCACCGAAGACCACACCGCCGTGGCGCAACTGGTGCGCGACGGCATCATCAGCGAAGAAGAGGCCGGTCATCATCCCGAACGCAACAAGGTCGCCAACTGCATGGGCGGCTACAGCCCGCCGCAGGTCGATTGCAGCCCGCCCGTGCCACTGCACGATGCCGACACCATGCTGCTGTGCACCGATGGCATCTGGGGCATGATCAATGCGCAGGAACTGTCGGCCCTGCTGCACGCCTACACCCTGGATGACGCCGTGCGCCACATGATGGATCACGCTGAATTCCGGGGTGGCGCGCATGGCGACAACCTCAGCCTCATCGCCATGACTTGGGGCGAAGCGCGGATGCCGAGCAAGGATTCGATTTCCACCCTGGCGCTACCCGACGGCGGCGTCACCACCCAGATCAACGCCCTGCGCCCGATGCCGGGGTCGGCCGCCGTGTCGGACGACGAGATCGAGCGCGCCATCGCCGAAATCCAGCAGGCCATTCAGAAGATTTCCGCCAAGTAGGGAAACGCTGAACAAGTCCCCTTCGACTTCGCTCAGGACAGGCTTCGACAGGCTTCCTTCGACAAGCTCAGGACGAACGGCAAGTGCTTGATTCCGTTCGTGGTGAGCTTGTCGAACTACAAAGTAAACCCACTTGTTCAGCGTTTCCGCAGTTCGCCGCGTGGCGAAGGGTGCGCGCGGTAGAATCGCGCTTTGCCTTTTTCTGAAACCGCCATGTCTTCCGTCATTCGTCCCAGCGGCCGCGCGCCCGACGCGCTGCGCACCCTGTCGTTTACCCGCGCTTACACCAAACACGCCGAAGGCTCCGTGCTCGTCGCCATGGGCGATACCCGTGTGCTGTGCACCGCCAGCGTGCTGGAAAAAGTGCCGCCGCACAAAAAGGGCAGCGGCGAAGGCTGGGTCACCGCCGAATACGGCATGCTGCCGCGCTCCACCCACACCCGCACCGACCGCGAAGCCGCGCGCGGCAAGCAAAGCGGCCGCACCCAGGAAATCCAGCGCCTCATCGGCCGCAGCCTGCGCGCCGTGGTCGATCTGGCCAAACTCGGCGAACGCACCATCCATCTCGATTGCGACGTATTGCAGGCCGACGGCGGTACCCGCTGTGCCAGCATCTGCGGTGCGTATGTGGCCGTCGCCGACGCCGTGGCCGGCCTGCTCGCCGCAGGCAAGCTGACAGAAACACCGCTCACCGACAGCATCGCCGCTGTCTCGGTCGGCGTCTACCAGGGCGTGCCCGTGCTCGACCTGGACTACGCCGAAGATTCCGACTGCGACACCGACATGAACGTGGTGATGACCGGCCGCGGCGGCATGGTCGAAGTGCAGGGCACTGCCGAAGGCGCGCCATTTTCGCGTGCCGACCTGAATGCGCTGCTGGACCTGGCGACCGCCGGGATGAAGCAGATCGGTGTTGCACAGCAATCTGCATTGCAGGCTGCAAACCCTTAACCACAGAGACACGGAGACACAGAGAAACCCGATCAGGCGATTTGGGAAACGCTGAACAAGTCCCCTTCGGCTTCGCTCAGGACAGGCTTCGACACGCTTCCTTCGACACGCTCAGGACGAACGACAAATGCCTGATTCCGTTCGTGGTGAGCCTGTCGAACCACACATCTAACCGACTTGCTCAGCGATTTCCTGGTTTTTCTCTGTGTCTCCGTGTCTCTGTGGTGAGAGGTTCAAAAAAGGTTTTAACCATGAATAAAATCGTCATCGCCTCCGGCAACGCCGGCAAGCTGCGCGAAATCGGGCGCATCCTTGCGCCCTTTGGCATCGAGGCTGTGCCGCAGTCTGCATTCAACGTGCTGGACTGCCCCGAGCCCCACGTCACCTTCGTCGAAAACTGCCTCGCCAAGGCGCGCCATGCCAGCCGCGTGAGCGGCCTGCCTGCGCTGGCCGACGACTCGGGCCTGTGCGTGGACGCGCTCGGCGGCGCGCCCGGCGTGCAGTCCGCGCGCTACGCTGGCGAACCCAAATCCGACGCGCGCAACAACGCCCAACTCATCGCCGACCTCCAAGACGTGGCCGAACGACGCGCGCACTACACCTGCGTCATGGTCTACGTGCGCCACCCCGACGACCCCGAGCCGGTGATCGCCGAAGGCCACTGGCACGGCGAAATTATCGATACCCCGCGCGGTAATCACGGCTTTGGCTACGACCCGTATTTTCTCGTCCCGCAATTCGGCCAGACTGGTGCCGAGCTCGACGAAGACAGCAAAAACAGCGTCAGCCATCGCGGCCAGGCGCTGCGCGATCTGGTCAGCAAACTGAAGGCGCTGGGCCGCATTGGCTGAGTCCGTCGTGCGGCTGGCCACCGGCGGCGTGCGCGTGTCGCCGCCGCTGGCGCTCTACATCCACCTGCCGTGGTGCGTGAAGAAATGCCCCTACTGCGACTTCAATTCGCACGCCGCGCAAAATATTCCCGAAGCCGCCTACATCGACGCCCTGCTCGCCGACCTGGAACACGCCCTGCCCGACATCTGGGGTCGCAGAATCCACAGCGTGTTCTTCGGCGGCGGCACCCCCAGCCTGTTTTCGGCAGAGGGCATCGACCGCATCCTTACCGCAGTCCGCACGCTCACGCCGCTCAATCCCGGTGCTGAAATTACGCTCGAAGCCAACCCCGGCACCGTCGAGGCCGACAAGTTTGCGGGCTTTCGCCAGGCCGGTGTCACCCGCGTTTCGCTCGGCATCCAGAGCTTCAATCCGCGCCATTTGCAGGCACTCGGGCGCATACACGATGCGGCCGAAGCGCGTCGTGCCGCCGAGCTGGCCGCCACCCATTTCGACACCTTCAATCTCGACCTGATGTACGCCCTGCCCGGACAAACCCCTGCCGAAGCACTGGCGGATATCGAGGAAGCGCTGGCGTACCATCCGCCGCATCTGTCGGCGTATCACCTCACGCTGGAACCCAACACGCCGTTTGGCCACACCCCGCCACCCGATCTGCCGGACGACGATCGCGCCGCCGACATGCAGGCCACACTGGATGCGCGGCTGGCGGCCGCCGGAATGCAGCACTACGAAACCTCGGCGTATGCGCAGCCCGGCCACACCAGTCGCCATAATCTGAATTACTGGCAGTTTGGCGATTACCTCGGCATCGGGGCCGGAGCGCACAGCAAGCTCAGTTTTCATGACCGCATCATTCGCCAGATGCGCACCAAGCACCCGCAGCAATACATGGACGCCGTGCGCACCCACAGCCACATCGCCGACACGCGCATCCTTAGCCGCACCGACCTGCCGTTCGAATTCATGATGAACGTCCTGCGCCTCATCGACGGCGTGCCCGCCGCCCTGTTCGAAGAACGCACCGGCCTGCCGCTCATCGTATGCGCCACCACATTGCAACAGGCGCGCAGCCGGGGCCTGCTGGAAACCGATCCTGCGCAGCTCAAACCTACCTTGCAGGGGCAGCGGTTTCTGAATGATCTGCTGGGGATGTTTTTGGCTGGGTAGGGGACTGTTTTCGGCTAGGAGCGGAAGTTCATGCTGAGAGGTGTGTCCGTCTGTTGATCGGCCTGAGCGGTCGGTGAATAAATCCGGCGGCCACGTCGGGTATCTACAGCATACCGGTCATTTGCGAGCCCATTCCACATTCCTGTTAGCGAAGAGACATCCGTCCTTCCAACGCGCTAAGCAATGTCCATTTGGCTGGAACTTCCATTTCGAACAAAATCAACTGAGACATCAGCCCTTACGCTTTTGTATTGATAATCAATCCCCAATAGAATGATCGCTTTCCTTGTTCTCTGAGCCTGGCATGGACAAAAACGCACTCAGCGAACGCGACATCTGTACGAAATTCATCACCCCAGCCATTGAGGCTGCGGGCTGGGATATCGCTACCCAAGTGCGTGAAGAATTTCCGCTGACCAAGGGCCGCATCATCGTCCGTGGCAAGCTGCACACCCGCGCCCAGCACAAGCGCGCCGACTACGTTCTGTTCTACAAGCCCAATATGCCCATCGCCGTTATCGAGGCGAAGGACGCCAACCATTCCGTGGGCGATGGCATGCAGCAGGGCTTGGGGTATGCGGAAATGCTCCAGGTGCCTTTCGTATTCAGCAGCAATGGCAACGGCTTTCTATTCCACAACAAGATCGCCACCGATGGCATTCTCGAACGCGAACTGGGCCTGCATGAATTCCCCGCGGTTGAAACCCTGTGGCAATGGTGGGCCACGCATCAGGGTTTGAACAGCGCGCAAAGCGAACTGGTTACCCAGGATTACTACAGCGACGGCAGCAACAAAATGCCGCGCTACTACCAACTTCTGGCGATCAACAAGACCATTGAGGCTATCGCCCGAGGCCAGAACCGCATCCTGCTGGTCATGGCGACCGGCACCGGCAAGACTTACACGGCGTTTCAGATCATCTGGCGATTGTGGAAAGCCAAGAGCAAGAAGCGCATTTTGTTCCTCGCCGACCGCAATATCCTGGTCGATCAGACCATGACCAACGACTTCAAGCCATTCGGCTCGGCCATGACCAAGATTCAAAAGCGGCAGGCCAACAAGTCGTATGAAATCTATCTGTCGCTTTATCAGGCCGTCACCGGCACGGAGGAAGAGCGCAATATCTACAAGCAGTTCAGCCGCGACTTCTTCGATCTGATCGTGATCGATGAGTGTCATCGCGGCAGCGCCGCAGCCGATTCGGCATGGCGCGAAATCCTTGAATACTTCTCGTCAGCCACGCAAATCGGCCTGACCGCCACGCCGAAGGAAACCAAAGCCGTTTCCAACATCGACTACTTCGGCGAGCCGATCTACACCTACTCACTGCGGCAAGGCATCGACGATGGTTTTCTCGCCCCTTACAAGGTGGTGCGCATCGATCTGGACAAAGACCTGGCCGGCTGGCGTCCCGACAAGGGCATGATCGACAAATACGGCAACGAAATCGAAGACCGCATCTACAACCAGAAGGATTTCGACAAGACGCTGGTGCTGGAGAAACGCACCGAACTGGTCGCCAGGAAGATCAGCGAATTCCTGAAGCAGACCAACCGCTTCGACAAAACCATCGTCTTCTGCGACAACATCGATCACGCCGAGCGCATGCGGCAGGCGCTGGTGAATGAAAACGGCGATCTTGTCGCGCAGAACAGCAAGTACGTCATGCGCATCACCGGCGACAACGAAGAGGGCAAGGCCGAGCTCGATAACTTCATCTTCCCCGAGAGCCGATACCCGGTGATTGCCACCACCTCCAAGCTGATGAGCACCGGCGTCGATGCGCAGACCTGCAAGCTCATTGTGCTGGATCAACGCATTCAGTCCATGACCGAGTTCAAGCAGATCATCGGACGCGGCACCCGCATCAACGAGGACTACGACAAGTACTACTTCACCATTATCGATTTCAAGAAGGCTACCGAGCTTTTTGCCGATCCGGATTTCGATGGCGATCCGGTGCAAATCTACGAGCCCACGCACCCGGATGATTCACCGGTTCCGCCGGACGACGTTGACGACGAAAATCCTGCCGAAGGCATTGCCTACCCAACAGCGGGTGAAAACTCCGAATGGACGGGCGTAGCCGAGCCCGGCGCGGGTGAGGAAGGTTCCGGCGTGCGCCGCTATGTCGTGGCGAACGTCGAGGTCAAAGTTGCCTCCGAGCGCGTGCAGTATTTCGACGCCAGCGGCAAGTTGATTACCGAATCGCTCAAGGACTACACCCGCAAAGCGCTGGCCAGGGAATTTGCCTCGCTGGATGATTTCCTGCGCCGCTGGAGCAGTGCCGACAAAAAGCAGGTCGTCATCGATGAACTCGCCAACGAAGGCATCTTCTTCGAAGCCTTGGCGGAAGAGGTCGGGCGCCCATCGGGCAAGGAATTCGACCCCTTCGACCTCGTCTGTCACGTCGCCTGGGACAAACCGCCGCTGACCCGGAAGGAACGGGCCGAGCAGGTCAAGAAGCGCGATTACTTCACCCGTTATGGCGAACAGGCACGCCGGGTGCTCGATGCCTTGCTGGATAAATACGCCGACGAAGGCGTCGGGCCGATTGAAGAAACGCAGATTCTCACCATTGCGCCCTTCACCCAGTTCGGCACGCCCATCGAAATCATTCGCAGCTTTGGCGGGCTGGATCAGTACCATCGCGCCCTGCAAGAACTTGAACAAGCGCTCTACAGCGCATAACGGACACGTATTGGAGTCAAGCAAGCCATGTCGATAGGCACTCTCATCAAGTCCATTCAGGACATCATGCGCAAGGATGTCGGCGTCGATGGCGACGCCCAGCGCATCAGCCAGATCGTCTGGCTGCTGTTCCTGAAAATCTTCGACGACAAGGAACAGGAATGGCAGGTCACCATTCCCGGCTACAAGTCGCCGTTGCATAACCGCTTCCGCTGGAGCAACTGGGCCAAGGATGCGGAAGGCATTACCGGCGAAGAGCTGATCGAGTTCGTCAACAACGAGCTGTTCCCCTCGCTCAAGCAACTGGCCACCAAGGCCGGCGTATCGGCACGCGGCCGCGTGGTGGGCGAGGTGTTCGAGGATGCCTACAACTACATGAAGTCCGGCCACCTGCTGCGCCAGGTGATCAACACCATCGAAGACGATGTCGACTTCAACTCGTCGTCCGACCGCCACCTGTTCAACGACATCTACGAAAAGATTCTTGCCGATCTGCAATCCGCCGGCAACGCGGGCGAGTACTACACGCCGCGCGCCGTCACCCAGTTCATGGTCGATATCCTCAACCCGCAACTGGGCGAAAGCGTGCTCGACCCGGCCTGCGGCACCGGCGGTTTTCTCACCTGCACCATCGAACACCTCGGCCATCAGGTGAAAAACAACGAAGACCGCAACACCCTGCAAGCCAGCATTCACGGCGTGGAGAAAAAACCGCTGCCGCACATGCTGGCCATGACCAACCTGATGCTGCACGGCATCGACGTGCCCAGCAACATCCGCCACGACAATACCCTGAGCCGCCCGCTCAAGGACTACGGCCCCAAAGACCGGGTCGACATCATCGTCACCAACCCGCCGTTCGGCGGCATGGAAGAAGACGGCATCGAGAACAATTTCCCGCGTAAATACCAGACGCGCGAAACCGCCGACCTGTTCATGGCGCTGATCATGCACCTGCTGAAGCACGACACCGGCCGCGCCGCCGTGGTGTTGCCCGATGGCTTCCTGTTTGGCGAAGGCACCAAGACCAACCTCAAGCGCGAGCTGCTGGAAGAGTTCAACCTGCACACCATCGTGCGCCTGCCCAAGGGCGTTTTCGCGCCCTACACCAGCATTGCCACCAACCTGCTGTTCTTCGAGAAAGGGCAGCCGACGCAAGATGTCTGGTTCTTCGAGCACCCCTATCCGGATGGCTACAAGTCCTACTCCCGCTCCAAGCCGCTGACCATAGCCGAGTTCGCTCTGGAGAAAAAGTGGTGGGGCGGCACCACGCGCAAAGCGCGCAAGGCCAGCCAGCATGCGTGGAAGGTCTCGGCCAAGGACATTGCCGCGCGCAACTACAACCTCGACTGCAAGAATCCCCATGAGGTGGCCATCAACCATCGCGACCCCGGCGAGCTGATGCAGGAGTATCAGGAAATCGTCCGCCAGCTCACCGAGGCACAAGCGGCCCTGAAGGCAGAACTGATGCAGGCACTGGGCGGCAAGGCATGAGCAGCAAGATCGTCAGTCCGGATAACACCGCCCCGTCGGGTTTGCTGGATGCCCTGCGCGGCCTGATTCGACAAGGCCGCCAGCAAGCCCTGCGCGCCGTGGACATGGTGCAGGTGCAAACCTGCTGGGAAATCGGCCGGCACATCGTCGAGTTCGAGCAGCAGGGCGAGGCGCGCGCCGCCTATGGCAAGAAGTTGCTGCCCGGTCTGGCGGACTCGTTGACCCGCGAGTTCGGCAAGGGCTTCGATGCCACCAACTTGCGGCACATGCGCGGTTTTTATCTGGCTTTCCCGATTCGCGACGCAGTGCGTCGCGAATTGAGCTGGACGCACTACCGCACGCTGTTGCGCGTGGAGAACGAAGCCGCCCGCCAGTGGTACATGAACGAGGCGGCCACCCAGAACTGGAGCTCCCGCGCGCTCGACCGCCAGATCGGAACCTTGTATTACGAGCGGCTGCGGTTGAGCGAAGAAAAAGACGCCGTTGCCGCCGAGGCGGATGCCAACATTCAAGACCTGAAACAAGTGCCGCGCGAATTCGTGCGCGACCCGGTGATGCTGGAGTTTCTCGGTCTGCCGGGGTGCGGCAAGCTGCTCGAATCCACGCTGGAACAGGCCTTGATGGCCAAGTTGCAGGCCTTCCTGCTGGAGCTGGGCAAGGGCTTTGCCTTCGTCGCCCGTCAGCAACGCATCAGCACGGAAAGCAAGGATTTCTACATCGACCTGGTGTTCTACAACTACCTGCTCAAGTGCTTCGTGCTCATCGACCTGAAAACCAGCGAGCTGACGCATCAGGACATCGGCCAGATGGACATGTATGTGCGCATGTACGACGACCTCAAACGCGGCCCGGACGATAACCCGACCGTCGGCATCCTGCTCTGCGAACACAAGGATCACTCGGTGGTGCGCTACTCCGTGCTGCACGAAAGCGAGCAACTGTTTGCCAGCAAATACCGGCTGATCCTGCCGAGCGAAGAAGAACTGCGCCAGGAAATCGAGCGCGAACGCGCGCTGATCGACGACGCGCAGAAAGTCGAAGCAGGCAACCCGCCAGCAGCGCCTGCCGCATGAATAGCGCTTCCCGCGAGCTGCTGGAACAACACTTCGACACCGCTTTTGCCGCGCCCAACGGCATCCAAAAACTGCGTGAGCTAATCCTGACCCTGGCGATGCAGGGCAGGCTGGTGCCGCAAGACGTTAATGATGCACCCGCAAGCCAGTTACTGAAGGAGATAGCAGCCGAGAAAAAGCGGCTGGTGAAGGAAGGCAAGATCAAAGCTCCAAAGCCGCTGCCGGAGATCAAGTCCGAGGAAGTGCCGTATGCACTGCCGCACGGGTGGGCATGGGTGAGATTGGGAGAAATAGGTGTTTGGAAATCCGGTTCAACACCAAGCAGAAACAATAGGGATTACTACGGTGGTGATATTCCGTGGGTTAAGTCCGGTGAGGTCAAGCAAGGGCGTATTGCCAAGACAGAGGAGCTGATCACCGACCGTGCCCTAAACGAATGCTCGTTGTCGTTGAATCCGGTTGGTTCGGTCTTGGTTGCCATGTATGGCGCCAACATTGGCGAGGTTGGCATTCTGGATATCGAAGCGGCTACCAATCAGGCGGTATGCGCCTGTAGAACATATACCGCTTTTGATGAGCAATATTTGCTCAATCTGATTGCGTCGTTAAAGCCATATTTCATTTCGCAGGGGGCTGGTGCTGCTCAGCCGAACATATCGAGAGAAAAGATCGTTGCAACACCGTTTCCGCTCCCCCCTCTTCCCGAGCAACACCGCATCGTCGCCAAAATCGACCAGCTCATGGCGTGCTGTGACGAGCTGGAAAGACTACGCGCCGATCGCGAGCAGAAACGCCGCAGCGCACATACCGCTGCGCTCAAGCAATTGTTGGATGCACAAGCAGCCGACAGCATCGCCGACGCTTGGCAGTTCCTATCCCGGCATTTCGGCGATCTCTATGCCGTGAAAGAAAATGTCGCCGAGCTGCGCAAAGCCATCTTGCAGCTCGCCGTGATGGGCAAACTGGTTCCCCAGAACCCTAACGACCCGCCCGCCAGCAAATTGTTGAAGGAAATCGAAGCGGAGAAAAAGCGGTTGGTGAAGGAATGCAAAATACGGGGCACGCGAAGCCACGACGACGCGAAGGAAATCAAGCCGGAAGAAGTGCTATTTGCGCTGCCGCAAGGGTGGGAGTGGGTGCGGTTCGGGGAGGTTGCAAGCACTCGACTTGGGAAGATGCTCGACAAATCAAAGAACCGAGGGAATCCAAAACCATATCTCAGAAATACAAATGTCCAATGGCATCGGTTTGAGCTTAACGACGTGAAAGAGATGAAATTTGAACAGGATGAACTCGAAGAATTTCGGGTTCTATCTGGAGACCTTCTGATTTGCGAAGGTGGCGAACCTGGCCGCTGCGCAATCTGGCAAGAAACAGAAATGGAAATCTATTTCCAGAAAGCAATACATCGTGCGAGACCGTTTGCGGGAGTGATTGCTGAGTACTTACAAGTCTGCTTATCAAACGACGCAGGAAGCGGTAACTTGAGCCAGTATTTTACTGGAGCAACTATCAAACACTTTCCCGGTGATAAGTTAAGCCGCTATATCCTTCCGTTGCCACCTGTCAACGAACAGCACCGCATCGTCGCCAAGATCGACCAACTCATGGCGCTATGCGACACGCTGGAACAGCAGATCGATGCCGCCACCCGCAAGCAAACCGAATTGCTCGATGCTGTGATGGCGCCGGTGTGAGCGAACGCCATGCGCCTGAAATCCGTCTTCGTCAGCCAATACAAAAATCTCAAGAATTTCACGCTGGGTTTCGACGGCGCGAGCTTCATCGACGTGTTCGTCGGCAAGAACGGCAGCGGCAAGTCGAACCTGTTTGAGGCGCTGCTTTGCGGCCTATCCGGATAAGCAATTCTTTGCGCTCTTTGATTTTGACGACGCCTACGAAGACTGGCGAAGCCTTGGCGGTAGTCACCAGGTGACCGAAATTGACCGCAGGTTGTGCAAGAAGCTCGATGGTAAGCATGCTTATGCATTTCTGTTGCCGATACCAGACAACGCGTTGAAGACGCAGGTCTGGGATGAGGCAAATTCCAACGAGAAAATTCGCCCCAACGCCCGCTTCAGCATTGAGCACATATTCTGGGGAGTGGACGGGCTGAACAATTGGTTTCGAACCGACAAGGGGTCCGGGAGAGTTTCTTTCAAAGGCGATAAGGTGCGATTTGCTAAGAAAATTGTTCCAAACCTTGATGCGGCCTGCTTCGAATCCTTCCGCCCAATGTTTGATTTCATCAAGTCAAGAATCGATGACGCGATAGTTGGTCAGAGCAATGGGACAGAGCCCGCCATAGCGTAAAGCCCGCAACTGCTGTGGCAAATTTCCTGGCTTATGGCTTGGCCGGTGAGGATTCCATACCGGTCATTGGTGTAGCGGGAGGCCATCGGAAGCAATGGCCGACAACCAGCCGATCAGAACATGGCACGCGATGATGGCAACGAGCCTTCAGCCGTCGCTGGATGGTTCGAAAAGGATTCAACTCCGTTCCCATCCTGTCTCCCTCAACAAGCATCGCAAGAGCCAGAATGTCGCCCCGGTCAAACCGCCTCAAAATCGCCCAGCCGTGACCATGGGAAGAGGCGGGTTCGGCAGCCGCACGACAAGCCGCCCCCAGGCAGGTATTGACCGATGCGTTCGGGCTCGCTTCGTCTGCGGTTGTGATGGCTGTCGCTGGCGCGGTATGCTCTCCGTCACATCAATCGGATCGCCTCGCGATCCTTATCCCGGAGACGTTTATGAAATCACTGCTTGCTCTTTCGATGCTGTTGTTGACCTCGTCCGCGCTGGCGGCGGTGATCGGCAAGGATGTTACCTACCAGGCGGGCGACACGACGATGAAGGGATTTCTGGCCTACGACGATGCGGTGAAGGGGAAACGCGCCGGGGTGCTGGTGGTGCCGGAATGGTGGGGCGCCAACGACTATGCGAAGAAGCGCGCGCGGATGCTGGCCGATGCGGGTTATGTGGCGCTGGTGGTGGACATGTATGGCAATGGCCAGGTGGCGGACAACCCCAAGGATGCGGGTGCGCTGGCGGGCAGTGTGAACAAGAATCCGCCGCTGGCGTATGCGCGCATGGATGCGGCGCGCATGTTTCTCGACGCGCAGGGAAACGTGAAAAAGGGTGAGACGGCGGCACTGGGCTACTGTTTTGGCGGCGGCGTGGTGTTGAACATGGCACGCGCCGGGATGCCGTTGAAAGCGGTGGCGAGTTTTCATGGCGTGCTGGCCACTGACGTGACGGTGAAGCCGGGCGCGATCAAGACCAAAATCCGCGTGTTCAACGGCGAGGCCGATCCGGTTGTGCCGCCCGAGCAGGTTGCGGCGTTCAAAATCGAAATGACGAATGCGCAGGTGGATTACATGCTGGTGAACTACCCCGGGGTGAAGCATACGTTCACCAACCGCGAGGCCGACAGCTATGCCGCGCAGTTTGGCCTGCCACTCAAATACGATGCCGAAGCCGACAAGGATTCGTGGACGCGCACGCTGGAATTCCTGAAGGCGACGCTGAACTAATCCTGAAAGCGTAGTTGGCAGCGTGCTACTCTGGAAAAAGCTTCATGGGCATTGCTATAAATTCAAATTCCGTCATTGCGAGCCGCACTGAATTTAAAGTGGCGAAGCAATCCAGTAGCGCGCGGCCAAAATCTGGATTGCTTCGGCTATGCCTCGCAAAGACGAGGCTACAGGTGTGTAGTGATTTCAGAAAATCGCATTAACGACAATGGCTGACGCCTGTGATCACGACGACTGCCACGCGCCGCACGGCGACGGCAGTCTGGGCATTCCACAGGTCGGGACGTTTGACGCCCCGGCGTTCGAGCGCGCGGTCAACGACATGCTGCGCGCCTGTGGCGTGGCACCCGACTCGACACACACCGGCCGCACTGCGGAGCGCGTGCGCGAGCTGTGGCAGAAGCGGCTGCTCGGCGGCTATGCCATCGACCCGGCCGAGGCGCTGGGCGCGGGCTTTGACGACAACCGTGACGACATGGTGGTGGTGCGCGGCATTGCCGTGCACGGCGTGTGTCCGCATCATCTGGTGCCGTTTCGCGGTGTGGCGCATGTGGCGTATCTGCCGGGCGGCCGCCTGCACGGGTTTGGACGCATCGCGCGCATGGTCGATGCCATCGGCCACCGTTTCACCTATCAGGAATGGATGACGCGCGACATCGCCGAGGCGCTGGTCACGCATGGCCACGCCCAGGGTGCGGCCTGCATTATCGAAGCCGAACAGCTGTGCCTGCTGCTGGGTGAAGACCGGCGCGGCGACGAGCGCGTGGTGACGCAGGCGTTTACCGGCAGCTTCCGCGACGACGCCCAGTTGCGCAATGAGTTTTTGCGCGCCACGGCGCAGCGGGAGATGCGCTGATTGCGGGGGCGTGGGCAGAGCAAGGCGGGCGTCTGGGTCCAGGGTGCACTGCTTGGCCTGGGTCTGGCAGCGGGGCCGCTGCACGCACAGGACGCACCCAACTGGCTGAGCGAACCGGTGCCGCTGGCCGACATCCGGCTGGCCGAGCCGGCGGCCAATGAAGTCGTCGTCATGATCAATGCCAACGCGCTGGGCGGCAACCACGCGGGTCTGTTTGCGGGCGACCAGCTCATCGACCCGGCCGGCAGTTATTTCGGCACGCGCGGACGCGACCCGGACTGGCGCGGCCCGACACTCGCTGACTACGCGCGGTATCAGACGACCGACGGGCTCAAGGTGTATTTCTATCGCTTTCGGCTCGACGCAGACGCTTTCCAGACACTGCGGCAGCGCATGCGTGATGCGGGTCCGACGCCGCCGCTGTTTTGCGCTGCCGCCGTGCATAATCTGCTGGTGGGGATCGGGCCATTCGATGCCCTGTCCAAAGTCGGCTTCACCACGCCGACGGCGCTGGGTCGGCGGCTGCACGCGCTGATCCACGGAGCCGACGCGGTGGGCGCGTGCCAGCAGCTCGATGCGAGTCCGTGCTGACGGCGGTTGCGCGGGTTATCGTGTGTGGTCTCTGTGTCTCTGTGGTGAGGAATTCAAAATGCATACAAGCGACCGCCCCCGCACCTGGGTTCTGCCCCCCGCGCCCTATGCGCTTGCGCTGCTGCTCGGCTGGTGGCTGGACCGCAAACACTGGCCGCTGAAGCTCGACGACGGCACGGTGACGACCCTGCTTGGCTGGTTTTGGGTGGGCGCGGGCATAGCGCTCGCCGCCTGGGCGCTGTGGGTGTTCTATCGCCATAAAACGACGCCCAATCCCTATGGCGCGGCGTCGGCGTTATGCACCGACGGGCCATTCCGCTTCAGCCGCAATCCGATTTATCTGGCCGACATGCTGATCCTGGTCGGCGTCAGCCTGCTGATGAACACCCTCTGGCCGCTGCTGTTTTTGCCGCTGGTGTGGGCCGTGCTGCACTACGGCGTGATTCGCCACGAAGAAGCCTGGCTCACAGAAAAATTTGGCGCGGCATACCGTGATTACACAGCGCGGGTGCGGCGCTGGCTCTAGGGAAACGCTGAACAAGTGGGTTTGCTTTGTGGTTCGACAAGCTCACCACGAACGGACGCACGGATAAACCAAGCCGGATCCATCGTCGTTTTACAACCACGCCGCCCCGCGCACGCCGCTCGAATCGCCGAATTTTGGCGGCACCAGCCGGGTGTCCACCCGGTCGGAAAACACATAACGCCGCCACAGTCTGGGCACGGTGTCATACAGCCGCGTGATATTCGACATGCCGCCGCCGAGCACAATGATGTCGGGATCAAGCAGGTTGATGACACCGGCCAGCGCACGCGCCAGGCGTTCTTCGTAGCGCGCCAGCGTGGCGCTGCACGGGCCGTAGCCCGCAGCAGCAAGCTGGGCGATTTCAATTGCGGGCAGGTCTTCGCCGCCGTAGCGCACATGGTCTGCAGCAAACCCCGGGCCGGACAGCCAGGTTTCGATGCAGCCTTTTTTGCCGCAGTAGCAGGCGGGTGCCGTTTCCAGTTCACGCGGGCTCGGCCAGGGGTGGGTGAAGGCCTCACCCGTGGCGGGATGCGTGCCGGTGGACGTGCGGTCGGCCTGTGCGTGGGCGAACTGAAAATAGGGGAGCGGAGAGTGTCCCCACTCACCGGCAATGGCATTGACGCCGTTCACACCGTGGCCGCGCACCACGATACCGCCGCCGACGCCGGTACCAAGGATGACGCCAAACACCGTGTCTGCCCCGGCCGCTGCGCCGTCGGTGGCTTCGGACAGCGCCAGACAGTTGGCGTCATTGGCCATGCGGATTTCACGTTGCAGCGCCGCTTCAAGATCGGTCAGGAGCGGCTGGCCATTCAGGCAAGTGGAGTTGCAGTTTTTCATCCGGCCCGTTGCTGGTGAGCGTGCACCCGGGGTGCCGATGCCAACGCGGCCGGTTTGCCCCAGTTCAGCTTCAGCCGCCACAACCAGACCGACGATGGCGGCGACGGTGGCGGCGTAGTCGCCCTGCGGGGTGGGCACGCGGCGGCGCAGGCGTTCCATGCCGTCGCCATCAAGTGCGATCAGCTCGATCTTGCTGCCACCGAGGTCGATGCCGAATCGGAGCGGGGCGGTCACAGTGTAAAATCGCGCACTTTAGTTTGAGTTGGAATCAACATGGCAGGACATTCGAAGTGGGCCAACATCCAGCACCGCAAGGGGCGGCAGGATGCCAAGCGCGGCAAGATATTCACCAAGCTTATCAAGGAAATCACCGTCGCGGCCAAGATGGGCGGCGGCGACGTGGCGATGAATCCGCGTCTGCGGCTGGCAATTGAAAAAGCCAAGGCCGAATCGATGCCCAAGGACAATATCGAGAACGCCGTCAAGCGCGGCAGCGGCCAGCTCGACGGCGTGAACTATGAAGAAGCGCGTTACGAAGGCTATGGCATTGGCGGGGTCGCCGTCATCGTCGATTGCCTCACCGACAACAAAGTGCGTACCGTCGCCGATGTGCGCCACGCCTTCGTCAAGCATGGCGGCAACATGGGAACCGATGGCTGCGTCGCATTCCAGTTCAAGCATTGCGGGCATAACATTCGGGAGCCGGGTGTCAGCGAAGATGCGGTGATGGAGGTCGCGCTCGACGCCGGGGCAGACGACATCATCCCCAACGAAGACGGTTCGATTGAAGTGCTGACTTCGCCCGACCCGAAGGCGTTCGAAACGGTGAAAGAAGCACTGGAAAAAGCTGGCTTCAAACCCGCGGTCGCCGAGATCACCATGCGCGCCGAAGCTGAAACCGAATTGACGGGCGATGATGCGGTAAAAATGCAGAAAATCCTCGACGCACTGGACGTGCTGGATGACGTGCAGGATGTGTATACCAACGCAGTCCTGCCCGGTGAGGGGTGAGGGGTGAGGGGTGAGGGGTGAGGGGTAAGGCGTGAAGCGGCTTCACCATGAGCTGGTGGCCTGGCAGCAGGCCATGCTGCTGGTAAAACAGGTATACGAACTGACGGCGGGATTTCCTGCTGACGAACGTTTCGGGCTGGTGGCGCAAATGCGGCGCGCGGCCGTGTCGATTCCAAGCAATATCGCAGAAGGAGCGGCGCGCCAGTCCAATCGTGAATTTGCACAGTTTTTGATCGTGGCGCGTGGCTCGCTGAGCGAACTGGATACGCAGTTCAGAATCGCGCAGGACCTGGATTTCTGTCCATCGCAGGTCGAACTTGAAATGCAGATAGACCGTCTGTTCAGCTTATTGGGAGGGTTGCTGAAAACCCAGCGGGAACCCGCAAAAACATGACAGCCCCCCAACCCGCCTCCTCACCTCTCACACCTCACCCCTCTCGCATCCTGGGCATCGATCCGGGTTTGCGGCTCACCGGCTTTGGCATCATCGAGCAGGCGGGTCAGACGCTGACCTATGTCGCCAGCGGCGTGATCAAGAGCGGTGAGGGTGAACTGCCGCAGCGGCTGGGTGTGCTCTTCGCCGGGATCAATGAGGTGATCGCCACGTATCAACCCGACACGTGCGCGATTGAAATCGTATTCGTCAATGTCAATCCGCAATCCACGCTGCTGCTCGGGCAGGCACGCGGCGCCGCCATCTGTGCGGCGGTATCGCATCAACTGAGTGTTGCCGAATACACCGCGCTGCAAATCAAGCAGGCAGTGGTGGGCCATGGCAAGGCGGCCAAAGAGCAGGTGCAGGAAATGGTCAAGCGTTTGTTAAATCTGCCGGTGGCACCGACGGCAGATGCGGCGGATGCGTTAGCCTGTGCCATCACCCACGCGCATGGCAGTCGTCTTGGCAAGCATTCCACTGCCGGGTATCGTGTCAGGGGCGGGCGACTGGTGTGAACGAGAATAAACAATGATTGCGCGAATTACCGGTACCTTGATGGCCAAACATCCTCCCCAGGTGCTGGTGGATGTGAACGGTATCGGTTACGAAATCGATGTGCCGATGAGCACTTTCTATAACCTGCCTGCCACGGGTGAGCAGGTCAGCCTGCTGACACATCTGGCCATCCGCGAAGACGCGCATCTGCTTTACGGTTTCGGCAGCGAGA
>JAJXUA010000019.1 GCA_021783275.1 Pseudomonadota bacterium
CGCGGTGCGGGTGGTGCGGCGGTGGCTGTCGATGTCGGAACACAAGAAGGACACGCTGTTCCTGGTCAGCCGCTACTGGGGCGTGCTGCGTCCGGAAAGTATCTTCGGCACCCTGATTCTGGTGTGCCTGATCGCGGTGCTGGTTGGCTTCCTGCTGTTTCCGGATCAGATCGCGCATCTGACCGGTAGCGAAAAGTGGTTGAAGGGGCTACGCGAGGCGTATCCGATGCTGCGTCAGTAGTTGGACGATTTAGTCGCTGCGCTGACGGCACGGATTGGCCCCAATAGACAAATAGGTATTTGGGAAGGTGTTGATGAAAGCCCCCGGATTTCTGCCATGCGAAAAGACGCCGTTTCATGTTCCAGTATTTAGAGAGCAGACCATTAGACACGACCCATGCTGCATGCAGCACTCTCGCCGAGGCTGGCCGATGGAGCAGACAGCGGTTTGAGGATACCGTGTAGCCCCGTATATTTTCGCAGCCGGTCACTTGACCACGTCCCATATTGGATCGTTCGCTGCCTTCATGCGCAGCAGCTGATTGATACGACTCAGAAGCACTGCGGGTACGTCAGTCCGACGATCATTTGCACGCACCGTATCCAAGAATGCAGGATGGACATAACGCATTTCTCCGGTTCGACGCACCGCGATCATCTCCCCGCCAAGCAATATCCAAATCTTTTTTGCCTTACGGCCATTGGAAGTGTGGATTGCATGGTTCATGACTTCACTCCTTGCGTGGATTCAGGCTTTTGAAATACATCTGCCTCAAGGTCGATCAGTTCGTCCAACATTGCCTGTGTCTCCCGCTGCATCTGCTCATAGGCCTTCGTGCCGGGCACCATCGATTCGTCCATATAGCAGGTAAAGCCAGCGAGCTTTGGCGGCAAGTCAAGGAGGTATAGCCCAGTCTTATGGCGCTCCTCACATGCAACCCGTAGATAGAACAATGGATCTGCATGAACCGCTTCCATGGTCTTTATGGGGCTGGTCGGCATTGGCTCCACGTAGGAGTCAAACTCAGAACCCGTGATGAATTCCGGCAATTCGAGATAACTCAAGAGTGCCCCGCTTGAGCGTAACAACATGATCAGGCGATTCATGAAAGCGTCGCGCACCAGGTTGGATGTTTCCACAATGGCGTTCAATGCGTCGGCAGTGGTCTTGTCAACGACGACATTGACTGGTGTTGTACCCATTCGCTTTAACTCCCCCGCGATATGGCGTTTAGCGCTGCGTGTCAACCGCTTGCCTTCCATCTCGACGGCGAGATGCTGAACCTCCTCTTGGATCATTGCATTCAGAAAGGCGTCCCGCTTGATGAAGAGCTTGTTGATCTGGCGATCAAAATCTAGCAACAACGGCTCATAGATTTTTACAGTGATCTTGGTCTGACTCATCTTCATTCCTTTCCGATTGGTGGTTATCCAGTGCTGACGGGATGAATCGTAGACAAGCAAACAATCTGAGTAAAGAATAAAGAGTAAAGATTATATGTAGAAAAACCGAAAAGCGGGGTCTGCCAGCGACAATCCCCCGAAACACTTCTTGTAAAACAATTGGTTGTGGCGTGCGCGTAAACACACAGCCAGAATCAGTCGTGATATTTGTGCATTGTTATGCGGCCTGCCGGCCTTTCAATTCCTCGCGGATCGCCGCCGGATCGTCGTCTCGATGGCCAAATAGCCCTGGCGTGATACCTTCATGCGCGCGGATCACTGATGTGCTGCATCGCCACCAGATTCCACTCGCCGTCGTAGCGATATAGGCGTTTCCCCTGCTTCGGGTAGTCCGAGACATCCTGCTGAAGTCGTTGTCCCATAACCAGGCAGACCAGGGTTTCGTCACCGTCGTTGATGATCGTATGTGCCGCCGTATTGCGCGGAAAGCCGACGAAATCGCCCGCTTCGAACGGATAGGCATCGCCCTCGATATGCAGCGTGCCTTTGCCGGCAAGCGCATACACGCATTCTTCCTCGAAATGATGTTTGTGATACTCGGTGGTGTCTTTTCCGGGCTCGACGTAGATCATGTGGACGCCAATATGATTCAGGCCAATGGCATCGCCCAGGGATTTATTGATGCGCACGGCATTCGGGTTCAGGAAATGAACCTTGCGCTCCCCGGGCATGTTCTCGATGTCCGCCGCCTTGAGCAGCAATTTTCGTGTTGGCATGAATTGAACCTCCCTGAAACTTTTTACACCGCTTCCAGTGTCGCCAGATCCCAGCGCGGCCTGACCGCAAACGTCAGTTCCGGCGCGGCATACGCCATACGTTGCGCACCGGCGAACGCGATCATCGCGCCGTTGTCGGTGCAAAATTCCATGCGCGGATAAAACACGCTGATGCCGTGCACTGCCGCATCACGCGTGAGTCGCTTGCGCAGCTGCGTATTCGCGCCCACCCCCCCCGCCACCACCAGCCGCCTGGCATGACTGTATCGGCAGGCGGCGAGGCTTTTGGTCACCAGCACGTCCACTGCTGCCGCCTGAAACGCTGCGGCGATATCGGCTGACGCGTCCAGTCCGGCTTTTTTCACCAGCGTGAGCACGGCGGTTTTCAAACCCGAAAAACTGAAATCAAAATCGCCCGAGTTCAGCATCGGGCGCGGCAAGGTAAAGCGTGAGTCATCACCACTGTCGGCCAGTTTCGACAGCGCAGGCCCACCGGGGTAGCCGAGGCCCAACAGTTGTGCAGTCTTGTCGAAGGCCTCGCCCGCCGCGTCGTCCAGCGTTTCGCCCAGCAGGATGTAGCGGCCGACGCCTTCGACCAGCATCAACTGGGTATGGCCGCCCGACACCAGCAGGGCGACGAAGGGAAATTCGGGCGGGGTGTCGGAAATCAGCGGCGACAGCAGGTGGCCTTCGAGATGGTGCACGCCGACCGCCGGGATATTCAGCGCATACGCCAGCGCGCGCGCCATGCCGGCACCCACCAGCAGGGCCCCGGCAAGGCCCGGCCCCTGGGTGTAGGAGATGCCGTAACGATCGGCAAGCGAGCAATCACTCTCGGCCAGAATCTGGCGGGTCAAGGGCAATACACGCCGGATATGGTCGCGCGAGGCCAGTTCCGGCACCACGCCGCCATAATCGTTATGCATGGCGATCTGCGAATACAGGGCATGCGCCAGCAGCCCTGTCGGCAGCGTGGCTGGGGCGCTGTCGGCACTGCGGTAAAGCGCAACACCGGTTTCATCACAGGAGGATTCGATTCCGAGTACCAGCATGGGTCACCGCCCCATGGAATCAGGGGACTGGAAAAAAGCCTTGGGGCTTGTTATTATTCTCGTTTTTCCCGCTCACAGGAAGCTTCTCCCGAAGCGCTATTGAATATGCCTCACGTTAAAGTCAAAGAAAACGAGCCCTTCGACGTTGCCCTGCGTCGTTTCAAGCGTTCCATCGAAAAGGTCGGCCTGCTGACCGAACTGCGCGCCCGCGAGTTTTACGAAAAGCCCACCGCTGAGCGCAAGCGCAAGCTGGCCGCTGCGGTCAAGCGCCAGAGCAAGCGTCTGCGCGGCCAGCAACTTCCGCCCAAGATGTATTGATGCTGCGTCTGTGCAGCATCAATAGTTAAAGCCAAACCCCGTATCCACACCGCCGCATGTCGCTCAAAGCACGCATCACCGACGACATGAAGGCTGCCATGCGCGCAAAAGACAGCGCGCGACTCGGTGCCATCCGTCTGCTGCTGGCTGCGGTCAAGCAGAGAGAAGTGGACGAGCGGATCGAACTGGATGACGCCGCCGTCAGCAGCATCGTCGAAAAACTCATCAAACAGCGCAAAGATTCGATCAGCCAGTTCCAGGCAGCCAACCGCACCGATCTGGTCGCCGTCGAACAGGCCGAGCTTGCCATTCTGCAAGCCTACCTGCCTGAACAATTGTCCCCTGCCGAAGTGGAAGCCGCCGTGGGGGCCGCCATCACCGAATCCGGCGCGGCAAGCGCCAAAGACATGGGCAAGGTGATGGGGCTGCTCAAGGCTCGCCTGGCCGGCCGTGCCGATATGGGTCAGGTTTCGGCGCTGATCAAAAGCCGTTTGAGCTGACACCCCGCCCGCAGTCCGGGCTTATCATGCGGCAACCATGATCCCGCGCGATTTCATCGACACCCTGCTCACCCGCGTCGATATCGTCGATGTGATCGACCGCCGCGTGCCGCTGAAAAAAGCCGGCCAGAATTACCAGGCGTGCTGTCCTTTCCACAGCGAAAAAACCCCGTCCTTCACCGTCAGCCCGACCAAGCAGTTTTACCATTGCTTCGGCTGTGGCGCGCATGGCACGGCGCTGGGTTTCCTGATGGAATACGAGCACATGGCCTTCCCCGATGCTGTCGCCGCGCTGGCGCAGGATGTGGGGCTGGCAATTCCGGTGTCGGCCAGCGAGCCGGATCGTCCGCGCCCGCCTCCCGCTCTTTGGGATGCACTTGAACAGGCCGCGCGCTTTTACAAGCAGCAACTCAGGGACACCCCGCACGCCATCGATTACCTGAAGCGGCGCGGCCTCACCGGTGTCATTGCCGCGCGCTACGGAATCGGCTACGCGCCCGACGGTTCGCCACTCAAGCAGGTTTTTACGGATTACCCGGCTGAGGCGCTTGCCGCGTCCGGGCTGGTGATCGATGGTGAGCGCGGGCGTTACGATCGTTTCCGCGATCGCATCATGTTTCCCATCAAGAACATCAAAGGCCAGATTGTAGGATTTGGCGGACGGGTACTGGATCAGGGCGAACCCAAATACCTGAATTCGCCTGAAACGCCCCTGTTCCACAAGGGTTCGGAAATCTACGGCCTGTTTGAAGCACGCGCCGCCATCAAGGCCGCAGGGCGGGTGATCGTGGTCGAAGGCTACATGGACGTGGTGGCACTGGCCCAGCATGGCGTGGAATTCGCCGTCGCGACACTGGGCACCGCCACCACCCCGGTCCATGCCCGCACCCTGCTGCGTCACACCGACCAGTTGATTTATGCCTTCGATGGCGACAATGCCGGGCGCAAGGCCGCCTGGCGTGCACTGGAAAACACGCTCGAAGCCTTGCAGGACGGCAAGGAAATCCGTTTCCTGTTTTTGCCCGAGGGAGACGATCCCGACAGCTATATCCGCGAACACGGGCAAGCGGCGTTCCTCGCGCTGCTGGACACTGAAACCGTACCGCTATCGGCGTTTCTGGTGCGCGAACTGGCCCGCGACCGCAAACTGGAGACTCAGGAAGGCCAGGCGGCCTTTCTGAAAGACGCCAAGCCCCTGCTGGATAAGATCTCGGCACCGCTGCTGTCACGCCTGATCCAGCGCCAGATTGCCGAACGCGCGCAGTTGCAGCCCGATGAACTACGCGCACTGGGCATGCCTCCTGTCACGGTGCGCCGGATGCCCGCCCGCGCGCAGCGACGCCCGGCACCCTCACGGTTGCTCGGTCTGGCGCGCACCCTGCTGATGAACCCGCAACGCGCTGCTGAAATCGATAGTCGCTGGATCGATACGAACGATCCCCTGAGCGCCCGGCTGATCGATCTGCTCGACTGGCTGCGCCCCTTGGGATCACTGAAGCTGCCCACGCTGGCAGAAACGGCACGCGGCAGCCCTCTTGAACCCCTGGTCGAAGAACTCATGACCGATCTGCTGGACAAAGATGAACACTGGGACTGGAACGCCGAATTCGAAGGTGCCGTCAAACAGCTACGCGACGATTGGCAGCGCCGTCGCTGGCAGGAACTGGCGGCACGTCCGCTGGCCAGCCTGAACCCCGAAGAACGCCGCGAATTGACCGAACTGGCACGTAATTAGCTTGCCATAAACGTCGAGACAAAGCCGGGGATTACGGTATAATTGCCGGTTTTTGAACGATTTTCTGCCGCGCCGCCTGCGCGCTGGCCGAAACCTAGAGCGGAGATGCACGTGGCTGTACGTGGAAGAAAACCGGGCGGTAGCGCCAAAAAAACCGAGGCCTTACTCCCGCTGAAAGCATTGACGCCGGTCGAGGCTGAAGCGCGGCGCACCCAACTCAAGAACCTGATTATCCTGGGCAAGGAACGCGGCTTTCTGACTTACGCCGAGATCAACGATCACCTGCCCGACGAAGTGCTGGACGCCGACCAGATCGAAGGCGTGATCAGCATGATCAACGACATGGGGATCCAGGTCTATGACGAAGCCCCGGACGCCGAAACCCTGCTGCTGCAGGAAGCCCGCCCGGCCGTTGCCGACGAGGACGTGGTTGCCGAAGCCGAGCAGGCACTGACCACAGTCGATTCCGAATTTGGCCGCACGACCGACCCGGTGCGCATGTACATGCGCGAAATGGGATCGGTGGATCTGCTCACACGCGAGGGCGAAATCGAAATCGCCAAACGCATCGAGGAAGGTCTGCGCCACATGGTGCAAGCCATCTCGTCCTGCCCGCTGACCATTCAGCAGATACTCGACATGGCCACCCAAGTCGAGAAAGACGAAATCAAGATCGACGAACTGATCGATGGTTTCGTCGAGCTGGAATCCGAAGTTGTCACCGCCGCCCCCGCTGCGCCGGAGGCTCCAGCCGCCTCAGACTCCGACGAGTCGGACGAAGATGACGAAGCCGCGACCGCAGCCGTGGCCGCTGCCAATCTGGCGCAGCTTAAAGCTGAAGCGCTTGCACAATTCGACTTCATCCGCAAAGCCTACAAGCGTGCGCAGAATGCGCACGTCAAATACGGCCTCGGCAGCGCGCAGCACATCAAGGCGCAAACCGAAGTGACCGAGCTGTTGATGGCGATTCGTTTTTCAGTCCGTCAGGTCGATGGACTGTGCGAGCAAATCCGTAATGCGGTGGAAGAAGTCCGCTCACACGAACGCAAAATCATGGACTTTTGCGTGAACCGTTCAGGCATGCCGCGTGCGCATTTCATCAAATCCTTCCCGGGCAATGAAACCAACCTCGCCTGGGTGGACAAGGAAATCGCAGCGAAAAAAGGCTACTGCTCGACGCTCGCCAAGGTGCAATATGAAGTGAAGGCGCACCAGGAAGCGCTGATCGCGATGCAGGATCGCGTCGGTCTGCCGATCAAGAATCTCAAGGACATCAACAAGCAGATGTCCACCGGCGAAGCCAAGGCGCGCCGCGCCAAGCGCGAAATGATCGAGGCCAACCTGCGTCTAGTCATCTCCATCGCCAAGAAATACACCAACCGCGGCCTGCAATTCCTCGACCTGATCCAGGAAGGCAACATCGGCCTGATGAAGGCCGTGGACAAATTCGAATACCGTCGCGGCTACAAGTTTTCGACCTACGCCACCTGGTGGATCCGTCAGGCGATCACGCGCAGCATCGCCGATCAGGCGCGCACCATCCGCATTCCGGTGCACATGATCGAAACCATCAACAAGATGAACCGCATCAGCCGCCAGATCCTGCAGGAAACCGGCATCGAGCCCGATCCGGCGACGCTGGCGATCAAGATGGAAATGCCGGAAGACAAGATCCGCAAGATCATGAAAATCGCCAAGGAGCCGATCTCGATGGAGACCCCCATCGGCGACGACGAGGATTCGCATCTGGGCGACTTCATTGAGGATTCGAGCACGCTGTCGCCTGACGACTCTGCAATCTACGCCAACCTGCGCGACGCCACCCGCGAAGTGCTGGACAGCCTGACCTCGCGCGAGGCCAAGGTGCTGCGCATGCGTTTCGGCATCGAGATGAACACCGATCACACGCTGGAAGAAGTCGGCAAGCAGTTCGACGTCACGCGTGAGCGGATCCGCCAGATCGAGGCCAAGGCACTGCGCAAGCTGCGCCACCCGACCCGCTCGGAAAAGCTCAAAAGCTTTACCGGCAGCGGCGAACTGTAATCCCGGTTTTCCGCTATTGCCGTCGCGCCGGATCTTCTTCGGGTCTGTAGCTCAGCTGGTTAGAGCAGGGGACTCATAATCCCTTGGTCCACGGTTCAAGTCCGTGCAGACCCACCATTTCATCCCCGGCAGTCAAAATGAAGCCCGCATTGCGGGCTTCATTATTTACAGCTACAACCAGCCTGTTCAGGTGCGTGGTGCATGACTGACCACCCAGCAAGTGGCTTAATCCAGCGTATCAATGCAGCAGGTCGGCCAGTTCGTCGGCATGGCCTTCTTCAACTGCGAGGATGCCTTCGAGCATGCTGCGTGTTGTGGAATCATGCGGCGCAAAGTAGGCAATCATTTCACGATAACTCTCGATGGCAATACGCTCCGCCACCAGGTTCTCCTTGATCATGGCATCCAGTGTGTCGCACGTTGCATATTCCGAGTGGCTGGTTGCTGCATACATCGACGGATTCATTTCTGGACTGCCGCCCAGCTGAACAATGCGTCTGGCAAGCAGATCAGCATGCGCAAGCTCTTCATTCGAGTGCACCAGAAACTCCTGTGCAATCGGTTCTGCATTGATGCCTTTGGCGACAAAAGCATGTTGCCGATAACGCATCGTACAGATCAACTCCGTCGCCAGCGCGGCATTGAGTACCTTCACCGCCTGTTTGGCATCCAGCCCGTAGTCCTGAGTCACCGCGCCTTCGCTGATGTGCTTTCTGGCCCGTGCGCGCAGGCTTTTCACATCACTCAAAAAGCTGGCGGGATCATCGCGGTTTACAGGTGATTTTGCAGGGAGACGTTGCGGCTCACTATTCATGTCGGGCTCCTGATTCTTTTTCAATAAGCGACAGTTACATTTTTTCCTGGGTGTCCTTGGCAGCGTCCTGGACTTTTTCACCGCCGCGTTCGATGTCCTTGCCGGCACCTGCCATGGTGTTGCAGCCCGTCAGAACAAAAAGTGATGCGAGCAGCATTGCGAGTGTACTTTTCATGATGATTCTCCTGTGTTGATGATTGGGGGCCACAACTGATTGCATGCTGTTGCAGCGTGGCTTAAGTTGTGTGGGATCATCGTATGATCCTGCCTGTCACGGGTCTGTCGGTGTGGGCGGATAGCGATGTCAGACAATTCCTGCGCGCATCGCGCCGCGCCTTGATTCTGGAGAAAAGCTGATGGATACACGCGCCAAAGAGCCTCAACCGGCCAACTCTGAGGGCAAAGGCAAGAACCGCCTGAATCAGCGCTCGTATTTGCAGTTGACCAGCGGCTGCATCTTCCTGATCGGGCTGGTCTTTGCGAGTTACATGCTGGCTGCGACCGGACTGACCGCACTCAAGCAGGTCGAAGCGGGCAACCGGCGCGCGGACCGGCTGGATCGATTGCTGATGGGTTTGATCGACGCCGAAACATCGGTTCGTGGCTATGTCCTGACCAATAATCCTGAATATCTTCAGCCCTACCGGGTTGCCTTGCCTGTCATCGAACGCACTGCGCAGGCGGTGCGTGAAGACTATGCAGACCAGGCTGCTGAAACCGTAGAGGTCAACAAACTGCTGGGATTGCTGGATCTGACGCTGGAAAATCTCGATACGATCCTGAAAGAAACCCAGCAGGGGGACCGGGTGGGGATAGGCCGCTACGCCTACGGAAAATCAATCATGGATGTCTATCGCGTGCAGCACCGCGCCATGCGTGCAGAGCTCGCCACCAACAGTCTGGGCTACGTCACGGAGTCCATTACGAATTTCGAAAAAACCAAAATCGTGACGATAGCGCTGGCCGTGTTTGGTTTCATGCTTCTGATCTGGACCGTCATGGTGAATCAGAGACAGATCAATCTACGCGAGCGTCTGGCGCAGATGCTGCACGACGAGAATCACAAACTTGAAACCGAAGTTCAGACCCGCACGGCAGAATTGACCCAACTGGCCACGTATCTGACCAATGCGCGCGAGGCCGAACGCATGCATCTGGCACGTGAGCTGCACGACGAACTCGGTGCCCTGCTGACGGCTGCCAAGTTTGACGTTGACTGGATCGAACGCAATCTGCCGAATGACGCCCGGACCCAGATGACCGAGCGCCTGGCACGGCTCCAAGGCAGCCTGCACGGCGGAATCACGATGAGTCGCCGCATCATCAACGATCTGCGCCCGGCACTGCTTGCTGACCTGGGTCTGGTCGAAGCACTGCACGTGATGCTCGCTGAGCACGACCCCAGCGGTGAGGTCAAAATGCATGTCGATCTCCCGCAGGATGCACCGCCCCTGTCGCAGGCAGCGAATCTGATTGTGTACCGCATCGTTCAGGAGGCGCTGACCAATATCCGCAAATACGCCGAAGCCAGCGAAATCTTCATCTCATTGAAAACGACCGAATCGCAAATCGAGCTCCAGATCATGGACAACGGTAAAGGGTTTGATCTGGCGCAGCCCCGACTGGCAAAACATGGTCTGTCTGGAATCAAGCACCGGGTGTATACGCTGGATGGCCGGCTGGAGATCCAGTCGGCCCCGGGCGCGGGAACCTCGATCTCGGTCTGGCTGCCGTATTCGGCCAACCCGAAGGACGATGACCCGGAGACCGCTTAGACTTCAGCTTGATTTTTTAGCTGCAGCAGCGCGGATGTAGCTGAACATGTCGCCCACGTTCAGCGATTTATCGAAGAAGGCATTGGCCCCGAGGCGCTCGCAGCGCTGCTGCATGGTGGCGTGGGCGTAGTTGCTCAATACCACCTTGAGGGGATTGCCATAGCGGTCGGGGTCAGCCAGCAGGGCAGACAACACCCCGATCCCACTCCCCTGTTTGAGCTCGATATCGACAATCACCAGATCAACCGGATCGTGCTCGAGCTTGTCCAGTGCTTCGCGCTCACCCTCTGCCGAACCCCGAAAGCTGACTTCATCCATTTCTTCCAGCATGGATCCAAGCAGGTTTTTCAACAGCACAGAGTCTTCGATCAATAGCACTGTAAGCATGGGTAAAGTATGCGTCGCAGGCGGGTGGGCCGCCCGGACATCAGTCCGTGATAAGTCCGTGTCGTAGGGCATAGGTGGCTAACTCCGCGTTGCTGCTGACTTTTAATTTTTCGTTGAGACGGGAGCGGTAGGTACTGATGGTTTTAACGCTGAGATGCAGGTGTTCGGCAATATCCGACACCGATTCACCGCGTGCCAACCGCAAAAACACCTGCAATTCCCGGTCAGACAGCGACTCGTGCAAGGCGGCTGTCCGTCCACCGCTCATTTCGTCGGCCAGCATCTCGGCGGTACGCGCCGACACATAGCGGCGGCCCTGCGACACGGTACGGATGGCGCGCAACAGCTCATCCTGGCCGCAATCCTTGCACAGATAGCCGCTCGCGCCATTCTTGATCATGGCCAGCGCGTAGCTCTCTTCCGGATAGCCGCTCAGTATCAGCACTTTCATATCCGGATAGCGCTGTCGTACCGAGCGCAATACATCCACACCACTTTTGCCCGGCAGCGAAATGTCGAGCAACAGCACGTCGCACTTTGCAGTGCGCAACTCCGTCAGTGCCGACTCGCCATCGGGTGATTCGAAACTGACCCGTATGGTCGAATCCGCACTGAGCAGCTCACGAAATCCAGACCGGACAATCTGGTGATCATCCACAATCGCCACATCAATCATCGCGGGCTCCGTTCAAGTTGGGAACAAATACTATCATCTGGCCTGATGTCATCTGGCCCAATGGCTCCAGTGGTGTAGCCGCGCAGTCAGCGACCGCGCACCAGATTCACCACAAAAGTAGCCAGTGCCAGAACCAGGAACACGACAAACAGGATTTTGGCGATCCCCGCTGCGCCTGCCGCCAGACCCGAAAAACCGAGAACAGCCGCGATGATCGCGACCACGAAAAAAATCAGGGCATATTGCAGCATGGGATACTCCTCAAAATAATTCACTACGACAGGGCTACAGCAGCGGCATGCGTTGCCTGCACCCAACATGTGCCCACCTTAGCCACGCCTTGTAGACGAAACTATCGGCTGGCACCGATAACGCTGTAAGCCATCTCTTACAAACACCTGCTTACCGCCACTGCATTGCTATTTGACTGCGCGCACGGCCAGTAAACCCAGCACCAGCAGCACCAGAAAAATGGCGACCGCAACAAAGAACAGTATTTTTGCGATGGCCGCTGCGCCCGATGCAATGCCGCCAAACCCGAACAAGGCCGCAACGAGCGAAATGACAAAGAAAACCAGTGCCCACTTAAGCATGATGTGTCTCCTGACCAGGTGAATTCGAGGGGGAGTGCTGCGGACATCCGCAGGACAGGACGGAGCTTCCCCGGTTTCGGGTAATCCGGCTGTCGGTCTGGGCTGGGTGTGATTGCGGGTTCAGGCTGATCGCCCGGTAGGCACAGGCTGATAGGGGGTCGGCCCGGCACGATGTCAGCGCAGGACTACACCGGCACAACAGGATCGCGTACACACCTACACGCGCTTGTCTCATACCGGCCTGCGCGCCCGAACCCTAGAATCGTCCCAGCTAGCCAGTTCCATCCTCGAACTGGGGCCCATTCACTTTTCTTCAGGAGAACACCATGAACACACCCGACATCAATACCCCGCACGATATCGCCGACAAGATGAAGTCCAGCGGCGCGGAAGCGATCGACCGGGCGCGTCAGGCAGCAGACCAAGTGGAAGCCGAAGCGCATGCGCTGACGATGCGCGGCAAGGCCGCCATCCAGAATGGCGTGACGCGAGCCCGCGAAGTGCTGGCCCAAACGTCGGACCGCACCGCGCAATATGTTCATGACCAGCCGCTCAAGTCCCTGCTGTGGGCCGCTGCTGCCGGTGCTGGTATTGCCCTGCTGGCCAGCGCATTGAGCAAGCATCACGGTGGTCATCGTTAATCGCATGACCGCGAATCGCATGACCGCGTCAACCGATGCCGGCTGCCATTCACCATGCTGCCGCCGCTGCTGAAAATCGCGCTGGATGAGCCGTCGCTGCTGTTCAGCCATGCAGCGGCCTACATCGGTCTCGCCAGTGTCGAAATCCAGGATTGGGAAGCCCGTCTGCGTCAGCGCCTGGTGCTGCTGCTGCTACTGAGCGGCGCGCTGCTCATGACGCTGATACTCGGCGGCGTGAGCCTGATGCTTTACGCCACCAGCAGTGCTGGTCACTGGCTGCTGTGGGCAGTTCCCCTGGCACCGCTCTTGGTCACATTGCTGGTGGCGGCTTTGCTGGTTCGCAAACCCGGCATGGCAGCACCGCTTTCCCGCGTGCGGGCACAACTCGAAAAAGACATGCACTGTTATCAACACACCAGGGAGAACCCCCCATGAATGCCGAATACGATACCCATACGCTGGGGCTGGAAGCGGGCCATTTCAAGGCACTTGACGCCGAAGCCCGGCTTGAACGCAATCGCGCCCGACTCAGTCAGCGGCTGACTGATATCGAGGAAACGCCCCACCCCGTCGCTGAATGGGTCGATACCGTCACGCCGGTTGTCGCTGAGACGGTGCGGCAGCATCCCTATGCCAGTTTGTCCGGCGCGGCGGTCGTGGGCGTGCTGCTGGTGCGCTGGTTTCCCTGGGGCGGATTGGGCGGCTCCCTGCTGGCCGGGCTGTTTGCACGCCAGCTGGTTTCGCGTTCGCTCGCGTCAGGCGGGCAGGTGATCGGCCGCATGCTGCATACACACCTGACGCGCCCACCGCTTCCCCCCCGTTGATCTACATGTCAAATTACCTGCCCGTAATCCGGCTGTCAGAGATTCACGTCAAACCGCATAGTGGCCTGTGGCAACGCTGCCAGGCGGTGTTCATGCTGCTGCCGCTTGCCGCCTGTGCCAGCTTGCCCAACGCCAAGGCTACGGCCGTCCCCCAGACGATTCCGGTTACGTTTGAAACGGCACAGGGCCCGGTCTCACCCGCCAAAAGCGAAGCCATCTTGCGCAAACTCGACAGCGAATCGGGTTCGTCGGATCTGCTGCAAAAGCACTTGAAGCATGAAGAAGCGATTAACAATGGCAGCCCGCTTGTACTGGGCAATCGCCTGGCCCTGCTCGAAGATGGGCCGGCAACGTATCGAGCCATGTTTGCCGCCATCCGTGCGGCGCGCAATCACATCAATTTCGAAACCTATATTTTCGAAGATGGCGAAGTGGGCAAAGAATTTTCCGATCTGCTGATACAGAAACAGGCCGAAGGCGTGCAGGTCAATCTGGTGTATGACAGCGTCGGCTGCCTGAACACCCCGGCTGAATTCTTTGAGCGCATGAGTCAGGCCGGTATCAACGTGCTGGAATACAACCCGGTCAATCCGGCCAAGGGGCTGGACAAGTCACTGCGCATCAATAATCGCGACCATCGCAAATTGCTGATCGTTGATGGCAAAACCGTCTTTCTCGGCGGCATCAATATCAGTGAATCGTATTCCAGTGGCTCGTCCGGCAAACTGTTTCGCCGAAAAGGCGCATCTGCCAAAGCAAAAGGACAGGAAGCGGGCTGGCGTGATACCCACATCCAGATCGACGGTCCTGCCGTCGCCGAATTCCAGAAACTGTTTATCGAAACCTGGGAACGCCAGCAGGGCAAGCCCCTGGCCAACCGGGATTATTTTCCGCTGCTTGAGCCGCAGGGCAAGGTCATCGTTCGTGCCATCGCCAGCACGCCCGACACACCGGATAGCCCGATTTACCTGACGCTGCTGTCGGCGATTGATCATGCTGAAAAAGCCATCCACCTGACCAATGCGTATTTCGTTCCAGATGAAGCCTTGATCAAGGCATTGACCCGCGCGGCGCGGCGCGGTGTCGATGTGCGCTTCGTCCTGCCGGGCAAAACCGATTCCTGGCTGACCTTTCATGCCGGTCGTTCGCATTACCAGACCCTGCTTGATGGCGGCGTGCGCATTTATGAGCGGCACGACACCATTCTGCATTCCAAAACGGCCGTGATCGATGGCGTGTGGTCAACCATAGGCTCAACCAATCTGGACTGGCGCAGCTTCCTGCACAACGACGAAGCCAATGCGGTGATGCTGGGTGAGGATATCGGCGGGCAGCTGGACGCCATGTTCGGGCGCGACCTTGCGGCATCGGTTGAAATCGATTCCAGGCAGTGGCAACGCCGCTCACCCTGGCTGCGTTTGCAGGAATGGACTGCACGCCTGTTCGAGTACTGGCTTTAAGACGAAAGGACATCGTATGAACACCCTCATCGTAGGACGCTTCGACGAGCACAACGAAGCCGAGACCACCGCCAATGACATGCGCAATGCCGGATTTCATCCGCGTGCCATGAGCCTGATTTACGTCAGCCCCGATGGCCAGCATGACCTGCATCCGCTGGGCGGCGATGAAGACGCATCACCCGGTACCCACGATTCCCAATCGCATGCCCTGCGCGGCGCGGCGGGCGGCAGCGGCGCAGGGGCACTGATCGGCATGGCAACAATACCTGTGCTCGGTCCCGCCGGGCCTTTGCTTGGTGCGGCAGTAGGCGCGTATACCGGATCACTGGTGGGGGCACTGAGCGGGATGGATCCCTCGGCAGAAACCGCAGAACAGGCGCAGCGTGCCAGCCCCCCCGATACAGAGAACGCGGTATCAGAACCCCACAAGCCCGGCGTGTTGCTTGCCGTATCGGTGAATTCGGACACCGACCGCGCGGTGGCCATCGACCTGATGGTCAAACGTGCCAGCGAGGTCGAGGAAACCACGGGAGAGGTGCAGGATGGACTGTGGGTGGATTTTGACCCGCTGCACCGCCCTGCATCGACGGATATCCCGACCCGCTAAACTCACCCGCCATCCCGTTTTTGTTCGACTGGAGTGCATATGTTCAAACACAACAGAATGCAGCTTTTCCGGCAGATGCTCGCGCTCCTGTGCCTGGTCAGCGCCGTGCCGCAGGGGCAGGCGCAAACGGCGGCCACCCTGGCGACACGCGGTGGCGGCAAGGTCATTGCCTGCCAGACGTGTCACGGTGCACAGGGCGAAGGCCAGGCCGCAGCCGGGTTTCCCCGGTTGGCCGGCCAGCCTGCTGGCTACCTGTACAAACAGTTGCGCGAGTTTTCACAGGGTCGGCGCAGCAATGCCCAAATGCAGCCTGTTGCCAGTGCCCTGAGCGATGCGCAAATGCGCTCACTGGCGGACTACTATGCGGCGCTGCCGGGCTGGCGCGCAACCCCGGCACCACCCGGCACGCCGGTCACATCCGCTGCATCCTCTCAAGCTCTGGCGCTAGGCGAACGTCTGGCAACGCGTGGCAACTGGCCGAACGGCGTCCCGGCCTGTGCCGCGTGTCACGGCCCCGGGGCAACCGGCGTTGCGCCGCATTTCCCCGCGCTGGCGGGCCAGCCTGCTGCCTACACCCGCGCCCAGCTCAGGGCCTTTCGCAGCGGAACCCGGAGCAACGACCCGCAGGGTCTGATGAAATCGGTCGCCGAACACCTCAACGATGCCGATATCGAAGCCATCAGCACGTATTACGCAAACCCGACTGACCCTGACAGGAGACCCTGATGCCCAATGCCTTCACCACCTGGTTTTACGGCCTGCGTCAGACGCGGCGCTTCCATCCCAGCTGGATCGTGCTGGTGGTTCTGGTGTCGCTGGTTATCGCCGCCATCATGTGGATTCCGGCCATTACCGTGGCCCGTCACGACCAGCAGGAACACCTTCGGGATAGCCCGCATGTGGCGCCATCACCAACAACGGATCGCGCCCCTGCCGCCCCCACTGCGGCAGGCCCGATTCAACGGGCCGTATTCCAGCCCCCCGATCCGGACGCCATGCCGGAGGGGGATTTTGGCGACGCCGTGCGTCTGGGTCATGCCATTTTCACCGACACCCAGACCTATGCCCGGCAATACGTCGGCAATGGCCTCAATTGCGTGAACTGCCATCTGGACGCCGGACGCAAGGCCGACTCCGCACCCCTGTGGGCGGCCTATGGTTTATTCCCGATGTATCGTGACAAGAACAAGAAAGTGAATACCTACGAAGACCGCCTGGCCGGATGTTTTCGCTTCAGCATGAACGGCAAGGCTCCGGCATACGGCAGCCGCGAATTCATCGCGCTGATGAGTTACAGCTATTGGCTGGCACAGGGTGCACCCCTTGGTACCGAATTGCCGGGTCGCGGCTATCCGGTTTTGCCGAAACCCTCGCAGCCCCCCGACCTGACGCGCGGTGAGGCCGTGTTTGTCGCCCAGTGCGCCATCTGCCACGGCGCAAACGGTGAGGGGACCCGGGCAGGACAGAAGTATGTGTTTCCGCCGCTGTGGGGCAAGGATTCGTTCAACGCGGGCGCGGGCATGACCCGGATCGAAAATGCCGCCGGCTTCATCAAGGCCAATATGCCGCTGGGACAGGGCAATACGCTGACCGATCAGCAAGCCTGGGACGTGGCGAAATATCTGACCAGTCAGCCGCGCCCACCCGATCCACGCAAGACCGCCGCGAAGTAAGGCCGGGGGAAGTCCTACCCGATGACCCGTACGCAGCAGGTTCCGGCCGAACGGCTCAAGCCACGATAGGCGGCGGCTCTCCGGATGGCTCGGGTGAAGGGGGCGGCTGGATCGGCGGCTCGGGTGCGACGGGTGGAATGACTGGTGGGGGCGGAATCTCCACGGGCGGCTCGGGCAGATACTCGGGCTGGGGTGGTTCCTTGATCGGGGGAGTGTCGGGTTTATCAGGCATGGCAATCCTCTGGTTAAGGCTATGGGCTGAAGTGATTGATCCGGGGTTTTTGATTCAGGCCGCCTCGCCCAGCGCTGCCCGGAAAACACTTTCCCCTGCACGCGTTGCCACATGACGCTGCTGGTCGTAGCCATGGACCAGTTCCCAGGCGTTGTCGGGATAGCGCTCACACAGTGCAATCGCCACCTCGTCGAGCATCCACTGGCCGTGCCGGACGTCTTCCTGGATATGCAACTGCCAGTAGCTGGTGCGGTCGCGGTGCAGGCCCAGCCGGTCCGCAGCCGCCTGGAAATGACGGAACGTGCTCGGGGTGGAAATTTCCGTATAGAGCAGGCCACCGATATAGCGCAGAAAATACCGCTTGCGCTCCGACAGCATGAAACTCAGATTGATCCCCGCCAGTACCTGCCAGCTGACACGATAGAAATACGCTTCAGGCCAGGTGAACATGCCCAGCTCTTCCAGCATCGACGCAAAGTAAGTTGAATGTTTGCGCTCGATCCGGCCGCCGCCGTATTCCTCGAACAGCATACGGGTGAGCGTGGCGTGTATCGGGTTGCTGGCCCCGCCCAGCGTGCGTGACAACTGGCTGGCTTCGACCAGCGCATCGAGCGAGGCCATTTCCAGCAAGCGCTTGTAGGCTGCAATATCCGCCCGATGGCGAAAATACAGATTCGCCTCCGAAGGCGTCGGGTCGAGGTCGGCCTGGGTGCGGACGATCAGCGCCTGCACCGCCTGCCCTGCCCGCACGGTATGCCGCGAGCGCTGGGTGCTTTCCCAGTCTTCCCAGGCTGATTCGATCTGCTCGCGCACCTCGCGCAGATAGGGCGAATGCTCATTGTCGTACGCGGTGAGATCGTCGTACCAGAACAGCTTGAGCCGGTTGATCCGGTACAGCACACGCTGCAGGAACAGCCGGGCCGAATCCGTCTCGGGCGACTCGCGGAAGGCCATAACCAGGGCGCGTCCCAGCGTGGCTTCAAAGCGCGCGGTCAATTCCGGGGGGCGGTGCGCCTGATCCAGGTACGGGCTCGAAATCAATGCCGACAGATCATGCTCGGCCAGAACGTAATCGACAGCCGCCGCGTGCCGCACCGCAAATCTCAGTGCGGGTGAAGGAAAATTCAGTACAGTCTGATCCACAGTTTGACCTCACTCAATCGATGGATCGATTGTCACGGCCAGTGCGCTATCACTACAGAAGTGGTCTCCTCAAACGCCTGTCGGCATCATCCTCAACACGCTGTCAGAAAGTGCCGACACGGTCACTGGCGGGATTTCCTGATGACGCTGATCTTGCCGTCGGCTTCGATATAACAGCGCCGCACTTCACCGACGCTTTCGACGCCGTTCTGGCGCAGTTGCGACATCAAGTCGGCTTCGCTGAGCATTTCGGCACGCAGATTGCGGGTTTGCAGGCGTCCGTCGCGTACCAGCAGCAGGGGCGCTGCGCGCAGCAGACGGTCAATGGCCGGAACGCGATAGGCCAGCCAGTCGATCAGGTAATCCCAGAACGCAATCGTGGCGACGAGCACCGCCCCCTCGGTGAACGATGTGGTGGTGCCTGCCATCGCATTCTGCGAAGCATCGGCGATCAGTACCAGCACCAGTACGTCGGACAGGCCGATGCTGCCGCCTTCACGCCGCAGGGTACGGAGCAGGATCAACAAAAAGAAGAAAACCAGCGTTCCGCGTATGAAAACCTCGGCCAGGTGAAGGCTGGGAACGAAAATGGCCTGCCAGTCGATCATGCTGTACTCCTTTCAGAATGCGTGTGCTTGCCTGTAGTGCCGGTCGGCAGCGCATCGAACTCATGCGTTTCCATCCGGCGTTCGCCGCCGCTGTCGCCGGAATACCTGCATCAGCGGTTTGACGCTGGTGCCGTGAACCAGAATCGACAGCGTCACCACAATCAGGGTCAGCTGGACGAACTCGAGCGCGAGCGGCGCCGGAAGCCCGTGCTGGATCGCATACATCAGGTAATACAGCGAGCCGATGCCGCGCACGCCAAACCACGCGCTCATCCAGCGTAGGCTGCGGCTGGTGCGTGTCGCCGCCAGCGCGACCAGCACGCTCAGCGGTCGCGCGACGACAAACACGAACAGCGCAAGCCCGACGCCGCGCCAGCCCCACGAGCTTTGAAACAGGGTGCCGCCGATCAGCAGCACCAGCATCACTTCGGACAGGCGCTCGAGGTGCTCCTTGAACACCAGCGAACCTTCACTCACCGTCGGCGGCCGGATTTCATCGGCCGGCGCGGGGGGGTCTTCGTCCGGACGCAGGGTACGGGAGGGCACCATGCCGGGTGCCGCCGCATCGTCTGCGGCGGCCAGTTTCACTTCCGTCTGGCGCAACGCGACGGCAGCAAAAAACACCGCCAGAAAGCCCCAGGCATCAACCAGGACACTGACGCCATAGACCACGCCGATCAGCCCCAGTCCGAGAAAGTCGTACACCAGATCGCTGCCGCTGGCTTTACCACGCAGGCGCTGTCCAAGGTGTGCCAGGCCAACACCCGACAGCACCCCGATCGCGACCCCCGCTGCTGTCGCCCATACCACGTGCAGGCCCAGCCAGTGCAGGCCGTAGTCGCCAAGCGGATGCAACCCGAGCAGACCCAGCCCGAGCATGACGAATGGAAATGCGCTGCCGTCGTTCATCCCTGCCTCGGACGTGAGCGTAAAGCGCAACTGGTCACGGTCACCGGGATGGCGAATCTGCACATCGGTCGCCAGCACCGGATCGGTCGGTGCGAGTATCGCACCCAGTAACACACCCGCACCGAGCGGCAGCCCGAGGACAAAAAAAGCAAACGCGGCAACCAGCCCCACCGTCAACGACATCGACAGCGTCGCCAGCAGGATCGGCGTGCGCCAGCGGGCAAAGCTGAACGGCACCGGCATTTTGACGCCGGCCGAAAACAGCGAGATCAATACCGCGACTTCGGTCAGCACTTCGAGCAGTGCCGATTCCTTCAGGGGATTGAAATGAAACACGCCAAGAACGGTCGGCCCCAGCAGGATGCCCACCATCAGATAAATCATTGCGGAGGTAATCGGCAAACGTCGCAGCAGCGGCGCAGTCAAGCCCATCAGCAGCAGCAGGCTGCCGACCAGCAGAAACCATTGCGCAGTCGTCATGGCTTGATCCGTCGCATTGCAGTGAAGGTTAATCTGCGCGTAGCAGCCAGGGTTTGTCAGACCTGAGTGCAGCAGCGGCGCTCAGACCGCGCGGAAGGGGCTGGCCTTTGCGCGAGCCGTAAATGTGCGCGTATACCCAGGTGAACTCGGCGCCAATCAGAAAAATCTGCGCCGAGTAATAAACCCAGACCAGCACGATCACGATCGAACTCGCCGCGCCGAACCCGGAGACAACGCCGCTTTTGCCGATGTAGAACCCGATCAGGAATTTGCCGACAGTAAACAGTACTGCGGTGGCGGCGGCGCCGATCCATACATCGCGCCAGTCGACTTTCACTCGTGGCATGATTTTATAAATCATCGCGAACGCGAGCAGCGTGAAACCGAACCCCAGCGCAGTATTCAGCGCATGCGCAACCAGCTCCCAGCCACTGAAGAACGGCGACCACCAGCGTCCGACAGCAGCCAGCGCACCGTCCATTACCAGCGACACCATCAGCAGGAATCCTATCGACAGGATCATGCCGAACGACAGCAGACGCGCGTGGAGCAATTGCCACAGCCCCGACGTTGTGTTGCGTGCCGGTGCGCGCCAGATACGATCCATTGCGTCCTGCAATTCGCCGAATACCGAGGTCGCGCCGATCAGCACCAGGCCGATTCCGACCACGGTGCCGAGCGTGCCTTTTGCTGGTTTGTTGACGCTTTCCAGCAGCGACTGAATCGCCGCTGCCGCCTCGCTGCCCATGAAACCATTGAGTTGCGCAAAGATTTCGCCACGTGCGGCATCTGCACCAAATACCAGCCCCGCGACCGAAATCACAATCAGCAGCAAGGGCGCGATCGAGAACAGCGTGTAATACGACAACGCCGCGCCCATGCTCGGCGCGTAATCGTCCGACCACGACGCTGCCGCGGTTTTGATCAGAATTCCAATCTGGCTGATGGTCATTCCCGGCATCGCCGATGCGAGCTCAAGGCAGGCGAGACGTCGTTACTGAGGTTTAGCGCGATCCGATTTTGCCCTGCTCGTCGGACAGTACAATTTCGACGCGCCGGTTCAGCTGCCGCCCGGCCTTGGTATCGTTGCTGGCCACCGGCAGGGTTTCACCGTAACCCTGCGTGTCGATGCGTGCGCTCTCGACACCCATGCTGGTCAACGCTGCACGCACCGCATCGGCGCGCTGTTGCGACAGCACCTGGTTGTATTCCTCCTGGCCCACGCTGTCGGTAAAGCCTTCAATTTGAACGCGACGTTCGGGATACTGCTTCATGAAATCGGCCAGTTTTTGCACATTGCGGGTAGCGCCCGCTTTGAGCTGCGCCTTGCCCGTGTCGAACAGGACATCACCCAGGGTGATGACCATGCCGCGTTCGGTTTTTTTCGCTTCCATTTCATCCAGCTGCGCCTGCACCGCTTGCAGACGCGCATTGTTGGCAGCGGTGTCGGCGTTGGCCTGTGCCAGTGCTGCGGCGCTCTGGTTCGCATTCGCCTGCGCATCGGCGGCCTGCTTGCGCGCAGCGTCGGCCTCGGCTTCGGTCGCAGCCAATTGCTCCCGATACTGGCTGGCTTGGGTGCTGGCCGCAGCCTGTGCGGCGGCCAGCGCGGCTGATTTCTCGGCTTCGGATTGCTGTGCCAGCGCGGCCTCCTGTCTGGCACGGTCAGCCTCGGCCGTGCGCATATCGAGCTGAACCTTGCTGCGCTCATCGGCCGCCTGTGCCAGCTGTTCTTCAGCCAGCTTGCGATCGGTGCTGGCCCGGGCAATTGAGACTTTCTGCTTGGCCACGTAGGCCAGACTGTCGATCTTCGACACGTCTGATTTATCGGCTTGTGCGGCATTGGCACGCGCCAGCGCGTCGCCCGCTTCTTTCAGTTCCAGTGCTGCGAGTCGCGCGACCTCAGGATTGGAACGCGCGCTGTCATACTGGCTGCGTGCCTCGGCCAGGATCTGGCTTTCGGGCACTGTACTGCAGCCCGCCATTACGGCAGCGGCCAGCAGGGCCAGGGAAATTTTGCTTTTGGTCATCATGATGAACTCCGGGTCGGAAAGAAATTGTGGGATATCAGGGCTGCTGGGCTTTACGGTCGAGCTCTTCCTGCAGCACGCGGATGCCCGCCTGCGAATCCTCGGCCGCTTTCTCCGCCTTGGCGGCCTGGCTCCGGGTTTCAGCCAGCCGTGCATCAACCTGCGCCTGCTCGGCAAGCTGTGCGGCAAGTTCATAATTTTCTGCTGCCATCGCTTTTTCCGCGGCGGCCAGCTTGTCTTTGGCCGACTGGAGGACTACCGGCGCATACAGCGTGGTGTCGGCATTGCTGGCACGTGCCACCGCGGCGCGCGATACCGCCAGTTGTGAAGTCGGTGCAGGCGTGCTGGCACAGCCGGCCAGTACTGTGACAAACAACAGGGCAGCGAGCGGTAGCTGCATGGGCCGGATGGACTGAGGGGTGCGAAGTGAAGCAAAGGAAGCTTGCATGTGATATCTCCAGGGTGAGCAGAAAAACCCGCGGGACTGCGTCCATGTCTTGCGACACTGCGTGCTTTCGTTGAACTGAGAATAACCAGCGAAGGCACAGGCGTCGCCCGGTGCAGGCGACGAAGCTGTGTCAGCAAACGGGGGCATGGCGCGTAGTCGTGCACCTACCGGGGCCCTGAGCGTGGCCCGGAAATTTACAGCTTGGGGATATGCAGCGTGCGGCTGATCATCAGCGTGCCGGAAAGCGCGAACATCAGCACCAGTGGATGCAGCAGCCAGGGCCCGATCTCGACCGCGCCGAACCACAGCCGTGTGCCGTTTTCTGCCGTTTCAAGCAGACCGGTATCGACCGCCCCCAGGGTGACGGCAATGGCCATCACGCCGACGAGCAGTAGCGAACTTGGAATCGGCGTGCCCTCGAAATACTTCACCTTGTCCCCGCCGTCCGCGAGCGTCTCGGCGGTGATGTTGTAGCGCGCGAGTCGACTCACGCCGCACGCAACGAAATAAATCAGGATCAAGCGGTCCCAGAGTCCGTTCATGCCAATGCCATAGGCAATCGCGGCGGGGGCCACGCCGAACGAGATCACGTCGGCAAGTGAATCGAGTTCGCGCCCCAGCAGTGATGTCTGCTGCCGCCAGCGCGCCACCCGCCCGTCGAACACGTCGAAGACAAACGCCAGTGCAACCAGACCGCAGGCAAACCACAAATGCAGCCCATCCGGAGTTTGCAGATACGTCATCACGGCAAACAGCGCGCCCACCCCGCACGCCGCATTGCCGAGCGTGAACCAGTCGGCGAGCTGGAATTCGCGGATCATCGACAGATGCTTGCCGGTTTTCATAGCGCGACCCTCCCTACTGGATTCAGTCTGACGGGTATCGGTGTGCGCATGCTGAGGCTCACTCTGGCTTGATGGGTTTCAGTCCGCTTGATTTCCACATTCATTTCCAAATCACGTCACGCTGATCGCGCATCGCTGCGCTCAATAGGTCAAGCAACGGCAAGGCACGATGGGTAAAGCTCACTGCAGGTTCGCTGTCGTTCGTGCTGGTGGCTACCGCTACTACCGGTGCTGTGCGGTCTGCTTCGATTGCGGCACGCAGCCTGTCACGTGCCGCTGCGACATCCTCTGCGAGGATCGCACCAGGCACGCTGGCGCTGTGTCCCATTACAGTCAGCATGGCCAGCGCAATCTCGCCAAACATCGTGATGTCGGCATGGGCCGGGGTGGAAAAGGTCACAAGCATGGCTTTCCTTGAAATCAGAATGGCAAATTCGCCCGCATGAAGGATGAAAGGGGGTGGCCCCATTGTGAACGCTTGCGGGTGTGCAACGCGTCAGCGAATTCTGAAAATCCCTGACGTGTCTGCCTGTCAGCCGCTGCGAGCGTGCGTAGGGACGATCTGAAGGACTGTCGAAGTCGTACTGTCAGCGTTTTCTGACACGCATGGCGGACAAGACCGCTAGCTTTGGTTATGGCCGTCGGTTGCAATACACCCGTCGCCAACTCTCCACCTTGTGCCCCCTGATCCCGTGGCCAGACCGCTTATGTCCCCTATTGCCCTCGTCCTTGTGACTTTGATTGTTGCTGCCGTGGCAACCGTCATCGCGCTCAACTTTGTTACCGGCGAGAAAAAAATCGAAAGGGTGATCGAGCAGCATTACGGCACGGAAGACCCGCAATTTCTGCGTGCGATGGGCGCCCTGCTCGGCCCGGCACTGGTCGCCGGCAACCGAGTGCAAACGCTTGAAAATGGTGACCAGATTTTCCCCGCCATGCTGAAGGCGATACACGGTGCGCAAAAAACCATCACCTTCGAAACCTTCATCTACTGGTCCGGTGAAATCGGTGCATCGTTTGCCGACGCCTTGAGCGAACGTGCGCGCGCCGGGGTAAAAGTGCACGTGCTGCTCGACTGGGTCGGCAGCGCGAAAATGCAGGACAAGTATCTCGACGAGATGAAAGCCGCCGGGGTCAAAATCGAGCATTACCACCCGCTGCGCTGGTACCACCTCGCGCGCATGAACAACCGGACTCACCGCAAGTTGCTGGTGATCGACGGCAAGACCGGCTTTACCGGCGGGGTCGGGATTGCCGAACAATGGACGGGCCATGCCCAGGATGACGCACACTGGCGCGACCTGCACTACCAGGTCGAAGGCCCGGTGGTGGCGCAGATGCAGGCGGCGTTCATGGACAACTGGATGAAGACCAGCGGCACCGTGCTGCACGGCATCGACTATTTCCCTGCGCTCGAACCCGTCGGCGAGCATTTTGCGCAGATGTTCAAGAGTTCGTCCAATGAAGGCAGCGAAAGCATGCGCCTGATGTACCTGCTGTCGATCAATGCCGCCGAACACAGCCTGCGTATCGCCAATGCCTACTTCGTCCCGGATGACCTCACGGTCAAGGCCCTGATCGACGCGCGCGAACGTGGCGTGAAAGTCCAGATCCTGGTGCCGGGGCCGGACATCGACACCGAGCTGGTACGGCGCGCGTCGCGTGCGCGCTGGGGCAAGCTGCTTGAAGCCGGGGTGGAAATATCCGAGTACCAGCCAACGATGCTGCACGTGAAACTGATGATCGTCGATGAACTCTGGGTCTCAGTGGGCTCGACCAACTTTGATAACCGCTCGTTCCGGCTCAACGATGAAGCCAACCTGAACGTGTACGACCGGGAATTTGCACAACAGCAGACGGCAATTTTCAAGCGCGATCTGGCCCAGGCCAAGCCGTTTGACTTTGCCACCTGGCAGAAACGGCCCTGGTCAGAAAAACTGCTGGAACACAGCGCCGCACTGTTTCGCTCGCAGCTCTAGCGAACCAGCTTCTTGCGCCACAGCCCCTGTTCCATCATGGAGGAGAACACCATGTAATACGGACCGCGATCAAGATGACGCAGCACGCCCTCGTTGTGTATCTGACGCAATTCATACTCGACCATGAGATAGCCCAGTCCGATATGGGCAAGCTCGGGGGACGTCCATTCAATATGAACCAGGTACTGCGACGGGGTTTGGGGCGGGATCAGCGGCAGGGTCGGGACCGTACTTCCGTAGTTGGTCCGGTAGGCCGGGGGATTGGCACCCAAAGTGGCATTGTGCATGCCTTCTGGATCAAACTGGAATGAGCCGATTGCCGAGACGCCAAACTGTTTCAGCACCATCCAGCCGATCATCCCTGGCACTTCTTTCTGCATCCACTCCAGGGTATCGACCACGCCTTGCTCGAACGCCATTTCATGCCCCTGCATGATCCAGTGGTCGCCAAGCAGGGTGGTACGTTGCAATGCCAGCGCAATTTTCGGCAGCTCCAGCTTGCTGGCCACCATGGTGCCGAGCATGTTCGGGATGTCGGTCATGGCAACCAGCGGGGGCAGGTCGGAAGCCAGGACTTCGTAATACACCTCCCACGGTCCTTCAACGACCATCGACAGGCAGCTGCTGCACAGTTCGTACAGGGTCGCGAAATTATCGTGGTGCATTTCCTCGTGCGAGGCCACATCTTTCCACACCGTGTACTGGTACAGGGCGGTGGGGTTGAGCCTCTCGCCCATGCTGATCGAGCCGCCGCCATAGCGGCCACCCAGTGCGTGGACTCCGGTCTGGATCAATTGCTCGAAACCAAGAAACCCGGGATGGCTCGCCGTCGTGATGCACACCTTGGGGCCGACGCGCATCATGGTTTCGTGGCTCTCCGGGGTATTGATGATCCTGGCCTGACTGATCGCGATGACCGGATTCGTGCTCATGCGGCGACCTTGTCGGATACGGTGATCGAGACCGGCGTCGGCTGGACAATTTTTTCCGCCGTCTCGATGGGGTAATCCGGCAGTGAGCTCCACTCGGCCATTGAGCCTTCGTACAGCCGCACCTGCGGATAACCCAGTACGTACTTGATGATGAGGAACAGCAGGCTGGCTTCGCGACTTGCCCCACAGTAAATGATGAGATCGTCAGTCGCGGCGATGCCTGTGGCATCGACCAGCTCGCGCAGCGCTTTCAGGGGTTTGATGCGGTGTGCGTTGGCGAAACCGGTCGCACCTGCATACGTCAGCTGGTGCCAGTCAAACGAGATCGCACCCGGGATATGGCCGTTATGCATCCACTGATGCGTATTCCCGAGGTAATAAGGCGCAGGCCGGGCGTCGAGCAGCACGACCCCGGGGCAGCCGAGTGCAGCTCGCACCTCCTGATGGCCGATGAAAAGCGTGGCGTCGAGCGCCGGGGTCAGCAGGCGGATTTCGATCGCGGGCGGATACGCCTGCACCAGCGGATGACGCTGGACATAATCGTCGAACCCCCCATCCATCACCATCACCTTGCGATGGCCGATGCGCAGCAGACTGTAGGCGACCACGGTCGCGCCCAGCACGTCGTCACCGGCTGAATAGATCACCACAGCCGTGTCGTCACCGATGCCGGCGCGGCCAAACAATGTGGCTGCCTCGGCCGGCTCCAGATAGGTTGCAGGCTGACTGCCATAAGCAGATTGCACCACGGCCTCAGGAATATGTACGGCGTTTGGCACATGGCCGGCGAGGTAGGCGTGCGCGGCCCGGACATCGACGATGCGCAGATCGGCATCATCCGCGTGTTCGGCGACCCAATCGACGGACACCCACTGGAAAGTTTCAGAACCGACCGGGCCGGACGCCAGGGGATCCAGGGTCGTAATGGGGGGATGGCTGGACATGGGATTTCCTTGATTTCGGGGCGTGAACCCCGATGCTGCAACCGCAGCCAACCCGATCGAATAGGCTCGTTCTGATAATGCTGTAGGTGTTGTTCCCGCTACGGGGACGAATCCACCTTCGCGTAGCCGGGGTTGGACTCGACCCCGATCAGGTGCGGCACATTGGGCGTAAGCCAGGGCACGGACGTGCCTTGCCGCAAATACTGCTCGACTGTTTCCCATACCGGCACGCCGCTGCCCTGCACCGAACTGACGCCCCAGCGCGCGACCCGATAGCTTTTGTCGGCATCCAGACGTTCGCCATTCAGCCGCAGATCGCTGATGCGTGCGCCGATGTCTGCGCCAGGCTCGCAGCGATAGGTCAGACCCCCAGTGCGCAGCATGTCGCCTCCCTGATGCTGGTAGGGGTCGGCGTTGAAGAGCTTGTCGCAGAGTTTTTCCAGCGTGTCATGAATGTCGCTGCCGCGCATCATCGCGACCGAGATATCGGGATAGGTAATCGCAGTCTGTTCCATCAGGCGCTCCCGGGTGAGGGTCTCGCCCGCCAGCAAGGTGGTGCCCCAGCGAAAACCGGGTGAGAACGCGATTTCCGCATCGTTGATCTGCATCAGCGCCTCGACGATGACCTGATCCCACGTGCCGTTGAAGTTGCCGCGCCGATAGAGCAATTGCGAACTCACGGCAATCGGCTGCGCCAGTTGATCGAGATAGGGTCGGCGTACCCGCTCGATGGTTGCTGCCATGCCCGAATCAGGGGGTAGCAGCTCGGAAAACACCGGCAACAATCGATAACGGTAATCCCTCACCCGGCCGTGCCGGACGTCGAAATCGACTGCCGCCAGAAACTTGCCATGCGAACCGGCATTGCTCACCAGTGTCTTGCCGCCCGGGTTGGCCACCACACTCGGCACCGGAACGCCGTCATGGGTGTGGCCGCCAAGAATGATATCGATGCCGCTGACCCGGCTCGCCAGTTTCAGATCGATGTCCATGCCGTTATGCGACAGCAGCACCACAAGCTGCGCACCCTGCCTGCGCGCCGTTTCGACGACGCCCTGCAGACGCGCCTCGTCGATACCGAAGCGCCAGTCCGGGGTGAACTGCTGGCCATTGGCCCATGGTGTATAGGGAAACGCCTGGCCGATGATCGCAACCGGAATCCCGTTCTGCTCACGGATCACAAAGGGTGCAAACACGGGATCATCGCTGTCTGCATGTACGATGTTTTGCGCGACGAACGCGACCCTGTCCCTGAAGTCATTCTGCACCACCTGCAGCACGCGTTCTGCACCGTGCGTGAACTCCCAGTGTCCGGTCATGACGTCCACACCCAGTTCGAGCGCGGCATCGACCATATCCTGCCCGGCTGTCCACAGCGCCGTCGCCGAACCCTGCCAGCTGTCTCCGCCGTCGAGCAGCAGGGCATTCGGCCGGCTCGCCTTGAGCCATTTAACCAGCGTGGCCAGGTGGGCAAAGCCGCCGACTTTGCCGAACACGCGCGCTGCCTGTTCGAAATCGAGATGGGTATAGGCATACGCCTCACGGCTGCGCGGCTCAATACCGAAAGCCTGCAGCAAGGCCTCGCCCACCCGGTGCGGCGAACGCCCCATGGCTGCACCGACGCCGAGATTGATACTGGGTTCGCGATAGTAAATCGGTAGCAGCTGGCCGTGACTGTCGGTGAAATGCAGCAGGCTGACATTGCCAAAAGTGGGCAGGTCGTAAAACGGGCTGGCGTCCATGGTCGGGGTGTCCTCATACAAGGTAGTGTCAGCCGCGTTCCGCAGCATGCCACTGGATGAAGCAGCCGAACTTCGGCAGCATTCGGCATCATCCTAGTGCCGAGACGCCACCTGGGGAGCGGTCCGTGGCCGCTTTCAGCAAGCGCTGACAGGCAAATCAGACACAGACTCACAGGGGGATTGTCCAGCCCGGCTATGCTGAACTGCACGTGGTTTATGGCCTGATCCTGATACAGCCACCCAGGATCGGCAAGCCATATACGCAGCCAGATTATTTTTCCCAGATTATTTTTCAAGGCGGGATCATGAACATCCATACAAATGCAAACGCCAGCGACACACCGGACCTGAGCTACCTGTTCGACAAGGATGGATTTTTTACCGAGCCGGACAACTGGAACACTGCGCTGGCGCAACGCCTCGCCGCGGCCGAGGGTCTGGGTACGATGGATCAGGCTCAGCTTGAGATGCTGTGCACCTTGCGGGATGAATTTGAAAAGTTTGGCGCCGTCACCGCGTTAAGCCATATCTGCCATCTCAAC
>JAJXUA010000097.1 GCA_021783275.1 Pseudomonadota bacterium
GCGGGCTTCCGCGCCGGGATGGATTTGTACTTTGAGCGCCACGACGGCCAGGCCGTCACCTGCGAGGATTTCGTCGCGGCGATGGCCGACGCTTCCGGCGTCGACCTCACGCAGTTCCGCCGCTGGTACGCGCGCGCCGGCACGCCGGTGCTGAAGGCGGCGGGCGTTTACGACGCGGCGGCGCAGACCTATACGCTCACCCTCACGCAAACCCTCGCGCCCACCGCCTACGAAAAACGGCTTCTTGATGCCGGCCAGACGGTTGACGACGGCGCGCTGCACCTCCCCGTCGCCGTCGGCCTCGTGCTGCCCGACGGCACGGATACCGCCCTGCGGCTCGCGGGCGAGGGCGAGACCGAGACCGCCACCACTCGCGTGCTCTCGTTCACCGAGCCCACGCAGACCTTCGTCTTCGAAGCCATCCCCGCCGCGCCCGTCGCCTCGCTGCTGCGCGATTTTTCCGCGCCCGTGCGGCTGGAGTTTGAGCAGACCGACGCCGAGCTTGCCCACCTGATGGCGCACGACTCGGACGCCTTCAACCGCTGGGAAGCCGGGCAGCGTCTCGCCACCCGCATCCTGCTGGCGGGTATCGCCCAATATGATTCCGTCATTGCCAGCGCATCGAAGCAATCCAGCGCCCATCAAGAAGACTGGATACCAACCGCCTTCCTCGACGCCTGCGCACGCGTGCTCGCCGACGGCCTCGCGGGCGACCCCGCACTCGCCGCCGAAGCGCTGGCCCTGCCGTCCGAAACCGTGCTCGCCGACAGCGTCGCCGCAGCGGGCAAGGTCATCGACCCCGACGCCATCTTCAACGCGCGTCTCGCCTTGCGCCGCGCGCTCGCCGTGCACTGCCGGGCGCAGTTTGAATCGGCCTGGGCCGCCCTCGCCCCCACCGAACCCTACGCTCCCGATGGCGCGCAGCTAGGCCGCCGCGCGCTGCGCAACACCTGCCTCGCCTACCTCGCCGAAGCCGCACCCTTGGAGATGGCCCCGCGCCTCGCCGCGCTGATCGCTGCCGGCGGCAACATGACCGACGTGTTCGCCGCACTCGCCACCCTCGTCCAGCTCGACGTGCCGGAAAAAGAGGCCGCGCTCGCCACGTTCTACGAGAAGTGGAAAGACGAAGCACTCGTCGTCGACAAATGGCTGTCCGTGCAGGCCACCGCGCGCACCACCGACGCCCGCGCCATCCGCGATCTCATGGCCCACCCCGCCTTCGACCTCAAGAACCCCAACCGCGTCTACGCCCTCATCCGCGGCTTTACCGGCGCCAACCCGCGCCACTTCCACGCCGCCGATGGCAGCGGCTACGCGCTCGCCGCCGACGTCATCAGCGAATTGCAGGCCATGAACCCGCAGGTCGCCTCACGCATCGCCCGCAGCTTCGACCGCTGGCGGCAGTTCGACGCCGGTCGGCAGGCGAACGCGCGCGCCGCGCTGGCGCGCATCGCGGCGGTCGAGGGGTTGGCGAAGGATGTGGCGGAGGTGGTGGGGAATGCGTTGAGGGGTTGAGTTCGGATATTTCACATTGCCTTGTAGGGACAACATGAACTACTACTGATCCGACATAACGACTGAGACAATCAATGATTTACTCCCTGGAATGGGCGCGTATCGAGACATTTGTGCCGGGCTGGCAAGCTATGGGACGGCGCGCCTGTGGATCGCCGCACGCTGACCACGGTTCGTTAACAAGGCCACACTCGGCCTGAACACTCCCGACGCGATGATTGAACGTTTGAACCTTGATCGGACGGAATAACACGGGACAGACCACGATTATGCTGATTAATCCATCAAACTTCGCCACTGTATGAATAGCCCTCAAGCGGTCAGTGCGGTCATGTTGGGCTCATCAAACGGTTCAAAAAATCGGCGGGGGTGATGGCCCGCACGTTCAATTCCTCGACGCGGTGAAAGTCCCTGACGTTGTGCGTCACGATGAACTTCAGTACGGACTGAACAACCTCCCCGCCGGCATGGCTCATCCCGCGATTACCGCACTACACAAATGGGTTGATGACCTCAACCCCGGTTCCGCGAAAATCTTCCACGTTACGGGTCACTACCGCCAGCCCGTGTATCAGTGCAATCGCGGCGATCTGTTTGTCGATGGCGTGCTGGGGGTGGGGCGACATCAGCTTGCCCCATATTTGCGCACAGTCCAAATCGAAATCCAGAATCCTGTCTGCATAGTCCCGCACGACCCGATTCAGCCATTGTTCCAGTTTGCGGGCTTGCGGCAGATCACCGCGCTGGCGGATGTTTTCCAGCCCGCGCCGGATTTCTCCCACGGTCTGCACGGACACGTAAAGGCCGGCGGGGTCTACGGATTTCCAGAACTGCCGGACACCGGCATTGGCTTGATTTCCCTTGCGGGCTTCGCTGATGACGTTGGTGTCAACCAGGTACACGGCAGCTTAACGATTGCGAAAATCGAAATCGGCGTCCTCGCCCACGTTCGGCATTTTGGAGAGGACTTCTGCCACCGAACGCCGTTTGGGCCGCTGCAGTACGGATTTCAGGATTTCGCGATGCTCGGCTTCCGCGCTACGACCATGTGCAGCGGCGAGCTGCTTGAGTGCCAGGGCAATATCCTCTTCTACGTTTCGGACGACGAGATTGGTAGCCATATTTGTCTCCTGAAGCTGCAATCGTGCGAGTCAGCGTAAACCAGTCGCGCTATCAATGCAATCATTTTTGCTTTTCAAACCAAACGAATTCAAGAGGCCACCACTCCCAACACGGCTTCGCCGTAGGCTTCCAGTTTCTTCGTCCCCAGCCCGGATATCTCGCCCAGCTCTGTCAGCGTGGCGGGACGGCGGGCGGCGATTTCGCGCAGGGTGGCGTCGTGCAGGATGACGTAGGCGGGCACGCCTTTTTCGTTGGCGGTTTCGCGGCGCCAGGCGCGCAGGGCGAGGAAGAGCGGATCTTCGTCGTCGTGCACGCCTGCGCCTGAACTCGCGGCGAGGCGCGATTTGCGGCGCGGTGGCGCGGCGGCGATGGCGCGCAGCCACACCTGTTCCTCGCCTTTCAGCACGGGCTTGGCGGCCTGGGTGAGTTTGAGCGCGCCGTAGGCGGTGTGATCGACTTCCAGCAGGCCGCGCACGACGAGCTGGCGCAGCACGGCGCGCCACGTTTTATCTGATTGGCTGGCGCCGATGCCGAACACGCTCAATTGGCTGTGGCCAAACTTGTCGACCTTGTCGGTGGTCTTGCCGAGTAGCACGTCGATGACGTGGCCGGCGCCGAAACGCTGGCCGGTGCGGTAGACGGCGGAGAGTAATTTCTGTGCGGCTTCGGTGCCGTCCCACAACGTGGGCGGATTCAGACACACGTCACAGTTGCCGCAGGGCGGGCTGGCTTCGCCGAAGTAGCTCAAGAGTGCGACGCGGCGGCAGCTCGCCGCCTCACATAGCCCGACCAGCGCATCCAGCTTGGCGTGGCCGCTGCGCTTGTGCGCGTCTTCGGCTTCGCCTTCGTCGATGAAGCGGCGCTGCGTGACGACGTCCTGCAGGCCCCACGCCATCCACGCCTCGGCCGACTCGCCGTCGCGGCCGGCGCGGCCGGTTTCCTGGTAGTAGCCTTCGACCGAGCGCGGCAGATCCAGGTGCGCGACGAAGCGCACGTCGGGCTTGTCGATGCCCATGCCGAACGCCAGCGTGGCGACCATGACGATGCCATCCTCGCGCAGGAATTTTTCCTGATGACGGGCACGCGTCGCGTTGTCCATGCCGCCGTGATACGGCAGCGCGATGTAGCCCGCTGCTTTCAGACCGTCGGCGGTGTCCTCGACCTTCTTGCGCGTGCTGCAGTACACGATCCCGGCTTCGCCTTTGTGCTCGGCCAGGAAATCGAGCAACTGGCGGCGCGGGTCGGATTTTTCGCTGATGCGGTAACGGATGTTGGGGCGGTCGAAGCTGGACACGAACACGCGCGCACCGCCCAGGTCGAGCCGTTGCAGGATTTCGGCGCGGGTGGCGGCGTCCGCGGTGGCGGTGAGCGCGATGCGCGGCACGGCGGGAAACCGTTCGTGCAGCGTGGACAGGCCCAGGTATTCCGGGCGGAAATCGTGTCCCCATTGCGACACGCAATGCGCTTCGTCGATGGCGAACAGCGATACGCGGGCGTCGTCCAACAGCGCCTGAAAGCGCGGGGTGAGCAGGCGTTCCGGGGCGACGTAAAGCAGCTTCAGGCGACCGCTGGCAAAGTCGCGCTCGACCTGCATGGCGGTGGCACCGTCGAGGCTGGAATTGAGGAAGGCGGCGGCGACGCCCAGTTCCTTCAAGGCCGCGACCTGATCCTGCATCAACGCGATCAGCGGCGACACCACCACCGCGCAGCCGTCGCGCAGCAAGGCCGGAATCTGGAAACACAGCGACTTGCCGCCACCAGTGGGCATCAGCACCAGCGCGTCGTCGCCCGCCACCAGCGTATCGATGATGGCGGCCTGCTCGCCACGGAACGCGGGATAGCCGAAGACGCGGTTCAGCAGGCTTAAAGGGGTGTCGGACATGGGTAAAAAATTGGCTGGCAAGCGCTGGGGTAATTCTGATTTTCCGGCTGGAAAATCACTGTGTCACATCGGCTATAATTGTGTCACGTTTGCTCCCGGAGCGCTTGTATGAAAACCCTGACAGTACGCGAAGCCCGTGAAGGCCTGTCGCACCCCGACCAGATGTTCGCCGACGCCGACGAGGTGCTGGTGATGAATCGCGGCGAGCCGGTGGCGCGCATTCTGCCGGTGACGCCCACTGCGGACGCGCGCAAGATGGCATTTCGTTCGCTGGCTGCGTTTCGCGCAACGATGCCGTTTCAGGATGTGCCGAGCGAAGTCCTGATTCGCGAAGACCGCGACGAACGCGGCTGATGCCGGTTTACCTCGACACCAGCGCACTCGTGAAGCGCTATCTGCCCGAGCGCAACAGCGCGGCGTTCGAAACCTATTTCTCCGAACTGGCTCCCGCCCACATCAGCCGTCTCACACTGGTTGAGCTGCGTTCGACTTTTGCGCGCAAGCGCCGCCAGGCACGCCTGAACCCGGCGCAGGAAGCGGCAGCGATGAACGAGGTCCGCATCGACATCCAGAATGGCCTGCTCACCGTTGTACCTTCCACCGACGCCGACTTCATCGAAGCCTTCCGTCTGATGGACGAACTGACCACGCTGCCCCTGCGCACGCTCGATGCTCTCCATCTGGCAACCGCATCCGGACTCGGTTCAAGCATCATCGCTACCGCCGACGACGTGATGCGACGCGCCGCCCAACAACTCCAACTTGACGTCGCTTACTTCGGCGATTGACTTATCTGACCATGACCACCGAAAACACCGCCCCCGCCCTCGACGAGAACCAGATCATCGCCGAGCGCCGCGCCAAGCTCGCCGCGATTCGCGCAGCGGGCATCGCCTTCCCCAACGATTTCGAGCGCCACGATTACGCGGGCGAACTGGCTGCCGAGCACGGCAACAAATCCAAGGAAGCGCTGGAACCTGAAGCTATCCAGGTGCAGCTCGCCGGCCGCATGATGCTCAAACGCGTGATGGGCAAGGCGAGCTTCGCCACCCTGCAGGACATGAGCGGCCGCATCCAGGTGTATGTGTCCAACGACGTCACCGGCCTCGATGCGCACGACGCGTTCAAGCACTGGGACCTGGGCGATTTTCTCGGTGTCACCGGCACCCTGTTCAAAACCAACAAGGGCGAGCTCACCATCCAGGCCAAATCGATCCGCCTGCTGTCGAAAGCGCTGCGCCCGTTGCCGGAAAAATTCCATGGCCTCGCCGACCAGGAACAGAAATACCGCCAGCGCTACCTCGACCTCATCACCAACGACGACGCGCGCGAAACCTTCCGCCGCCGCTCGAAGATCATCCAGGCGATCCGCGCCTTCATGGTCGAGCGCGACTTCCTCGAAGTGGAAACGCCGATGATGCACCCCATCCCCGGCGGCGCGGCGGCCAAGCCGTTTGCCACGCACCACAACGCGCTCGACATGGAGCTGTTCCTGCGCATCGCGCCGGAGCTGTATCTGAAGCGCCTGGTGGTCGGCGGTTTCGAGAAGGTGTTCGAGATCAACCGCAACTTCCGCAACGAAGGCTTGAGCACGCGGCACAACCCCGAATTCACCATGATGGAGTTCTACGAGGCCTATCGTGAATACCGCTACCTGATGGACACCACCGAAGCGCTGATCCGCGCCGCTGCCGTGGCCGCCACCGGCTCCACCACGGTGAGCTACCAGGGCAATACCATCGATCTCGGCAAGCCATTTGCCCGGTTGACGATTGTTGATGCCATCCGCCAATACAACCCGGACTACAGCGTCGATCAGCTCAACGACCGTGACTGGCTGGTGGCGCAGATGCAGGCGATGAAAGCCAAGTACCGCCCCACCGACGGCCTCGGCGGTCTGCAATTGAGCTTCTTCGAGGAAACCACCGAAGCGCAGCTGATGCAGCCCACCTTCATCATCGACTACCCGGCCGAGGTGTCGCCGCTGGCGCGCCGCTCGGACACGCAGCCTGACATCACCGAGCGCTTCGAGCTCTTCATCACCGGACGCGAAATGGCCAACGGTTTTTCCGAGCTGAACGACGCCGAAGACCAGGCCGAGCGTTTCATGGAGCAGGTGCGCCAAAAAGAGGCAGGCGACGAGGAAGCGATGCACTACGACGCCGACTTCATCCGCGCGCTGGAACACGGCCTGCCGCCCACCGGCGGCTGCGGCATCGGCATCGACCGGCTGGTGATGCTGCTCACCGATTCGCCGAGTATCCGCGATGTGATCCTCTTCCCGCAGATGAGGCGGGAAGCCTAAAGACAGCCCGCAGATGCGACGCGAAGTCTGATCGCACGCTTATTGCTTCACCCGATGATTCAGCCACCGCTTTTACCTGAGCCCGCCATGACCGACGCCTTCGACACCCTCGACACCTTTTCCACCCCCGCCGGCAACCTGAATTTCGCTTCGCTGAAAAAACTCGAGGTCGCGCTGGGGCGCCCGGTCGGCCGCCTGCCGGTATCGATCCGCATCGTGCTGGAGTCGGTGCTGCGCCACTGCGACGGGGTGAAGGTGACGGAAGATCACGTGAAGCAGCTCGCCGCCTGGAAACCCAACGCACCGCGCACCGAGGAAATCCCCTTCACCGTCGCCCGCGTGATCCTGCAGGATTTCACCGGCGTACCGCTGCTCGCCGACCTCGCCGCAATGCGCTCTGCCGCCCAGAAACTGGGCAAAGACCCGAAGAAGATCGAGCCGCTGGTGCCGGTGGACATGGTGGTCGATCACTCGATCCAGGTCGATAAGTCCGGCAGCGCAGAC
>JAJXUA010000098.1 GCA_021783275.1 Pseudomonadota bacterium
CCGGCGAGCCTGGACAGAAAGGCCGGCTACCGGAGGGGCATGCAGCAAGCCTGCAATGCAGCGATGCCTCGCGTCATTTCCACATCACGTCGGCCTTTTGCTGCACCGCAGCCGTGAGCAATTCGAGCAGAGGCAATGCCCGGTGCGCCAGACTGACAGGCGGCTCATCCGAGTCGTCGCCCTCGGCTTTCCTGGATTGTTTCTGGGCCGGCGCCGTTTCGATCGAGCGCTTCAGCCGCTCAAGTGCAGCAGGAACGTCTTCGGCCAGAATGGCGCCGGGAACCGTTTCGCTGTGCCCCATCATTTTCAGCATGCCCAACGCGACGTCACCGAACATCGTGATGTCGGCATAGGCCTTACATGTGAACGTCACCAACATTTGAGCCTCCTGAATTAACGGTGGACCCGTCTCGGGACCGGGCAAATTTGTCTGCATCTGGCAGACATGGAATCAATCAAAGGCCGCCTCGGGTATTCCTGTTGCCAGCAGCGCGGCGAATTCCTCGGCAACGAGCGGCCGGCTGAAAAAGTAGCCCTGCCCCTCCTCGCAATGCTGCGCCTTCAGGAAGGCCAGTTGTCCCGGCTTTTCGACGCCTTCGGCGATCACCCGTTGCTTGAGGCTGGTGCCCATGGCGATGACGGCGCTGACGATGCTGCCATTGTTATTGATGGAATCAATGTCCTGCACGAATGAGCCGTCGATCTTGAGGACATCGATCGGAAATAGATGCAGATAACTCAAACTGGAATAGCCGGTGCCGAAATCGTCCACCGCCAGCTGCACCCCCATATCCTTGAGTTGCTGAAGTATTGCGGTACTGGACGCGGCATGGTGCATCAGCACGCTTTCGGTGATTTCCAGCTGCAGGCAGCGGGGTTCCAGCGCGGTTTCGCTCAGGATGGCGCGCACACCTTCAACGAAATCCTCGCGTCGGAATTCCAGTGCGGATATGTTGACAGCGATCGAAGCTGGCTTCAGCCCCGCGTCTTCCCAGCGCCTGGCTTGTGCGCAGGCCTCGCGCAACACCCAGCGACCGATCGGCACGATTAGGCCACAATCTTCCGCGATCGGCACAAAGCGTTCAGGCAGGACCACGCCCCATTCCGGATGCACCCAGCGCAGCAGCGCTTCGGCGCCGGTGATCGCACCGGTAGCCAGATTGACCTTGGGCTGGTAATGCAGCACGAATTCCTGCCGCTCCAGCGCATGCCGCAAATGCGATTCGATGACTTGCCGCTCGACTGCGCGCACGTTCATCTCGCGCTTGAAAAACTGGTAGTTGTCGCGGCCCATTTCCTTGGCGTGGTACATCGCCGTATCCGCGTTCTTGATCAACGTTTCCGTATCCCCACCATCCGCCGGATAGCTGCTGATTCCGATGCTGGTCGTCACGTGCAGCTCGTGCTTGTCGATGGCATGCGGCGCTGCCAGCGCGGCGAGGATCTTGTCGGCAGTCACGACGGCGTCTTCCGCGTACTTGTCTTCCGTCACCAGCACCACGAATTCATCGCCGCCCAGCCTGCTAACCGTGTCGGAGCCACGCACGCATGCGCTCAGGCGAAGCGCGACGGACTGCAGCAGCTTGTCGCCGGTCTCGTGGCCGAGCGAATCGTTGATGCGCTTGAAATTATCCAGATCCAGGAACAGCACGGCGACATGCGTGCCGCGCCTTTTTGCCAAAGCGATCGCTTGCGTGATACGGTCGTTCAGCAGCACGCGGTTCGGCAGATCCGTCAGAAAATCGTGATGCGCCAGATGGGTCATTTTCACGCGCATCGCCTGCGCGGCTGTGATGTCATGGAACACGATCACCGCGCCCGCAATCTGCCCGTTCAGATCGTGGATCGGCGCGGCGGAGTCTTCGATCGGTGCTTCTTTCCCATCGCGCCGGATCAGGACCGTGCCTGCGGTCAATCCCATCGGCTTGTCCAGCTGCAGGACCAGTTCGACAGGATTGCGTTCGGACTCGCGCGTCGTGCCGTTGATGATCTGCATCACCTCGGAGATCGGGTGCCCGCGTGCTTCTTCCCTCGTCCATCCGGTCATGTGTTCCGCAGCCACGTTCAGATAGTCGACATTGCCCGACATATCGGTGCCGATGACCGCGTCGCTGATCGAGTTGAGCGTGATTTCGGCGCGTGTTTTCTCCAGGTACAAGGACTCCTCGACGGCCTTGCGCTGGATGATGTTGCGCAGCGATTGCGGCACCAGAGAACTGCCAAAGTGGCCTTTCGACAGGGCCCCTTGCGCGCCTCGCTGTACCGCTTCCGTCGCCAGCGCGTCGTCCTCCACCGCGCTCAGCGTCAGGATCGGCGTCTGGGGATTGGTGGCGAACAGCTGGTCGAATGTCTCGATGCCCTGGCTGTCGGGCAGGGACAAGTCCGCCAGGATCGCGTCGATGCCGCCGGCGCGCAGCCGCGCGAGTGCGTCCGAGAGCCGCGCGGCCCACTCGATGTCGAACGGACCGTCTTTTGCCTTGCGGAGCGCAAGTTCCAGGGCTCGGGCGTCGTCCGGATCCGCCGTAACGATGAGAACGCGATTCGTCATGAAACGTCCAGCGTCACGATCGCGAATCGAGCCCCAACCGGTGCGTGCAACCGGGACATGTCAATGTCCGAGATCCTTCAGAAACTGCTCAGCCTTGTCCTTGGCCAAACCATAGTGCTCCTGCAGCTTGCCGAGCAGGTAGTCCTTGTCGCCTTCGGCCTTCATGAGATCGTCGTCGGTGAGCTTGCCCCACTTTTGCTTGATCTTGCCGGAAACCTGCTTCCAATTACCTTTGACGGTATCTTCGTTCATTGCGGATTCCTATTTCTAGTGAGGGTCATCCGGACCCGACTTGCCTGAAATCAGTTCGGGTGGGCGTTCCACGTTCTACGCCTACCATTTTTCAGCGATTTCCTTCACGTGATCGAACTTGCGGGTCGACGCCTCGCGGCTCGCCGAGCCGTCGGGCATGACCACACCATGGGTGGTCACGCTGATGCCGGATTGCTTGATGCCGTCCTGCGCAATTACTGTCGAGTCCGATCGCGCTCTTCGTCCTTCTTCTTCTCCCGGCCCTGATCTTTCGGCACAGCCTTGTCCTTCTGGCCCTTGTCCTGTGGTGCAGCCTTGTCTCTCTGCCCCTGGTCAGGCTGCTTCTGTTGCCGCTGCCGATCTTGCTGTTGCCTCTGCTGGTCTTGCCGTTGCATCTGCTGTTGTTGACGCTGTTGATCCTGCTGGCGTTGCTGGTCTTGCCGTTGCATCTGCTGTTGTTGACGCTGTTGATCCTGCTGGCGTTGCTGCTCCTGCTGACGCTGCTGCTCCTGCTGGCGTTGCTGCTCCTGCTGGCGTTGCTGCTCCTGCTGGCGCTGCTGCTCTTGCTGGCGTTGCTGATCCTGCTGGCGCTGCTGCTCTTGCTGGCGTTGCTGATCCTGCTGGCGTTGTTGCTCCTGCTGGCGTTGCTGGTCTTGCCGCTGCATCTGCTGCTGTTGACGCTGCTGGTCCTGCTGCCGCTGCTGCTCTTGCTGACGTTGCTGCACTCGCTGTTGATAATACTGCTGCGTCACAGGCTCGCGCGGCTGGTAGCGGTACTTCTCGGATCGGATCGAGTGCTGTTGTTCGATCTCGCGAGGATAGCGGTCGCCCGAATAATTGCGCTGGTAGGTCGGCAACGGTGCGGGGACCGGGGCGGAACGGCGGTCCCATTGGTCCCATCCGCTCCGGCGCTGTTCCCAGTCGCGACCCCAGTGGTCACCCCAGCGTGGCGGGGCGTCGGCGCGCCAGTCGCGGAAATACGGCGGAGGCTGGCGGTAATAGCGCACCGGCACACGCAGCACGTAGACCGGCACGTCATAACGGTCTACCCTGTCCCACGGCCCGTTATACCAGCTGCTCGCATACCAGTTGTCGCCCTGGAACACCCAGTACAGCCCGTCGTAAAAGAAGAGATTCACGCTCACATAGGGGTCGTAGTAGACGGGATAGCCCGGAATCGGGACAAGATCCGGGTACGTCGAGAAATTGATCCCGATGTTGACGCCAGGATATCCGACTCCGACCGCGACATGGCTGGATGGTTGGTAGGGGGGAGCGGTATAGCAACCCTGGATAAGGGCCATCGATATCGCAATGATCAGATAGCGCTTTTTCATTTTCTGCCCTTCATGCTCTTTACTTGTTCCCTGGTCATCGCCCGACTATCGGGCATGACCCGTCGCGTGTTCGCCACGGTGTCGCTGCTCCCGGGTGTTCTCGGATTTGTTGTCAACGCGCTTTTTGCCATCGACGGTCTTACTTGCGGACGAACAGCAGCGCAGCCCCTGCCACGATGGCCGCCACGCCGGCCCAGACGGGAATATTGACCGTTTCCCTGTCCTTGACCGACAGTTCAATTGGGCCCAGTTTGACCTGTTCCGTTCTCTTCGTGTAGGTGAACCCGCCGTAGATCAGCCCCAGGCTGCCGGCCACGATCAGTGCGATTGCCACGATTTTGAGTGCATTCATTTCAATCTCCCCTGAGCGAAACTCAAGTCTTTTTTAAGGGAACCTTCGAGGACCGCCATAGCCAACGTCCGCGAATGAATCGACCCGGTACGACGGACAAGGACCGCTTCGCGGCCGTTGTCCGTTCACCTGCAATTACCGGCGATCCTGCCCGCGATCTTCGTGCGGATTGCCCCGGCCCCGGTCTTGGGGGCCATTCTGGTTGCGCTGCCTTTGATAATGCTGCTGCGTCACCGGCTCGCGCGGCTGGTAGCGGTAACGTTCGGTTCGGATCTCCTGTTGCCGTTCCGGCTCGCGCGGGTAGCGGTCCCCGGAATAGTTGCGCTGATAGGTCGGCAACGGAGCGGGGCGCGGCGCGGCACGACGGTTCCATTTGTCCCATCCGCCGCGGCGCTCGTCCCAGTCGCGGCCCCAGTGCTCGCTCCAGCGCGGCGGCGCGTCGGCGCGCCAGCCGTGGAAATACGGCGGCGGCTGGCGGTAGTAGCGCACCGGCACGCGCAGCACATAAAGCGGCACATCATACGGATCCACCATGTCCCACGGTCCGTTGTACCAACTGCTCGCATACCAGTTGTCCCCATGGAACACCCAGTACAAGCCGTCGTAAAAGAATAAATTCACGTTCACCCGCGGGTCGTAGTAGACGGGATAGCCGGGCACGCGGACGAGCCGCGGATACGCCGGCAGGTTGATCCCGATGCTGACGCCGGGAACGCTGATGCCGACGCCGACACTGACCTCGGCGCGGGCCGGGGTCAGCGGGACGAGCAACATCGACAAGACGATAAGCAGATATCGCATTTTTCTGTCCTCCTGTTTTGAAGATCGCCGCAGTACGGTCATTCAGACCGATTTGCGCCTGCGGCGCCGAAGCTAGGAAAAACTCGAGGCGGGCTAGAGACGCCGACCTTGAATGACCCGAAGCAATACTACGACAATTGCGATGACCAGCAGAATGTGAATGAGTCCGCCCATGGTATAGGAGGTCACCATACCCAGCAGCCACAGGATCACCAGGACGACGATGATGGTTTCGAGCATGTTGCGCCCCCTTCTTGAATGGGTAGATTTGGAAATCGTTCAGCCGGCCCGGATTCATCGGGCCGCCCCGTTCACCGTCCCGCAGCGGCCGGACAGGAGTCCGGCGGCCGTGGCTAGCGGCGGACGACTTGAGGTATTTACTTCAACTTCATGTTGTTCTTGACGCCGACGACGCCTTTCACGCTGCGCGCAACGGCGACCGCCTTGTCGATGTCGGCCTGGGAACTGACGAATCCGCTCAGCTGCACCGTGCCCTTGAAGGTCTCGACGTTGATCTCGGTCGACTTCAGGCCTGGCTCATTGAAGATGGCCGCCTTCACTTTGGTAGTCAGGACGGCGTCGTCGACGTATTCGCCCGTTCCCTCCGACTTGGACGTCGATGCGCACCCCACGACGGAAACCGCCAGAAATGCGGAAAGGACGGCGGCGATAAGACTGGTTTTCTTCATGATCATGCTCCTTGATTACTGATGAACCTACGATGTGTCTTGATCGAGCGAGTCGATCAAGACACCGTGCCTGCTGCACGTGCAGTGCCGCAGGCGGAATGGGATGTGATTCGGCCTCGGGCCACTCTTGCGATTCAGCGCCTCAATACCCTGCGGCCGACCTGCCACCCGACCCAGGCGAACCGGGTCAATTTGCCTGCCCGCCCCGGCCGCAAGGCCACCAGCAGCAGGACGGCGGCCAGCAACCAGCCGGGGTGACGCCTGACGGTGCGCAGCGCTTCCACGCCCCGGTCGGCCAGCGCCAGGGGCGCGCGCCAGGGCGCCGCGTGTTGCGCCAGCGCAGTTCGCTGGGCGGCAGCCTGCGCCAGCAGATGCTCGCGACGCTCGGCCAGTGGGGTCAACTTGCCGTTCATGATCGGTCCATCAGGTGCTGCCGATCCCTGGACAACTCGGCCAGGCTCGCTGCGAACAACCTCGGCCTGGTTCTGAGCTTGTGTCGCGCGACCCCGAGGGCTGCCACGCCACCTGCCAGGAAAAGCCCGGTCAGCCCGGCCAGCGCCAGCAGCCGATGGCTGTCCCAGAACACGACCGCCACCAGGATCGCCAGCAGCACCACCCCCACGCCGAGGCAGAACAGCGCAACGAACAGCAGTGCCAGCACCGACACCAGACGCGCCCGCTCCTCCTCCCAATCCGTCGACAGCAGTTCGAGCCGGGTATGGGCGATGGCGATGAGGGTGGCTGCGAGCCCTTTCAGCGAGTCGAACAGCCCCTTGCCCGCGGCCGGTGATGGTTCGCTCATCGGCAGTCGACTAGCGGCGGCCCATGATGAAGCCGACCAGCAGCGCGAGCCCTGCGGAGATGCCGATGGCTTTCCACGGGTTTTCGTGGACGTAGACATCCGTCGCTTTGGCGGCCGCCTTGGCGCGAACCAGCACGGCTGCTTCAGCGTCGGCCATCTGGGCCTTCGCCTTGGCAAGCGACGCTTCGGCCTTGGCGCGCACCGTGGCCAGCGCCTCGCCGCCCTGGTTGGCCGTGGCCTTGATCAGCGCCTCTGCATCCGACACGACCGCCTTGAAATCGGCAATCAACTGTTCCTTGGTCGCGTCGGCAAAATCGGGATCGCCCGGTATGTTTTGTGTGCTCATTGTTCATTCCTCCATAGGATGCCGCTGTTTGGAGACGCGAAGTCTGATTGGATGACTACCCAGACCGCGCCCCATTTCAGATCCGTCCA
>JAJXUA010000099.1 GCA_021783275.1 Pseudomonadota bacterium
TACGTCGTGCAGCACAACGTCAAACCCAAGCCGTTCATCTGGACGAAGAGCGCCGCCGACATCCTGCAGAAGGTCATTCGGGCGAATGCGCGCTTAAGTTCCAAACAGAATGGAACACTACACTAGTCGGCAGACCAGTCAGCCGACGCAGAGCCGAAGACGGCAAACTATTGCTTGCCATCAAGGCCGCGCATGAACGCGGCCGTGGCAGCTATGGCTCGGCCAAGATTCAGGAAGAACTGGCTGGACAAGACCTGCGAGTCGGCATCAACCGCATCAAGCGGCTGCGCAGGCTGGCGGGTATCCGGTGCAAGCAGAAACGCAAATTCAAGGCCACGACCGACTCTCGTCACGCCTTGCCCATCGCACCGAACCGGCTGGTGCAACGTTTCAACGAGACGACCGCGCCCAATCAGGTGTGGGTTGCGGACATCACCTACATCGCTACGGACGAGGGCTGGCTGTATCTGGCTGGCGTCAAGGATTTGCACACCTGCAAGCTGGTGGCTGGTCGCTGGATAACCGCATGACCCGGCAACTGGTGCTGGATGCAGCTAAGGATGGCTTACTGGCGAGAGAAGCCCGTATCTGGGCTGATTCATCATTCGGATCGGGGCAGCCAGTATTGCAGTCATGACTACCAGACAGCCCTGCGGAGCTATGGCATGCTGGCGTCGATGTCACGCAAGGGCAACTGTTGGGATAACGCGCCGATGGAAAGCTTCTTTGCCACGCTCAAGACGGAGTGCGTGTATCAAACCCGCTTCGCTACGCGCGAGGAGGCCAGACGCACGGTCTTTAAGTATGTGGAGGTGTTCTACAACCGGATACGGCGGCATGCCAAGTTGGGCAATATCAGTCCCGCCGATTTCGAACAGGCGTTTTAAAGCCGCCTGCAACAAGCAGCATAATCACGATGGCTTATCCGTCCAGAAAATCGAACCCCATCCATCCGTTCGTGGTGAGCTTGTCGAACCACACAGCAAACCCACTTGTTCAGCGTTTCCCTAGCCGAACGTCAGCCCCATCGCCTCGCGCACGTCGCGCATGGTGTCGCGCGCCAGTTCCTGGGCTTTTTCGCTGCCGTCGGCGAGGATGTTGCGCACCTGGTCCGGGTTGTCTTCGTAATACACGGCGCGTTCGCGGATCGGGGCGAGTTCGGCGAGCACGGCATCGATCACCGGCTGCTTGCATTCGATGCAGCCGATGCCGGCCGAGGTGCAGCCCTGGCTCACCCATTGCTGCACGCTGTCGTCGGAATACACGCGATGGAATTGCCAGACTGGGCAGTTGGCCGGGTTGCCCGGATCGGTGCGGCGAACCCGCGCCGGATCGGTGGGCATGGTGCGGATTTTTTTGGTCACGACCTCGGGGTCTTCGCGCAGGCCGATGGTGTTGCCGTAGGACTTGGACATTTTCTGGCCGTCGAGTCCGGGCATTTTCGACGCTTCGGTCAATAGCGCTTCGGGTTCGGCCAGGATCATCTTGCCCGAGCCTTCGAGATAACCGAACAGGCGTTCGAGATCGTTGACCGACAGGTTCTGCGCGTCGTTCAGCAACGCCTTGGCAGACTCCAGCGCGGCTTCGTCACCTTTTTCCTGGTACGCGGTGCGGCATTCCTCGTACACCCGGGCTTTTTTCGAGCCGAGTTTTTTCACGGCGGCGCGCGCCTTGTCCTCGAAACCGGGCTCGCGCCCGTACAGGTGATTGAAGCGACGGCAGATTTCACGCGTGAATTCGATATGCGGCACCTGGTCTTCGCCGACCGGCACGCGGTTGGCGCGGTAGATCAAAATGTCGGCGCTTTGCAGCAGCGGGTAGCCGAGAAAGCCGTAGGTCGAGAGGTCTTTTTCGCTGAGCTTTTCCTGCTGGTCCTTGTAGGTGGGCACGCGCTCCAGCCAGCCCAGCGGCGTCATCATCGACAGCAGCAGATGCAGTTCGGCATGTTCGATCACGCGCGACTGCACGAACAGCGTGGCCTGCGCCGGATCGATGCCCGCCGCCAGCCAATCGACCACCATGTCGCGGACGTGGTCCTCGATCATTTGCGGGGTGTCGTAATGCGTGGTCAGCGCGTGCCAGTCCGCGACAAAAAACAGGCACTGATATTCGTTCTGCAGGCGCAGCCAGTTTTTCAGCACGCCGTGATAGTGGCCCAGATGCAGGCGTCCGGTGGGACGCATGCCGGAAAGTACGCGGTCGGAATACATAGAATCGAGGTCGGTTAAAAAACAGGTCGGGTCATCGGGTGATCAGATTTCGAAATCAGCAGTATCGCCCTTGCCGTAGCGCACCACCCGGGGTTCGTCGGTTGTCAGATCGACCACGGTGGTCGGCGTCAGGCCGCAGGCCCCGCCGTCAATCACCAGATCGACCAGGTGCTCGAGCCGTTCACGGATCTCCCAGGGCTCGGTCAGCGGCACGTCTTCGCCATGCAGCAACAGGGTCGATGACAGGATGGGCTCGCCCAGCTCGGTGAGCAGCGCCTGAACCACGGAGTGATCCGGCACCCGCAGGCCGATGGTGTCGTGCTTTTTGTGCAGCAGGCGGCGCGGCACTTCGCGCGTGCCGCGCAGGATGAAGGTGTACGCGCCGGGCGTGTGCGCTTTCAGGAAGCGGAACTGGGCATTGTCCACCTGGGCATAACGCCCCAGCTCGGACAGGTCGCGGCAGATCAGCGTGAGGTCGTGGCCGCTGTCGAGGCCGCGCACCGACAGCAGGCGCATCGCCGCTTCCTTGTCGCCGATGTGGCAACCCAGGGCATAGCAGGAGTCGGTGGGATAGACGATGACGCCCCCGCGTTTGAGGATATCAACCGCCTGCTGCACCAGCCGGGGTTGCGGGTTGTCGCTGTGGATATTGAAAAATTGCGCCATGTGCATTCGGGGAGGTTGGGGATTGAGTCGGTTCAGGCTACAGCAGCGTGTGCCGCCACTTCCGGCCAGTCCTGCCAGACCGGCTGGCAGTAATGCGGCAAGGCTGGCAGGCGACCGATATCGATGCCTTCCCCCGGCGCATGAAAATCGGCCCCGCGCGACGCCTTGAGTCCGAACGCGCGGGCGAGGTCCGCCCACTTGCCGTATTCCGACGGATGATGGCTGCCGGTGATGACTTCGATCCCTTCGCCGCCCAGCGCGCGAAACGCGTCCAGCAGCAACTGCTGTTCGCGCGCCTTGAAGGCATAGCGCCCGGGATGCGCAATCACCGCCATGCCGCCGCTGGCGCGGATCCAGCCAACGGCATTGTCCAGCGAGGTCCATTCGTGTTCGACATAGCCGGGCTTGCCCTGGGTGAGGTAGCGTTGAAACGCGGCCCGCACATCGGGCACATGGCCCTGCGCCACCAGCCAGCGCGCAAAATGCACCCGCCCCACCATCTGCTTGTTGGCGGCGTAGCCATACGCCCCGGCGTAAGCGCCGTCGATGCCGGATCGGGCCAGGTCATCACTCATACGCTGCGCACGTTCCTGCCGGCCGTGACGGATACCTTGCAGGCCGTTGGCCAGATCAGGATGGGCGGGGTTGATGCGCAGGCCGACGATATGCACGGTCTGGCCGTGCCAGGTGACCGAAATTTCCACGCCCGGGATCAGGGTCAATCCGGCGTCCCGCGCAGCGATTGCCGCTTCGGCCAGCCCGCTCGTGTCGTCGTGATCTGTCAGCGCCAGCACGTGCACACTATTGGCAGCGGCGCGCGCCACCACCTCAGCGGGGGGCAGCATGCCGTCGGACACGTTGGAATGGCAATGCAGATCGATATTCAGCATCGACGATCAGGCTAGTGGAACCCCGATGAAAGCGCTTGGTCAGGAGGGGGAATCATAGCAAAATAAGCGCCTGACCGAATGACAACCGGCAAGCACACCCTGCCCAGCCCACAATCAGAATGAAAAAACTGCTGTTCGACCTGTTCCCCATCATCATCTTTTTCATCGCCTACAAACTCGGCGATGCCAATGCCGAAGCCACGCGCGCGTTCATGGCCAGTGTCGGCCTGCCGCTCACCGCCGACACCGCGCAAAAGCCCGGCATCTATCTCGCCACGCTGGTCGCCATCATTGCCAGCGTCGGCCAGATTCTGTGGGTGGTACTGCGCGGACAGAAAGTTGAAACCATGATGTGGGTCAGCTTGGGCATCATTGTGCTGTTCGGCGGCGCGACGCTGTGGCTGCATGACGAGAGCTTCATCAAATGGAAACCGACCGTGCTGTACTGGGTGTTTGCGGCGATTATTCTCGGTGCTGCCGCCCTGGGACGGAACGTTATCCGCAGCCTGATGGGCGCACAGATGGAACTTCCGGACATCGCCTGGAGTCGGTTGAACCTGAGCTGGGGCGGATTCTTCGCCGTCATGGGCGTAATCAATCTGCTGGTGGCGTTCAATTTTTCGACCGATGCCTGGGTCAATTTCAAACTCTTTGGCAGCCTGGGATTGATGGTGGTGTTTGTCATCGGTCAAAGCATGATGCTGACCAAATACATGGATCAAGCCGATCTGGAAAAAACCGGACTGAACAAGGAACAAGAATAATCATGTGGTATGCCATCGTCGGGCAGGATGTGCCTGACAGTCTCGCCCTACGCATTGACGCCCGCCCTGCCCATCTGGAACGCCTGCGTGCGTTGCAGACCGCTGGTCGCCTGCTGCTGGCCGGACCGTTTCCGGCGATCGACAGCGTCGATCCCGGCCCGGCGGGGTTCAGCGGCAGCCTCATCGTTGCCGAATTCGATACCCTGGCGGCGGCACAAAGCTGGGCCGAGGCCGATCCCTACATGGCCGCAGGCGTGTATGCCCACGTCAGCGTCAAACCGTTCAAGAAAGTATTGCCCGCATGAGCACCGCCGACCTCATCCATGCCCGTCTGGCCGCGCTCGCGCCCGAAACCTGCACACTGGAAGACGAAAGCGCCCAGCATCACGGCCACGCCGGTGCCGCATCGGGTGGCGGACATTACCGGCTCATCATCGTGTCATCAAAATTTCGTAATCTCTCTACCCTGTCGCGTCACCGTCTGGTGTACGAAACCCTGGGCGAGCTGATGCAGCGCGAAATCCACGCACTGTCGATCACCGCCTTAACCCCGGAAGAACTCTGAAAGGACTCCGAATGCGTATTGCCCTCTTGCCCGCCCTGATCCTGCTGAGCCTGGCCCCCCTGGCGCAGGCACAGACCCCTGCTGCCACCCCGGCAGCAGCGGCAAACAAGCCTTATGCCGTGGTCAACGGCAAGGAAATTCCCGCACTGTATGGCGAACTGGTGCAGCGTGAAATGGCCCAGGGCCAGCCCGACTCACCCGAACTTCAGGCACGGGTGCGTGATTCGCTGGTTAATCTGGAGTTGCTGTCGCGCGCCGCACTCGACAAGGGTCTGGAAAAAGACCCCAACCTGGCCGCAGCACTGGATATTCGCCGCAAGGACATTCTCGCCAAGGCGTATCTGGAAGATTATGTGAAAACGCATCCGGTGAGCGATGCCGAGATCAAGGGCCTGTACGACAAGGCCAAGGCACAGCCGCCTGAGATCGAATACCGTGCGCGCCACATCCTGGTGAAGACGGAAGCCGAAGCCAAGAAAATCATCGCCGACCTGGGCAAGAAAGCGAAATTTGAAGATCTGGCGAAGAAGTTGTCGCAGGATCCCGGCTCGGCCAAAAACGGCGGTGCGCTCGACTGGGCGTCACCCGGTTCCTTTGTCAAAGAGTTTTCCACCGCCATGGCCGGCCTGAAAAAAGGCGAAACCACCAAAACCCCGGTGAAGACCCAGTTCGGCTATCACGTCATCCGGCTGGACGACACCCGCAAGCCGGAACTGCCGCCGCTGGATGTGGTGCGTGGCGAAATCGTCAAACAGATTCAGCAGCAGCGCATCCGGGATGCCCTCACCGCCATCCGTACCGGTGCAAAAATCGAATAATCCGCTAATAATAGCCAGCGGGACAGCCGTCCCGATTTTTTGACAAGACAGGGAGCCATCATGGCCGGAAAAGAATATAACCACCTGCAAGACATCTTTTTGAACACGCTGCGCAAGGAGCGTATTCCGGTGTCCGTTTTCCTCGTCAACGGCATCAAGTTGATGGGCAGGATCGAGTCTTTCGATCAGTTTGTGGTGCTGCTCAAGGGGCAGGATCAGGCGGCGCAGATGATATTCAAGCACGCCATTTCAACGATCTCGCCCTCGCGTGAAGTGGTGCTGCCGCATCGCGAAGCCGAAGCCGCGGCCTGAGGCCTTTCAACGTCCGCTCCGCTTTTCATCCAGCAGGATGAGCGCGGTTCGTGCGTCCACCAGCAGCGCAACGCCGCCCCGGTAAGCTTGCCGATGGCGTGCCGTGATGGCACCCGCGTGGCCGGTGTCGTCGAATCCTTCCCGATACATCACCGCATATGCCGCAGGATGTGCGGATAACCAGGCACGCTTCTGGTCAATATCACCCAGCTCGACCAGTGGCTGTTCAAGCCTGCCCAGAAACTGGTACTGCGCATGGTATTTCCCCAGATGCGCCACAGTGTGCCCGGCTTGCTGTTCGACCCGGATCGCCTCTGCCATGGGCTTCAGGTCAAACATCGGCACTATCGAATGCAGCAGCGCCACCTGCACCAGCACCACCGACGCCACCGCCAGCAGCGACAGATTCGGCAAGGCCGGCCAGCCGCGTCGCCCCGCCAGCCAGCTTGCCAGTGCCAGCAGCAGCAGCAATAGCCCCGGCCACAGCGGCGGCAAGGCGGCCACTTCGCCATTCAGCCGGGCCAGCCCGCCGCTGGCCGCAACGATCAGCACTGCCGCCAGCAGCGCCGCACCGAGCGCGGGCAATCCGCTACGGGTAGATTCAGACCCGGTCAGCAGACGCGCCAGCAGCAGCGCAAACGCGGGCACCAGCGGCACCAGATAATGCGGTTGCTTGCCGCTGATGAACGACAGTATCATCAGCACCGGCAGCATCCAGGCTAGGGTAAAACGGATACCACGATCAAACCCGGCGCGCCGCTGCTGCATGAAAGCGCGCCAGGCCCCCGCCCACACCAGCCAGGGAAACAGCAACAGCGGCAGCAGGGGCAGATACCACCAGACAGGTCGCTCGTGCGCAAAAGAGTCCACCATGCGGTGGGCGGTTTGGCCCCAGAAAATCGCCTGCTGATACGCTTCGCCCCCCATCCTGCCCGCAGGCACCGCCCAGGCCAGCGCAATGCAACAAACAC
>JAJXUA010000020.1 GCA_021783275.1 Pseudomonadota bacterium
CGCCCGGCAAGAAAAATGCGTCGATCCACATGCTGTCCGGCGGCGAAAAAACACTGACCGCGCTGTCGCTGGTGTTTGCCATGTTCAAGCTCAATCCTGCGCCGTTCTGTCTGCTGGACGAAGTGGATGCGCCGCTGGACGACGCCAATACCGACCGCTACTGCAATCTGGTGAAAGCCATGTCCGACCAGACGCAGTTCCTGTTCATCACGCATAACCGTGTCACCATGGAAATGGCGCAGCATCTCGCCGGCGTCACCATGCAGGAGCCAGGGGTGTCACGTATCGTGGCGGTGGATGTGGAAGAAGCGGTGGGGATGGTGGAAGCGGCCTGAGCGCCTACCACGGTCTGGCAGCAATACTGTTCGATTTGGTTTGTCCGCTTCGCACCGTTCGCCCTGAGCCTGTCGAAGGGCAGCCCTTCGACAGGCTCAGAGCGAACGATTTTGGGGCTAAGTGAACAGCATAGGGTCTGGCCGATGATTGTACCCGGCCAGGCGTTGCTCAATGCTTGCGGGACGTGAAGGGGCGGGGCGCCTGAACGTGGGTGTCCTTGTGGCGGAAATTGATCCGGCCCTTGGTCATGTCGTACGGGGACATTTCGATCGTCACCTTGTCGCCCGCCAGAATGCGGATACGGTGCTTGCGCATTTTGCCCGAGGCATAGGCGATGATTTCAAAGCCGTTATCCAGCGTGACGCGAAAACGGGTTTGCGGCAGCACTTCATTGACCACCCCTTCCATTTCGACGAGTTCTTCTTTTGCCATGGCGTGTTCCTCAGGGTAAATCAATCGCGCGGCGCGACGTGCACCGTAAATATAGTGAGATTGCAGTGGAGTTGCGGCAGCCGAACCCGGGTGGGGGCTGCCCATAAGGTGAACCTAGTGTGGTGTTGCACGCTATCTGGAACATAAAACCGCGTCTTTATTGCCCAGTGCTTCGTTGCAAATCCTCGCAATAGTGGAACTATTGCTGTGGTTTGCGCCTCGCCCTGAACAAAAATCCATCGGCTTTATTTGTCCCAGCAAGCGTGGAACACCACACTAGCAGGCTCACCCAAAGACCCGTCCGGCCGCCAGTATGGGGCGCGTAGCCGGGCTTGGCAAGCCGGATCGTTCGCCGGATCGTTCGCCGCATCGTGCGCCATGGCGTGCCGGGCGTGCGCAATCTAGCCGTGCGGGGTGGGGATAGGCGAGAATAGCGTTTTAACTTGAAGCGGTTTTGACCATGCTGGACATACACCTGCTGCGCAAGGACGCAGCGCAGGTTGCCGAACGATTAGCGGCGCGCGGTTTTACCCTTGATCGCGCGCGTTTTGATGCCCTGGAAACAGAACGCAAGACCCTCCAGACCCGCACCCAGGATGCACAGGCGCAGCGCAATGCGCTGTCGAAACAGATCGGCATGCTGAAAAGCCGGGGCGAGGATGCCTCGGCCGTGCTGGCCGAAGTGGCGGGCCTGGGCGACGAGCAGAAATCGCTGGAAACGCGGCTGGCTGCCCTGCAAACCGAACTCAATGATTTTCTGATGGGTGTACCGAACCTGCCGCATGCATCGGTGGCGGTCGGCCAGGATGAAACCGGCAATGTTGAAGTCAGCCGCTGGGGTACACCGCGCACTTTCGATTTTGCGGTGCGCGATCATGTCGATCTGGGTGAGGGGCTGGGTCAGCTGGATTTCGCCGCCGCGGTGAAAATCACCGGCAGCCGCTTCAGTGTGATGAAAGGCGGGCTGGCGCGGCTGCATCGCGCACTCGCGCAATTCATGCTCGACGTGCACACCACCGAACACGGCTACACCGAAGTGTATGTGCCGTATCTGGTGAACGCGGATTCGATGCGGGGTACCGGACAGTTGCCGAAATTCGAAGAGGACCTGTTTCGGATCGCGCAGCCTTTCGAGCAAAGGATTACTGAGCGATACCTTTCAAACAAGCCAGTTTCTGCTGCGGATATGGCAAGTGGGGGCTTAACTCCGGCTAACTATAAGGAACACTCGTATTACCTCATTCCCACCGCCGAAGTGCCGGTGACCAATCTGCTGCGTGATGAAATAGTCGCAGCTGACCTGCTGCCGCTCAAGTTCGTCGCCCACACCCCGTGCTTCCGTTCCGAGGCGGGTTCGTACGGGCGCGACACGCGCGGCATGATCCGCCAGCACCAGTTCGACAAGGTCGAGCTGGTGCAGATGGTGCATCCGGACGACTCTTATGCCGCGCTGGAAAGCCTGACCGCGTGTGCTGAAGCGATCCTGCAGAAACTGGGCTTGCCGTATCGCAAGATGGCCCTGTGCACGGGCGACATGGGATTTTCGTCGGCCAAGACCTATGACCTGGAAGTGTGGCTGCCAGCGCAGAACACCTACCGCGAGATTTCCTCGTGTTCCAATTTCGAGGCGTTTCAGGCGCGGCGGATGCAGGCGCGCTTCAAGCAGGGGCAGGGCAAACCAGAACTGCTGCACACGCTGAACGGCTCGGGGCTGGCGGTGGGCCGTACGCTGGTGGCGATCCTGGAGAATTACCAGAACGCCGACGGCAGTGTGACCGTGCCTGAGGTGCTGCGCCCCTGGATGGGCGGGCTTGAGACGCTCGCGGTTGCAGGCTGAAAACCGCAGTTTCACCACAGAGACACAGAGACACCGAGTAAAAGAAACACCAGACTGACACACAGGAAGTATTTCTCCTCTGTGTCTCCGTGCCTCTGTGGTGAGCGGTTTTTACCCCGGCACGCTGGGCAACCCAGCGTTACGGCCCATATTCAATAGCGGGTCGTATGCCGGCTCCAGCCGCAGCAGGATGTCGTAGTAGTTGCGGATGTTTTCGGCAAACTCCAGCGCTTCGCCGCCGCGCGCATAGCCATAGCGCGTAACGCCACCATAGCCGCCCCGGCTCAGAAACGGCAGCGCCTGTTTCACGTCGGCCCAGCTGTCCGGATTGCCCTTGCGGGCCTGTGCAATGCGGCGCGCGTCTTCCATATGTCCCTGCCCCTGATTGTAGGCAGCCAGCGCAATCCAGGTACGGTCGGGTTCGGCAATGCGCGCGGGCAGGCTGTCTTTCATCAAGGCCAGATAGCGCGCCCCGCCGAGGATGCTCTGGCGCGCGTCGAGCCGGTTGGTCACGCCCATGCGGTCGGCCGTTTCGCCTGTCAGCATCATCAGCCCGCGCACCCCGGTGGGAGAGACGGCGTAGGCATTCCACTGTGATTCCTGATAACCAATGGCGGCCAGCAGTCGCCAGTCGATGCCGGTAAGTGTCTGTGCTTCCTGAAAATGCTGGCGCAGTGCCGGCAGGCGGCTCGGGCGGCGTTGCAGGATGCCGAAGATATCCGTGCTGTGCAGCCGTTTGACATGGCCGAAATAGCGTTCGTGTATGCGCTTGAGCGTTCCGTCCGCCCGCGCCGTTTCGATAAAGCGGGCGAGCGCGTTGCGCAGCGCCTGCGAGCTGTGGGTGGGCAGCGCCCAGACAATTTTTTGCGTCTCGGGCAGATCGAACGCAACGGCAAGCCGAGGATAGGCATTGCGCATCGGATCGAAATCCATGCCGTTGATCAGTACTGCATCGTAATGGCCGGCTTCCAGCTGGGCCAGCAGCTCTTCGGGCCAGACGTTCTGCAGCGCCGCCCAGGACAGACGGGCATGTTTACGCTTTAGTCGCATCAGCATCGGCGTGTGGCCCGAACCGATAATCAGCGCGAGTTTGCGGCCCTGTAATGCGGCCACATTGCGTGGCGGCCGGGACCCGATGCGGTAGACCACATGCACCGGCGTTTCGAACAGGATCGGGCCGGCAATCAGGTGACGATCCTTGACCACCGCGCGCGGCAGGGTCGCGGCGGCGAGATGGATGCGATTCCGGTCGAGCAGATCGAACAGCGCATCGGGGTCATCCTGCTCGACCCACTTGATCGTCCATTGCTGGCTGCGGCTGAAAGACTGCAACAGATCGTGCTCGAAGCCTGCGGTCTCGCCACTGTGCGCGGTGAAATAGCTGGCCGGACTGTTGCGTGTGCCGACCCGCAGCTCCCCGCTGGTTTCGGGCGGCGGCACGGGCTGGCTGCAGGCCGTCAGCCATAGCCCCAGCATCAGCGCTCCCATTCTTCCGATATTCGCCATTATTTTTGTGCGCGGCATGGCGGCCAGTCTGACCCAGGACGAATATTTCGTCCAGAGGGCGCGGGATTACGTCGCCTCGGTTACAATACGCGCCGCCGGAGAGGTGGCAGAGTGGTCGAATGTACCTGACTCGAAATCAGGCGTAGGTGCAAGCCTACCGTGGGTTCGAATCCCACCCTCTCCGCCATAACACCAATAAAAACAATAACTTAAAAGTGTAGCGTCGAAAAACCCACCACAGTACCCACCACGCATGTGGTCCTTACCATTTTGTGGGATGGCCCATGAAATCGATCAGTGCGGCTGTCCAACAGGCCACTGTATTGGCATGAACCAGGACACCAAAACGCGAATTCGCGTCAGGGGCGCCGGACGAAAAAAATCCCGGCACAGTGGCCGGGATAGGCTGGGGGGGTATTCCCCCAGGAGATGCACCTTTGGTATTCAGTACAGCTTATCGAGACCAGAGATCATGGTGGTGATGAATTCGGCGGGCGTCATCCCGAGGATGGCATCCTGCGGCAGCCCATCCAGCAACAGGCGGTCTTCGTCGCTGAGATCACCGGCCTCGATCCGTCCGGCCAAGTCCCGGAGCTTGTCCATGTGCGATTTCTTCCAAGGCTGGTAGATCAGCCGACGCGAAAACTCCAACTGTTCGAACTCATACTCATCGTCGGGGAGAGCCTCTTCCAGCGCGTCCATGAATCGATGCGCAGCGGTCAGATTTGGATCCTCAGGCTTGCCACGCCTGGCCATGGCTACCGCTTCCAGTTTCGCCAGGCGTTGTTCAAGCGTGGCCATCATTCCCCCCTTCCAGCGCGGCAAGGCGCTTCTCAAGTTCGCAGACCTCGAACATCTTGCGCATCTCGCCCAGGACCATCACGCAGCGATACCCGTCCTGAGTGTTGGCCGTGCCGCTGCGCATGTCGCGATAGACCCGCGCCATTTCCCGCCGAACCCCGTCCAGGTTGTTCAAGTTCATCCGGGGTGGGGGTAACACGGCAAGCCCAGGCTGCTTGCCGCCTGCCGCCCGGTCGTTTGTGGAATCAGGCCGTTTTGCCATGCCTCAACTCCCTTCCCCGCGCAGATTAATCAACGCCACTTCGCGCAAGATGATCTCCATCAGCAGGCCTGTGCCGAGCTGGCTGGCCCACCTGTTGACCTCCTGCAAGACCGCCTCTGGGTCGCTCACATGCGGAATGGCGTGCGATTTCGCGCAGCGCAGATAGATCGGCTTGACCCGAGCAAGCGCCACCTTGCCGACGTCCGCGTCTATCCCGTTTTCCCGCATGAGTTCTTGTATGTTGGATTCGTACACCCTCCACTGGCGTTCCATCCTGTCCGGCAGGCTGACAACGTTGGTGCCCATCTCACACCCCCGTCGACAACTCGGAAAGCCTGCGGTGAAGATCAGCGGTGATCTGGTCACCGCTTGCGCGGAAGCTGTCAGCGTCGGGCGTGTGAACCTCGATCGTCACACTGTTGTGGTTGACCTGCTGCGGCATGCCTCCCCCGCCCCTGCCGCCCCTGCCGCCCCCATCCGCCAGTTCTCGGATCACATCGGCGTGCTTGGCCGGAAGCACCATCTCGCGCTCGTGCAGTTGGGTCATCGGGTTCATGCCGGCCGGGATGTCATAGCCTCCTGCCGCCGATGCAAACGCCATGACACCGCCAAAGGCCACTGCCGCAGCAGCAGGAGCGAGAAACGGGCCGACGTAGGGGATGCCCACCACGGCCTTGTATGCAGCAGCAGCCGCCGCTTTCGCGTCCGCAACGATCTCCTTGGCTCGAATCGATTTCCCCTGCGCAGCCTGCATCAACATGGTGGCGATGTTCTTTGCCGCCATCTGCGCAAATATCTGCGCGATTGATGTGGTGACGCCCTGCCAGATCGATTTCAGCCCTTGCGCCAGCGTCATCTGGCCCGTCAGCATCTGCTGCAAGCTGTTGGCGATGCTGTTCTGAACGGCGTTTGTCGCCTGCAAGGCGTACTGGTTGCGCTCAAGCTCAGACCCGTTTTTAACCTCGGTCATGACGGCCTGGTGTTGCCGTTCTGCCGCCTCGATCTCGGCCTTGATCTGGGCGTAGGCCACTGGGTCTTCCGAAGGATCGATCATGGCCAGGCGCTCGTTCATCGCCTGCAGGATGATCTCGTTCCGCCGCTGCTCGAACCCGATCTGCTGCGTCAGCAGTTCCTCGTGGCTCATCAGACCCATCTCGACCGCATGGCGGGCGGCTTCCTCATCGGCATCGACCACAGCCAGCCGGGCGTTGACCGCATTGCGCATCCAGATCAAGTCAACCTGAATCTTCTGCTCTGTCGCACGTTTGTAGGCGTCGGATGCGGTCTTGGCAGCGCGCTCGGCATCTGCTGCCATTTCACTGTTCATGCGGTTGATGGCTTCCTGCTGCTCACGGATCATCTCTGCGACGCCCTTGTCGCCGGTGATGAATGAACCGTTCTCGAATACGTCGATGGGGCCGCCCGCCTTATTGCTGCCAGAGGATCCAGGCGGTGCCTGAAAGTCCTTCCCCCCGTTCTTCACTGGATCGTCAGAATCCGTGCGTTTCTGGCGGAACTTGCCGAGGAACGAATCGCCGGTACCGTTCCACAGGTCTTTCAGTTTCTGCGTCTCGCGTACTGCGTCGGCGGCGCGTTCCTTGAACACGTTCATCGCGCCGGAGAAGTCCCCGCGAAGCGCCAGCGCTGCAGCTGCCGCCACTGCGCCGATGTCAGACCCCACGGAAACAAAGGCCTGCTTCACCATCCGCGCAAGATCAATCACGCCCAGGAATGTTTCCATCGCCACACGGGCGACTTTCACCAGCGCGGGGCCGATGTCCACGAGCGACGATTTGAAAGCCGTCATCACAGGGATGAGCGCCTGCCCGATGGTGATCTGCAATGCCTTCCCGGTCAGGTTCGCATCGTCGCTGGCCTGGTCATAGTCCTTCCATGCCTGAACGTTGTCCTGGCCAACAACCATGCCGAGGTCGCGCATCTTCCTCTCGGTTTCCTCAGCAGCCTCACGGCTGGCCAGCAGGAGTTTCGAGCTGCCATTGACCGAGCGCCCGAAAACCTCCTGCGCTGCCGCGTTACGGTCAGTGCCTTCCTTGTAGGAATTCACCACCGCGATCGCGTCGAGCATGAGGTCGTTCATGGGGCGCAGCTTGCCGTTGGCATCGCGCGTGGCGAGGCCCATGGCGTTGAGGCCGTCTTCGTTCTTCAGCAGATTCATCGTCAGCCCGCGGCTGGCTGCTGACAGCTCGCCTTGGGTCGCCCCGATGTCATCCAACACCGAGATCCACACGCTGGCATCGGTTGCCGAAACGCCCATGGCGCGGCCCAAGTCCATCGCGGCCTCGGTGTATTTGACGGTTTCATCGGTTGCGTTTTTGATGGCGACGAAAGAGAACGCCGCCGCTGCAACTGCCGCCACGCTGGCAAAGGCAGCCCGGACAGTGGTCGATACCCCGGACATGCTGTCGCCAGCTTTCTTGAGGCTGCCATCCATCCGCTGCGCGCCGTCCTCGACGGACTTGGCGGCCTGGTCCATGCCGCGATCCAGGCTGTCGACGTTGGCTGTTACCTGTACTTCGATGTCACTCCCGTTGTTCATAGCAGTCTCCAGGTGGATGAACTCTGTTTCACGGCGTGCGCGAATTCCTCGCGGATGCGCGGCTCCATTTCCTTCAGCGCAGTGCGCAGAAACGAGCGGGGCGGCAGGCTGTCGGCGTTCAATGCCGGCTTGTCGGCTTTGAGCCCGGCCTTGAACCCCTCCCGCTGTTTCTTCAGATCGCCCTTGATCGACTGCCCGAACTCATGGAACTTCGCGTACTCGACGTTGGTGCCGACGATTCCGCTGATCTGGCGTCCGCTGTCGGTGATGCGCTGAGTGATCGACCGGCGCAGGCGTCCCGTTCTCACGTTCAGCGCCTGGCCGGTGCCGGGACCGGAAAGCTTGTCCCGCTTCACCTTCACCATCAGTTCAAGCACAAGGCTACTGAGCGATTTGCGGACCGACCCGTGCATCCGCTTTCCCGAGTCCCTGAGGTTCTTGGCGGTCTTCTTGGCGCCTTTGGCAGAGCCCCTAAACATCGCCGCCCCCTTGCCCGGCTTCGAGCGCCTTCCGCTTGATCCCGGAAATATCCATCGCGCACGTCATGGCTTCCTGCATGTTTTCCAGGTCGACCAGGTTGGCGACTTCCTCGCGCGTCATGTCGGGGTAGTTGCGCCCCAGCGCGGCGTGCAAAGTGTCGATGACGGTGCTGATGTTTCCCGGGTCGAACATGTCGTCGCTCATCCCGGTGAGCCGTTCTTGCAGCTGCTCCATCGCGCCCAGCGACAGCGGCGGGATGACCAGCACCAGGCCGCCGAAGTCGTAGGGGATGCCTTTCACTTTCGTGGGGTCCGGTTTCTTCACTTTGGTGGATTCGGGTTTCATCGTCATCAGGACTCTCCCGTGCGGCTTCCCGACCGGGCTTCCACCGTCGTGAGGTTGACGTTGAGGGCCGCCGGTACGCTCGCGTTGGTCAACGCGCCCGCAGAAGCGAACCACCCGTTTTGCACCAGGTAGTTTCTAATCGAGGCCGTAAGATTCGGGAAGTCGGCTTCGAAGTAGCGATTCATGAAGATTTGCCCGCCAGGCAATGGGCCTTGGCCGGTTTCGTGGATATGAGGTGCCTGAATCTCACACCGGACTGTGGGCTGTGCGCCGGTGTACGAGTGCGGAAGAGATTCGCTGACAGGGGCCATTCCCGCAGGCATCGTGAAAGAAAGCGTCGACGGGTCGATCTGGTCCCTGAATTTCAGGCCGTCGATGTGGTTGGTTGCGCCAGGGCTCCCGGGAGTTGCATTGTCGGCAATTTGGCCATTCGGCACGCCCATGTTGTCCGTAGGCGCGCCGACGACAAAGGCACGCGCGGGAATGCGGCCGGTCATGATGCGGTTGATGAGTTTTGGGGTTGCGCGATAAATGGACATTTCGTTTTCCTTTCAGGTTTAGGCGGTGCGCCAGCGGGTGAGGGCTTCGGCTTGGGTTTTTTCGATGACGTCTCGGGCATCGATGGTTTTCACGTTCATGGCGTGCGGCGCGGACAGACCGAAGCCGATGGCCACCACATCGAAGGCCAGCATCGGTAAGGCCGTTCCGAGTCCCCCGGTCATCACGCCATGTGTGTCCGTGAGTTCGCGGGCCAGCTCACAGTGCGCTTTCCCAAGGCCGGCCAGTCGGCCGTAGGCCTGCCCGAAGGTGTCGCAGGCAGCCAAGAAGGCAGGAAGAGCATCAAGCTGGATCTCTGCGGTAGCCGCTTCGAACTGCGCTTCAGCCAGGGCGCGCAGGGCGTCCGGCATCTGGGCATGCACCTCGGCCGCCTTCTGTTGCAGTTCGGCCAGCAGGTCGCGATGCGCTTCCATGACGGCGGCGGTCTGCTCGACGCCGGCCTCAGCCGTGGCAATCTGAAGGCTCAGGTCGCGCGCCTGCTCGTCCTTCAGGTCTACGCGGCCGACGCGCAGCATCCGGGCGAACAGTCCCTTGCGTTGCTGCTTCAGGCCCTGCGCAGCGCTTGCGGCTTGCTGTACCGGGACAATGCTTTGGTCAGCCTGGTGCATGGCCTCGTTGATGCTGGCCAGCTCGTCGGTGAGGGTCTTGAGTGCGGCGCGTGCCGCTTCGAGGGGTGTCATACGTGGCTCCTTTGGTGGGTGGGTTGGATTTCCGGCATCGCAGCTGCCGAAAGGCTGTCGTGTGCCCTGGCGTGGCATCGCAGCGCCCACAGCAGGTTCAACAAGTCGAGGGGATGGGTGATTTCCAGGGCCTTCGCCGCCTCAAGGGCGGCAGCCTCGGGACTCATGCCGGGGCGCCAGTAGCACCAGGGCGGAACGTCTTCGATGCGGCCGGGGAAGATGGCTTGGGTTCGTTTAGCCACGGAACCCCTTGTCTCTGTATTTCTTGGAAAACGGCTTTTGATTGGTCTGCGCTGCAATCGCAAGATCGCTTTCCATCGCGTCGCTGAAGCGCGAGAACTGCCCCTCAAACCGTAGGTAAACAGTGCCAAGCGGCCCCATTCGCTGCTTGCGGATCAGGATTTCTGCCAGTCCCTTGTATGAGCTTTCGGGGGTGTAGTACTCATCCCGGTAGGCCATCAGCACCACGTCGGCGTCCTGTTCGATCGAGCCGGATTCGCGCAAATCGGAAAGGTGCGGGCGCTTGTCGGTGCGTTCCTCGCACTTCCGCGAGAGCTGCGACAGCAGGATGACCGGGCAACCAAGCTCCTTCGCCATCAGCTTCAGTCCGCGCGTGATGCTCCCCAGCTCCTCGTTCCGCGTGTTGCCGTCGGCGCGCATGAGCTGCAGGTAATCGATCACGATCAGGTCGAGCCTGCCGAAGCGCTGCCGCGCCTTGATCGCTCCCATCCTCAAGCGGCCCACCGTCGAGATCGCCGCCGGATCGTCCTGGATCATCATCGGCGCATCGCGCAGCCGTCCGGTGGACACCACCAGGCCGTCGTAATCGCGCTGGGCGAGCTGCCCTTTTCGCATGGCCTGCGTCGGCACGCTGCCGAAGCGCGCGAGCGAGCGTTCCGCCAGTTGCGCGGCCGACATTTCCAGGGAAGCGAAGAACACGCCGCCACCGGCAAGCGCGACGTTCTCTGCGATGTTGGTTGCGAGCGTCGTTTTTCCCATCGAAGGCCGCCCGGCGACGATGACCAAGTCACCGGGCTGAAGGCCGCATGTCTCGTCATCGATGGCCAGGAAGCCAGTCGCCAATCCGGACACCGCGCCGGGGTTACGGGCGCGCTCGTCAATAGCTTCGATGGCGTCGCGCAGGGCGTCTTTCAGTGTCGTAGCCTCGCGCCCTGACCGCACACCAGCGGCAAGCCTGAGCACTTCAGCTGTCGCGCGTTCAATGCGTTCATCGGCACCGAGCGCGACATCGTGGGCGAGTTCGGAGAGTCGATTGCTCGCGGCCAGCATTTCACGGGCCGCTGACCGCTCGCGAACAATGCCAGCGTAACGGGCTATATTGGCCGCTGATGGCGTTCCAGATGCCAAGGCGACCACATACCCCAACCCGACCCTTTCAGCCTCGCCACGGGCCTCTATCGCGGTCGCAAGCGTGATTACATCAACCGGCTCACCGCGCCCAAACATCGCGCGCATGGTTTGGAACAGGGTGCGATGGTCGGCGAGGTAGAAATCCGCCTCAGTCAGCATGTCCGCGATTCGCTCCCAGGCGGCGTTGTCGAGCAGCAGGCCGCCGAGCACGCCCTGTTCGGCTTCGACGGAATGCGGGGGCAGGTATGCCGATGTCGGAATTCCGATGTCGGGTAGGTCGCGGGCGTTCATGCGGCCTCCCGTTCGTGGTACTTGCCTTCGATGATCTTCACCAGGTTGGCAGGTGTGACGATCCATTCCAGATCCACCTCAAAAGGCGGCCGCCCTGTGGTGCCTGTTTTGCCGGTCAGGAAGTCGCTCTCAGCAACGTAGGTGAAAAACTTTTCCCACCACGCCAACGATTGACGCTTGATGTCCTCACGCCAACGGGCGCGCAGCTTGGTACGCCTGGCTTCGTTCCAGATGCGTACCTGCCTCCCCATGGGCAGGATCCTGTGATACAGATCGATGATTTCTTGATGCGGGCAGGAGTCAGCCGGCTTGCCGGCGACAACCGATGCGCCAGCATCGGAACCCTGGATGGGGGAATCAGGAATCAGGTTAAGGGAATCAGGAATCAGCACGGCTAGTTCCGGGCTTGTCTCAGGCTTGTCCGGGGCTAGCCCTAGGCTTGTCTCAGGCTTGTCCGGGGCCGGTATCGTGCTTGCCCCTTCTCGGTGATGTGGGTTCTGGTGCTTCGTGAAGTTCACAACCTGGATGAAACGCCCGCCAGATGCCGCATAGCGCAGGATGAACCCGGCTTCGTGCAACTCGCTGAGCAGGTCTTCGACGCTGCCATCGTCATAGGGCAGAAGCTCGGCACGGATCCGTTTCGGTCGGTCTTCGAGACGTCCCTCACGATCAGCGAGACACCACAGGCCGGCGAACAGCAGGCGAGCGAGCTGGGAGCATTCGGCCAGCGCCTCATTTTTGAAGAAACCCGGCTTGATATTTCTGGCCCGCATCAGGCAGCCTCCCCGTCTTCCGGGTTGGTACCGGGCTTGACCAGGGAAAGCCCAGGGCTTGCCTCGGGCTTGTCCCCGTCCAAGAATTTCCTCGTCCAGTACATCCACCGGCCCTGATGCTCTTTGGCCTCCTCGGCGGTGGCTGCGCGCTTCATCAGCCAGGCTTCGCAGTTCGCGAGCAGGAAGTCGGTTTTCTGTTTTTCGCTGCGCTGCTTTGCCTCGTGGTCGGCTGCGCGGTACAAGTCAGGCGGGCGGCGCATGTCAGGCGGCCTTGCGGCCGGACTCGATCTTGGCCTTCAGCCAGTCGTCGATCTCAGACTCGACGAATCCGACACGGCGATCGGTGATGCTCACAGACTTGGGGAATTCCCCAATTTTCTGGAGCGCATAGACCGTGCTGCGCGACATGCTGGTACGGCTGAGCACTTCGCGCAGACCGATGATTCGGGTGGTAGATTGATTCACTTGGGCCTCCTTTTTTTGCTTCGGAGGCTCCAAAAGGAATACCCAAAAAAACTCCCGTCAATATCCAACGGGGTGTTATTGGTGTTATGGGGATTTCTTGGAGAACTTAAATTTATGCTTCGTGCCGCTACCTCTCTTCGGATACTCAGGCCGTTCATCGAACCCGAAACTCAGCCCCTTCATTTCGATATAGCGTCCGGTCCATCGCGAAACACCGTCGACGGTCTCGAATTCTGGCTCCAGTTTCACCGTTTCCCTCACTCGGAGACGGTCAGGCATTCGCGTTATTTGTATCCACTGGAGCGGTTCTTTCAGCGTCCTGAATAAACCGAGGCGATAAACGATCGGTGACATATCAGGCGGATACTCCGCCTGATGCCGCAACAGGATATTGTCTACCTCGGTCGCTGACAGAGGGGTATCCGGAAAGCGGCTTTTCCATTCGGCAATTGCCACCTCTACGGCCTGGCTCCTGGTTTTGCCATTGGTAATCCGCTCACGCTCGATCACTTCCAGCACGAAGCAATCACGATGGAACATCCATGCCGGCCGTGCATCCGGATTCATGCCTTTGCTGACCTTGCTGGGGCGCCCGCCCTTGTTCTTCGTGGGTTCTGAGTGCCCCTGTCCAAGCAGCGCCAGCGTGGCCTTCATCCTGCTGTCTTCTGGCTGGTCGCTCACCGCCTCGCCACCCTCCATGCATCCGCTACCTTGGTCCCGACGTACTGCACCTTCCATGGCTCGATCAGCATCTCCTTGGGGGTGGAGCGATACTGCCCGGACGGAAGGGGCTGCCGGGTGAATGTGCTGGTGTGCACGGCATGCTTTCTCAGGTGCTCCAGCCCGGCCGCAATTCCATCCTGCAGGCGTTTCCCGGTGTCGCCCAGGGGGATCGGCTCGCCCGGCCTGATCTTGTTCCAGGCGAAGCGATCAGCCAGAACCTCGTTCACCGTGTTGACGTGCCGGAGACAGGCAGCGCGCGCCTCCGGGTCTTTCAGGCCGACCACCGAGAACATATCGAAGTTGTCCACCCGGTGGCCGATCTCATGCCAGAACAGGAACGGGAAGATTTCGTGGTCTTCCAGCTGCCACCAATCGATCTCGGGGCGGCTTGCCGACCTGAATTGGTCGGCATCGATCGAGCGGGCAAGCGTGATGGCCGCCTTCTCGGTCAGCCCAGACTTGCTGTCCACGGCATCCCGGACAACGCCGATGGCCATGAAGGAGAACTCCCCGAAGCATTTCATTTCCTCGACAGTGCTCAAGGTCAACACGCAGCCGTGCGTCTTTGCGATCTCGGCGAAGGTTCGATACTGCCCTCGGGTAATAGTCACGACAGCCATGGTGTGACTCCTATTCACGTTATGGTCAGGGCCGGTTGAGTGCTGCCCCACTTTGGGACATGTAGTCAGTTCAGCAGCGTTCCTTTCTGAGCGCGGTACCTGGCCTTAATGCCCTTGACAATGTTCCGGACGTCCTCTGCCAGAATGGCGGCCTCCGGGGCCTTCGGGTTTTTCATGATCCACGCGAAGAGAATATCGGCCAGCTTTCTCGATTCCTCGGGGGTCGTGACCGCCGCTTCCGGTCGGGGTGTAGTTCGTTCTAAACATTGAATGATGGCCTCAAGCCTTTCAGTCTCCTGGGACAGAGCTTCCAGAGTCCCTCGGGCTTTATCGGTCTTGATACTGAGTGAGCGACTAGAATGACGTGCAGCCATGGTGCAATCTCCTATACAGGTTGCTTTGTGGTCAGGGCCCGGGAGGGGTTGCAGCCCCCTTCCGGCCCGCTTTGTCTGAGACCTTCAGACGGAGGTGATTCCTTACGCGGCCCTACGGCCTCTCAATTCCTCACGGATCGCCTGCCGTATCGTTGTCTCGATGTCAGCCTGTTGCAGCGAAGTTTTCAGAGTCTCATTGATGAGCGTCTGATAGCCGCGATCCCCCGCCAGGGTTTTGAAACGATCCACTAGCGCGGCATCGAGGTACAAGGTCACACGTTTCTTAGGTTGCACCACGCGCCCACCAGCCTCGCGCTTGCGCATGACCAGCTTGCCCGCGTCGATGTCGCCTTGAGTGATGGGCGCGTCTTCGTCAAAGGTTGTCGTAGTAGATTTTTTCTTCATTCCGTTCTGCCTTTCGCATTGAAATCACTCGGATGGTTTCGTCAGTCTCGGCGGTCGTGATCACCACCACATCGTCTCGAAGCACACCCAGCGTGATGAAGCGTTGTTCGTCGTAGTCGAAGCGCCGGTCTTCGAATGTCACCGTGCGCCCGCTCTCGATCACCTGCGGCGCATCGTCGAAGTCGTAGCCGTGCTTCTTCAAATTGGCGGCCTGCTTTTTCGGGTCGAAGATGTAACGCATGGGATCAATATATGTATAAATGTGCGTATAGTCAAGCGGCAGCCTTACTCATAAGCGGCACCACGTTTCCCGCCTGCTTCTGCTCGCACCATGCGGCCCAATCGGCCATCATCTGGCGCCGCTTCTCGAACAGATCACCGCGCCGGTAAGCAGCTTCCACCTTGTCGCCGATGGCGTGCGAGAGCGCCATCTCAGACATTTCCCTCGGGTAGTGCGTGGCCTCGGATGCCCAATCCTTGAACGACGAGCGGAAACCGTGCGGGGTTACGACCTTGCCCAGCTTCGGGTCCATGTAGCCCCCGCGGCCGGCTTTCAATTCCGCCGCATGCATGCGCTTGATGACTGCTTGAAGGGCCGCGTTCGATAGCTTCCCGCCGGTCGGCGAGGGGAACAGCAGCTTTTCCCCTGGGTAACGCGGAAGCGCTTCGAGCAGTTCCATGAGGTAATCGGACAACGGTACGGTGTGCTCCTTCTTGGACTTCATGCCCGTGGCGCGGATGGTCCACTTCCGCTCCGCCAGGTCGAACTGGTCCCACGTCGCATCGCGCACCGGCTTTGACCGTGAGGCGGTCAGGATGGCGAATTCCAGCGCGCGGGCGGCGATGCCATCGGCCTTGCGCAGCTCGCCCATGAAGGTGGACATCTCTTTGTAGGGCAGGGCTGGGTGGGGCTCGACCGTTCGCACGTCGGCGGGGTTCGGCAGCAGTTCCTGCAGGTGTCCGGTCCAGGACGCCGGGTTGTCGCCTTTCCGGTATCCCCTGACCTTCCCATAGGCGAGCACGCGCTCAATCCGGTTGCGCACGCGCGTGGCCGTCTCGGTCTTCGTGCGCCAGATCGGGCGCACCACCTGCAGCACCATGTCCGTATCCACATCGCTTATGGGCACGTCGCCCATCACAGGGTAGGCGTAGGTCTCCAGGGTGTTTTGCCACTGGCTGGCGTGCTTGTCGTTCTTCCAGCCCGCGCGCTTTTCCTCGATGTATTCCAGCGCCACCATCTTGAAGGTCACGGCGCCGGCGGCGATCTCGGCAGCGCGGACGACTGCCGCTGCGAGCTGCTGCTTGCGATGCTCCACCGGGTCGATCTTGTCCAGCAGCAACCGGCGCGCCTCGCTGGCCCGACGGCGGGCGTCCTTCGCGCTCACCAGTTCGGCTGACCCAAGCCCCATCTCGCGCCGCTTGCCGTTCAGCTGGTAGCGATAAATCCAAGACTTCGCACCGGACTTCGAAACCTGCAGATAGAGCCCGTCAGCGTCAAGCCAATAGCCTGGCTTGGCGTACTTGACCTTCATTTCAGTCAGCATATTGGCACCTCCGCCTAACTGGCGTTACCCACCATCCTACCCACCACATTAGCACTGGATTATATCGGACGAATTTGAACTGTCTAGTACAACAATAATGGCATTCACTAGGCGGGAAGCGGTATATGGCGAATGAGTGCAGGACGTGTGCGAACTTAAACGGACTTCAGCGGACATCTAGTAAGGCGGACACCCTCTCCGCCACCTCATTCCTGTTTTAAACGCTTCCCGGATTCTGCGTTATGGCGCTGGCGCGTTGCCCGGCGCTGCCGGGCTCTGCGATGCCGGGGCGGGCGGAATAAAAACGAAGCGCCAGTCGGCATAGCTGCTGGCTTTGGAGAAATCCTCGTAAGGTGCGTCAAACCCGGCGGTTTTGAGCGGCGTTTGAGTGGACGGGCTGTATACGCCCTGGATGCCTTTGCCTTCGGCAGATTGAATCAGCACAAACGCTACGCCACTCACCGGGTCGCGCCAGGCGCGCCGCAAATGACGGGCAGGGTTGGGGCGGCGATTGTCTGCCAGCAGATCGTCCACGGACTCGGGCAGGCGCGGCTGGGCGGGATCGAATTCGTAATAGTGTTTGATGGCCTGGCGATACTGGTCGCCGATGAACAGCAGTTCGGCTTCACGTGCGCGCTGCGCATCGGTCTGCCACAAGGTGCCGGCAGCCGCGAGCCCCATGCCGATCAGCGCGATCAACATCAGGACAAACAGATAGCTGAATCCGGCCTGTGTCTGGCGGGCCGGAGTCCGGCTACCAGTCGGCATAGTTGCTGCCATCCCGCGCAGCGCCGGGCGCACCGCTTCTGATGTCGTACACGCCGCCAACGGTGCTGTCTTCCGGCGCAATGATTTGCCAGGTATCGGCGCGGTCAGTCAGCAGACAGACCGGCAGCGAGCGCAGGTAACGCGCCTCGACCAGCTCGTCCAGGCTTTCGGGATAGCGGTCGCGGTCGCCGTGGAATTTGTCGATGGCGTCGCGCATCACGGCCAGATCCTGTTTCAGGATGGTTTCGCGCGAGCGATCCAGATGATTGAAATAGCGCGGCAAGGCAATCGACAGCAACAGCGCGATGATGGTCATGACGACCATCAGTTCGATCAGGGTGAAACCGCGTGCGGGTCGTTTCAGCATGGGCTCACCATTCCCGGTAGGGTAGGCCGTTGAGGCCCGTGCCGCTGGCCTGTGAATACACATCGAACACATCGTCTCCCGCTGCGGGCGCATCGGGCGGGCTGTCATAGCTGCGCAGGCCCCAGGTGAGGCTGGCGTCCGCGCTGGAGTCAGGATACAGCGGATCGCGCGGCAGGCGGCGCAGGAAATAGAGTTTGACGGCATCCGGCCGGGTCTTGTCGCTGACGCCTTTCCATAATGCATCCAGGTCCGGCGGGTAGCCACTGGCATCGGCTGCTGATTCAACCCGGCCTTCCTTGACAGCCTGTTTGTAGGCATCGATGGCGGTGCGTATCTGTCGCAAGCCTTCACGCAGCTGGGTTTCCTTTTGCCGCTGCTGCACCAGCTGCGCGAACGGCACTGCCATGCTGGCCAGCAGCGCCAGGATGGCCATGGTGACGATCAGCTCGATCAGGCTGAAACCGGACGAAGACCGATCACGCATGGCTTACTGGGTAGACGGAAAAACGGGCGAAACCGAATTCAGCTTATTCAGTTCTTCGTCTGACATCGGGGTGTCGGGGTTGGTGGTGCCCTGCGGCACGTTGGCTTCCGGAACATTGGCACCCGGCACATTGGCACCCGGCACAAAGGGCGGCGGCGGAATGCCGGGCAGGGCATCGGTTACGTCAGGTGCCTCATCCGGCACGTTGACGGGGGCCTGCTCGGGCGAACTGAATATGGGCGTCGTTGATGCGGCGCCGCCGCCTGCGCCCAGGGTGTTTTCAGTACCGCTGCGGAATTCGGTCAGCGCCGGTTGCTGTGCGGCCGTATTGCGCAGCACGCGCGGGGTGATCAGCAGCACGATCTCGGACTTGCGGCGCTGGTCGCGCTGGCTGGAAAAGAGGCGTCCCAAGAGCGGCAGATCGCCCAGGCCGGGAATGCGGCTGGCGGTGCTGCGGTCTTCGTCGGAAATCAGCCCGGCGAGCACCTGGGTTTCGCCGTCTTTCAAGCGCAGTGTGGTGCCGGCGTTGCGGGTGCCGATCTGGTAGGTGAGGGTGCCGTTGTTGCTGCGGATCTCGCGCACGATATTGGAGACTTCCAGCCCGACCTTGATCTGCACGTCGTCGCGCATCAGCACGCTGGGTTCGACATCAAGCTTCAAGCCCACGTCGAGATAGGACACCGACTCCGATACCACGCCCGTCGAAGTGGTGTTGGAGGTGATAACCGGCACCTTGTCGCCGATGTGGATCTTGGCCTTTTCGCGGTTCTTGACGCGGATGCGCGGGTTGGCGAGCAGGTTTACGTTGCCGTCTTCGCTGCGGAAATTGAGCGCAGGCGTGGGGCTGATGGCGATGTCGCTGCGCGCGATGTCGCGCAGGCTTTCGATGGTCAGCACCGGTGCGGTTGGCGTGGTGGTGGTCACGACACCCCCCGGCGTTTCACTTACGATGTTGGGCGGTGGTAGATTCAGCAGCGAAAACTGGTTTGGATACTGGATACCCAGTTCGTGCAGCCGACCGCGCTGGATTTCCAGCACTTCCACTTCCAGCATCACTTCGGGTTCGGCCAGATCCTGCACGGCAATAATTTTTTCTGCCAGGCGGATTGCCTCGGGCGTATCGCGCATCACCAGCAGGTTGAGGCGGTCATCCACGTACAGGTTTTTGGCTTTCACCACTGTACGCAGCATCGCCATGGTGGTTTTGGCGTCGGCATTGCCGAGGTAAAAACTTTTCACCACCAGCTCCTGGTACTGCTTCTGTTTCTGCGGCTGGTCGGGATAAATCAGCAGGGTGCTGGCATTGACGACCTTACTCGACAGCTGGCCGGTGGACAGCAGCATGTCGATGGCATCGGCAATCGGCGTGTCGCGCGAAAACAGCGTGACCTTGGTGTCCAGACGCACGTCCTTGTCGAACACGAAATTGATTTTTGACTGGCGTGAAATCATGTCGAAGACATTGCGCAGCGGCGCATCACGGAATTCCAGTGTCACCGGCTTGCGGGTTGCCGCGCCGAGGCTCTGCGGCACCACTTCGTCACGCAGCTGCAAGGCCTGAACCTGGCGCAATACGTCCAGTGCGGCTGGCTGACCCGGTGCCTGCGCCAGCACCAGACGAGCTTTTTCTGCGGCCAGCCCCGGCTGGTTGGCCGTCAGGGCCGCACGCGCTTCGGTCAGCAGTTGATGCTGCGCCCGGCTGCTATTCAGATTGTCGAGCAGCTGCTGGGCACGCGGATTTTCATCGTGCATCGCAATGACTTTGCGCAGCGTGGTTTCGGCTTCGTCGAAGCGTGCCTGGTCGATGGCCTGCTGGGCCTGGCGCAGCATCTGGCTGCTGTAGCGTTCGCGCTGGGTATGGTAGTAGGCGCGCAGCTCGATGTTGTCGGGTTCTTCGGCGAGCCCGCTGCGCAGGCGTGCAATGCCGGCTTCGGTCTGTCCGCTGCTGATCAGCTCGCGCCCTTCGTTGAGACCCGGGCTGGCGCAGCCGGTCAGTCCGGCCAGCGTCAGCAGGGTCATGCCGAGGATCATGGTTCTGGGGTGAGGCACTTCAGTCTCCCATGCGCAAACTGCGCGCTTGATTCAGTGGAACATACGTGAAATTGAGTAGCTTGCCCGTCACCGGTTCCAGTCGCCACACGCCGTCCAGCACCTGACCAGCACGCACGTCCAGCGGGGTTTTGCCGCGCATCAGATAATAGGTCGTTTGTCCGCCATCCTGCCAGTGCCCCATGTAGGTAAAGGGCAGCGCAGGGGCTTGCGGCGGCGGGGGCGGCGGCGGGGGAGGGGGCGGCGGCGGGATATACCAGGTCTGGCTGGGGAACAGATTGCCGCCTGCAGGCAGGCGTACCGAGGCGTCTCCGGACGCGGCCGGTGTGGAACCATCGACTGCCGGTGTCATGGCAACCAGCGGGGGCGCTTCGGCAACGGCGGTGTCACGGTCGGGTTGCGCCAGCTCGACACTGTCCGGGTCAGCTTCGATCGCGGGTTCGTTCAGCGCCAGCCAGCCCGACCAGGCGAGCACAGCGGCCAGGGTCAGGTACATGAGGGTGCGACGACGCGCCGGACTCATGATGCCGCCCCGACAAACAGGCTGAAGCGCAGTTCGGCCTGCAGGTTGGTGTCTTCGATGCGTTCGCGTTCGAACTTGATTTCATCGAGCGTGAGGTTGGGCATCTGCTCCAGCGCGGTGGCGGCAAAGGCGCGCAAGGCCGGATAGTCGGCTTCGATCGGCAGGATGAGCTGCCAGCGCGACAGCGCCGCGCCGCCGATGGGAACCACGCTGTACTGCCCGCGTATCAGCTCGAAACCCTGCGCACGTGCCAGCGTTTCAAGCTGGCCGAGCGCCGGCGCGGCCGTATGGTTGGAGGGCAGCGCGACCAGCGGATCCGTGACGACGGGCACGTCCGCGGTGCGGGTCTGTGCGGCAACCCGCAGCTGTTCGATCTCCTGCTGCTGCGCGATGACCTGCTGCTGCAACGGCCAGACCTGGAACACGAGCAGCCCCAGTGCCAAAAGCAGCAGAACGCCGCCTGCCAGCCCCGCCACACCGAGTGCACGCGCGCCTTGGCGGAACCGCCATAGCCAGAGCTGCATCATGGCCGCCACTCCAGCGTGACGTAAAACCGCACCGGCTTGTCGCGCGCTTCCTGCTGGAGTTCATGCTGGGTGAGGGCGGCGCTGCGGATGCCGGGCTGCGACTGGAGGGCTTCGACAAACGCCACCGCGTCTGCCAGCTGGCGCGCTTCGGCGATCAGCTTGATCTGCCGTTTGTCGAGCTTGGCATCCAGCGACAGCAGGGCGATTGCTTTTCCACGCGCCACGGCAATGGCATCGAGCGGAGTTTCCCAGCTGGCCGCCAGTTGTGCGGCGACCCGCGTCTGCGCTACGCGGTCGGCGCTGTCTGGGGCACGCGTGGCACGCGGTGTCGCGGGGGTGGGTTGCAGCTCCGCAATGGTCCGGGCGAAGCCGGTGTGACGTTCACGCTCGGCCAGCCAGACCTGTCCTGTCCAGGCCCCGGCAACAACTCCGGCCAGCAGCAGCAGAGCGGGCCAGAAACGCGATGGCTGCGGGTGAAAATCGAGATCGAGCCGCTTCATGGGGTCATCCCTGCCAGCGCAGCCGCACCGCGTACCTGGGCGTCATGCGGCAATACCTGCCATTGCCAGCCGGTGTGCGCGATGCTGCCGACCGCGCCGAGCCCGACCGGCTGGATCCACACGTGTGCTGGAATCGGCACCGCCGCGCAGGCGGCTTCGTGTTCCAGCCAGTCGGGCAGGCTGTCGCGCCAATGGTCATCGACAGGTTGCGCGGCAAGGTGCTGCCAGACGCCCGCGTGCCGTCCCATCAGGGTCGCCCGGCCGGGCTCGACCGCGACCCACCAGCCGTCAAAGTGGGCGGGCAGTTGTCCCACCGCGCGGCTGGCCAGTGGCGCAACTGAATAACGGCGACAGTCATGGCGTGCCAGCAAAGTTTCCAGTCCGGCCAGCGGCACACGGTCGATGGCTGCGCCCAGCAGGCCGGCATGGGGGGGCTGGCTGTGCACGCTGATCTGCCAGCTGTCAGCGTCTTCGCCATAGACCTCGCGCAGGCTGGCAGCAGCGAGCGCGCTTTCTTCGCCACGGGACAGCGCTTTTCCGGGAGGCGGCGTGAGGATCTGCCGCACAAAATGCTGCGACAGCACAATTTCGATCCGGCGGAGCGACCAGGCCGCATCATCGAGCGCACTGTCGAGCAGGGGCAGCAGGGCAGCCAAGCCGGGCGACTCGCTATTGAGCCGACGCAGCGCGCTGCCCTGGCGCAGCGCGATTTCGCCGGGGGCCAGCCCGATACGCAGAGGATCAGCCGACCAGCGTGACACGATTGATCTCCTCCAGCGTGGTGTCGCCCGATTTCACCAGCGCCAGCGCCGCTTCACGCAGGCTGTGGGTGCCGCCGCGCACGGCCGCTTCCTTGATCTGGCTGATGGGCGCACGGGCGACGATCAGTTCACGCAGTTCATCGGTGAGCAGCAGGATTTCGGCAACGGCACGCCGTCCGCGATAGCCAGTGCCGCGGCAATGGCCACAGCCACTGCCCTGCATGAACGTGTAGTCGCGGGTTGTTTCCGCCGTCAGGCCGGACAGTTCGAGTAATTCGGGGGCAGGGGTCACTGCGGTGGCGCAGTGGCTGCAGGTCATGCGCAGCAGACGCTGCGCGACGATGCCGTTCAACGCCGAGACGAAACTGTAGGGATCGACGCCCATGTGAATGAAGCGGCCGATCACGTCGAACACGTTGTTGGCGTGCACGGTGGTGAACACCAGGTGGCCGGTGAGTGCGGACTGCACTGCGATCTGCGCGGTGTCGGCGTCGCGGATTTCACCGACCATGATCTTGTCCGGGTCGTGACGCAGGATCGAGCGCAGGCCGCGCGCAAACGTCAGGCCTTTTTTCTCGTTGACCGGAATCTGCAGCACGCCCGGCAACTGGTATTCGACCGGGTCTTCGATGGTGATGATCTTGTCGCGGCCATGATTGATTTCGGAAATGGCGGCGTACAGCGTGGTGGTTTTGCCGGAGCCAGTGGGGCCGGTGACCAGCAGCATGCCATAGGGTTCGGCGGCCAGCTTGCGGATGCGCGCGAGCGGCAAACCGGCGTAGCCCAGTCCTTCCAGCGTGAGGCCACGCAGTTCCTCGGACAGCGCCTGGCGGTCGAGGATACGCAGCACCGCATCTTCGCCGAATACGCTGGGCATGATCGACACCCGCACATCGACTTCGCGCCCCTGCATCGCCACCTTGAAGCGGCCATCCTGCGGCACGCGGCGCTCGGCGATATCGAGTTCGGCCATCACCTTGATCCGGGAAACCGCCTGCTCGGCCGTTTCCAGACCCGGAATCTGCGCGATCGACGAGAGCACACCATCGATGCGGTATTTCACGGTCAGACCGCGCGGGTCGGTTTCCAGATGAATGTCCGACGCGCCCGCCTTCAGGGCATCGTACAGGGTGGAGCGCACCAGCCGCACCACCGGGCTGCTGTCTTCGGCGATGCTGGCAAACGACAGGGTCTCGGCGCCCGAGTCCTGCAGGGTTTGCGCATTGCCGCTGCCCATGCCTTCCATCGCCCGCAGACCTTCTTCGTGCCGCGCCAGCAGCGCCGCCAGATCGGCCGGGTGGGCGAGCCCGGTGCGAAAAGGCGCGTCGAGCACATGCCCGGCATAGGCACGCGCGGCACTGTCCCACGGGTCGGTCAGCAGCAGCCAAAGTTGCTGGCTGACGTCGCGCGCGACCAGACAATGCCGTCGCGCGGCTTCGTTGAAACCCAGACGCGAGAAATCGACCTGCAGGGCATTGAGCGCATTCATGTCGAAGGCGGGCTGGCGGCTGTGTTCCGCCAGCAGGTGCAGCGCGGCATCGGCCTCGATCTGCATTCGCTCCTGTATCCGCAGCATCACCGGCTGGCCAGCGAGGCGGGCTTCCTGACGCACGGTGGCGAGCGTGGCCGCGTTGAGGGGGGCGTTCACTGGATCGACCCTGCGAGTTCGAAAATCGGCAGATAGAGCAGCACCACGATGAGGCCGATGGTGAGGCCGATGAACACCATCAGCAGCGGTTCGAACAGGCGGGTGAACCAGTCCACCCAGCGCGCCATTTCTTCATCGTGAAAAATCGCGATGCGATCCATCATCTCGCCCATGCGGCCGCTTTTTTCGCCCACCCGCAGCAGGCGCGCGGCCACCGGCGTGGTCAACTCACCCCGCGCAAAGGCAGCAGAAATGGATTCGCCGCGGCGCAGCGCATCGATGGTGATTGCAGCGCCGCCGCGCAGGTTTGCCGCCAGCAGCCCCGATACCATGCCGAGCGCGGACACCAGCGGGATACCGCCCGACAGCAACATGCCCAGGCTGCGATAAAAGCGGGCGAGCTGAAAGGTGCGCAGGTGCGAACCGATTGCCGGGATGCGCCAGGCCAGCCGGGTCACCGCCGCGCGTGTGGCGGGCTGCGCCAGCGCGATGCCGAATCCGGCCAGCGCCAGCACCGCAGCCAGCGCAATCCAGCCGCCATACGCCTGCACGGCTTCGCCCCAACTCAGCAGCAGGCGCGACATCCAGGGCAGGTCGCGCCCTGCGTCGGCATACACGCTGGCAAAACGCGGCACTACATAGCCGAGCAGGAATCCGATCACCAGCGTGCCCACGCCGACCAGCAGCACGGGATAAATCGAAGCCGAAATGACTTTCTTCTTGATGGCTTCAATCTGGTTCTGATACGCCATGTAGCGGGTGAGCGCCGGGGACAGGTCGCCGGTGCTTTCGGCCGCGCGCACTGTTGCGGCATAGAGCGCAGGAAAGCTGGCCGACTGCGACGCCAGCGCAGCGGAAAACGGGCGGCCTTCGCGCATGGTGCCGAGCAGGCGTTCAATCAACTGGCGGGATTCGGGACGCGGCTCTTTTTCAGCCAGGGTTTCCAGCGCTTCGGACAGCGTCAATCCGGCGTCGAGCAGGGCGATCAGTTCCTGGGTAAACAAGGACAGCGGAAACCGGCTGCTGCGTTGGCCGAGCCAGCCCTGGCGCTCCGCCGCAATCGACAGCACCTGCGCGCCTTCGCGCTGCATCCGCAGGGTGGCTTCGGTTTCGTCGAGCGCTTCGAGCGTGAGCGCGATCACGCCCATGCCCGGTCGCAGCGCCTTGATCCGGTAACGCATTACCAGTTGCCGATGTCGGCACCGTCGCCGCTGCCGCCGGGCTGGCCATCGCGGCCAAAGGAATAGATATCGACTTCGCTTTTTTCGCCGGGCATCCGGTACTGGTAGGGTTTGCCCCAGGGGTCGTCAGGCACGGCCTTCTTGAGATAGGGCCCGTCCCAGCGCGCTTCATCGCCGGGTTTGGTATTGAGCGCGGCCAGCCCCTGCTCGGTGCTGGGATAGCGACCGGTGTCGATGCGGTACTGGTCGAGTGCTTTTTCCAGTCCAACGATCTGGGCTTTCGCGGTCTTGATTTCGGATTTGCCGAGCTGATCAAAATAGCGCGGCGCCACATAGCCGGCCAGCAGGCCGAGTATGACCAGTACGACCAGTAATTCGAGCAGGGTGAAGCCGGTTTCGCTGCGGCGGATGCTGGGTATAAGTGGGCGTAACACGAAAACCTCTCAACTTGACGGATGGTTCAGCGGCATGATGCTGAAACAAGGCGGATTCTAAGCGCTATGGGGATACAGGCGCACATTTTCTGGCAAGTATTACAACATATCCATGTGTAGCGAGTGTTTCAGCGGGGGAGACGACTTGCCCCTGCCGCAGCCCGGCTGGCCGACTCTGCAGACTGACCCGGAAATACGGCTGGGGAACACGTCCGGATGCACGCATCCGGAGTCGACGCGTCCAGGGCACGGCCAGATCGGGTACAGGTGTTTTATACCAGTCACAGTCCAGCCCACCGTGGCAAAATGACGTAACACCCTGAAGTCAACGTGGACTAAGCCCCACACCCCTGCAAGACGAAAAGAGAAAGCCAACCTACACTACCGCAACACACCTGAACGATAACAAAATGGATGGGCACAGGAGACTGACATGATGGACAGGCAAATCGTTGTTCCGCTGTTTTCGTTGCTGGAGACACGCGACAATCCCACGGTACTGGTGGACAAGCACTACCGCATCGTGGCGGCAAACAAGGCGTACTGCACTTCGTATGGGGTACCGGCTGACGAGATCGTCGGCAAGACCTGTCATTCGGTGTCACACCATTCGGATCGTCCATGCCACCTCAACGGCGAGCAGTGTCCGCATCAGGCGGTATTTGCCACCTCGGCACCCAGCGAAGCCCTGCATACCCATATCGACTTCCAGGGACGCCCCGATCACGTCCGCATCCTGGCACACCCGATCCACGATGCGCACAGCCAGATGTACATGATGGAATCGATCCACCGACTGGCTCCCCGGATAGACATCGATTGCGATGAAAGGCGCATGGCGGGGCAAAGCCCGGCCTTCCTGCATTTTTACGAAGAACTTTCCACCGCCGCACGCACTGCCGCACCCGTCTGGCTATATGGCGAAAGTGGTGTCGGCAAGGAACTGGCCGCGCGGTTTTTGCACGAGCATTCGAGTCGCGCCAAAAAAGCCTATGTGGAATTGAACTGTGCCTCCATACCCGAAAGCCTGTGCGAGAGCGAATTGTTCGGGTACGACAAAGGCGCATTCACAGGCGGCGTGCGGGCCAAGCGCGGGCTGTTTGAACTGGCTGATGGCGGCACGCTGTTTCTGGATGAAATCGGCGATCTGCCTCTGGCCATGCAGAGCAAATTATTGCGTGTGCTCGATAGCGGCGAATTCCGCCGTCTGGGTTCCGAGTCCACACTGAAATGCGATGTGCGCATCGTCAGCGCCACCAATCGCGACCTGGCGGCGATGGTGCGCGAAGGCAGCTTCCGTCAGGATCTGTATTACCGCATCGTGGGCTACAAAGTGACCCTGCCGCCGCTGCGGGATCGCAAACAGGACATCCGGCCGATAGCCGAAATCATCCTCAACCGTCTGAGCAAGGAAATGGGCGTGGTGTACCGCCTGGCGCAGGATGCACTCGACCTGCTGCTGACTCACGATTACCCCGGCAATATCCGGGAACTGCGCAGTGTGCTGATCAAGGCGAGCGCACAGTGCAAGCATGGAATCATCCAGGGCGCAGACATCAGCTTCGAGCATTTGCCCGGTTGTCTCTGTACCGAAGGCGAACCCGCAACGTTTGCAAAACTTACGACGCCCGGTGCAGACGGCGTAACCGTCAATTTTGGCCGTCGCAGTACCGACCGGATCGATCCGGGGCTGGAACAGAACCGGGTCTCGCAGCCGACCCGGCGCGTGAGCGATGACACGGCGTCTGCAGAATCGGAACTCAGCCTCGCGCAGATCGAGGAAATGAACATCCGCAAACTGATGGCGCAGCTGGATAACCGGCGTGTCGTCGCCGACAAGCTCGGCATTTCGGAACGGACGCTGTATCGCAAGCTCAAGAAATATGGCCTGCACAGCATGGGGCAGGTGGGACTGGCGGTGACGCTGAGTGCCGTCATGCATGTGCCGATCGCCGAGAGCGCGATGTTTGAAGTTCGCCCTGAACCCCTCTGTCAGATGCAGGTTCTGGCATAACCGGGCGCTTCCCCGAAAACCTGTTTCCCCTGCGTGCGCTGAAGCGGGCGGTGCGCATTGAGCGTGCCGGCCAGACCGGCAAACCCGCGCTGACGTAACGCAATCCAGAAGCGCAATCCAGACGTCTGCATCCTCTGTGTCTTCCTGCCGTATGAGCCGATAAGCTCATCCGCAGCCTGATCCTGCCCCGAGTCCCTGCAATATTCCTTCTCTAAGATGGCTTCCAGTTGCTGATCCACCGGACGTTCGATTCGGGGACCGCAGCCGAAGTCATGTAGTTAAAAAAGCAGTTCCATAACAGTAGTGTGCAGTGCGCGTGAATAGCAGTGGATGCCGGCAGGTCAGGCATCCGTGTCCAGCCCCTCGGCTGGACTGTCCTGTGGTCGTGGTCTCCGGATCAACGACTGTCATGCGCACGCCGCGACGGTGTTGCGCCGCATTCCCTATTGCAACCCGTCCCGCGTGCGTCTGATGTGATGCCTGGTTCCAGGTATTGCCAGGAATATGCATCCGACCGGCTTGAGTCCGGCGGTGCAGCAACACTCTGGACCCGGCATCACCAGAGCTAAAAAAAGCAGCAAAAAAAGTAGCAAGCAGTGCGCGTGAAGCAGTTGGCGTTGTCATTGAACGCCTGGAAGGGGTATCTCCCATACCCCGACCTTATTCTGTTCGCCGGATTCGTCCGGCGATATCTCATGCGCACGCCATTCTGGCGCTGCGTTTTTATCCGCAACGTCAGATGGTGTGCGCTGAGCCTGGTTGTCCGGGCGCAGTGCGCCCGGGCTTTACTTAAGCCCATCGATCGCAGGCTTGGTTGCGATTGTGACGATTCACAACATCCTCAAAGGAGATTTCCATGAAACGCGTGAACCTGCTGGCAGCAAGCACCCTGCTGATCGGCCAGACTTTTACCGGCGCTGTACTGGCCGCCTCCGTGACGCTGTCGGGTGCCACGGTGGATTTCAGTTTCGACGACAGCTTGCTGGGCCTGTTTGGCACGCCCCGCGTGGCTGGCGATACCCTGTTCTTCACCCCGATCGATTTTGAAGTCCGTTCGCTGAACGGGGCCGGGTTCGCGCTCACCGACGCCAGCATCAATATTGTCGTCACCGCGCACGCCGACCAGATGTTCACCTCGGCCAGTCTGCTGGAACGCGGCGATTACCTGTTGCTGGGTTCGGGCAGCAGTGCCGATGTCTCCGGCCAGATTCGCGTGTTCGACACCGCGGCTCCGCTGGTGGATATGACGGCAAGCATCGTCCCCACCAGCCTGCTGAATCTGCCGGGTGTGCCGACGCGCAACTGGGAAGCCACCGCGATGACCGACCTGTCCACCTGGAACAGCGCCCGCAGCGTGAATGTCACCATCGAAAACCTGCTGCTCGCCGCGACCGGCAGCAGCCCGTCGCTGGCCTTTGTCGAGAAAAAATTCGTCGGCCTGACGTTCCTGACCACCGCCGTCACACCTGTCCCCGAGGCAGAAACCTACGCCATGATGCTGGCAGGCCTGGGACTGGTCGGCTGGTCGGTCAAGCGCCGTCGCAGCCTGCTTGCCAAGTGAGCCCAGCCATGCTGAACCCCGCCATACAAGCGCACACAGCAATACAACACAACAAGGCGAAAACGCCTTGATCGTCGAGCGT
>JAJXUA010000100.1 GCA_021783275.1 Pseudomonadota bacterium
CCAGAGACTTGGATACGCTGGCGGGGCCCGAATCGCTGCCTGTACTGCCGCCTGCGCTATTACTCAAACTGACGGAGCCTGACACCACACGAATGTCCGACATGCCCCTGCGCTGGATCGCCAGGGCATTCAGCTGAAACACGCGCGCCTGCATCGCGGACGACTGCACGATGATGCGCTTGCCCTGCACCTCGTACTCGTAGCCATAGAGGGCGCGCACGGCTTCCATCGCTTCGGGCACCGTCACGTTTTTCAGATTGAGCGTCAGGTTGCCGCTCACATCCGGATGGACCAGCATGCTGTAAGGCGTGCCCGTCACCATCCCCATGAACACCTCGGACGCCTTGGCATTGTTCACGTTCAAACTGAAGCGCGGCTCGCTGCCAGCGGGTTTTGCTGCAACCGGTTTGTCGCGCACGGCGTCCATCACCGCCTGCTGCACGGCAGCCGGCGGCGCGGCAACCGGCGCTGTTGCAGGCCGGTCAAGCGCTGCCTGGATGGCTTCGCTACCTTGCTGCCCGACCGGGGTGGCGCATCCCGTCAAAACCAGACAAGCCAAGACGATGTATTTATTCATTATGTTCAGTTCCCCGTTTCTTCTGCGCGGATAGATACGCGCGTATCAATGCATGCGTTCGAGCAGATAGATTGTGCGGCTTCCGCCCTTGCCCGAAATGACAATATGATCTTCACGGATGGCGCTCACCCGGCCGCCGTTGACCGCATCCCCCACCCTGACCGCTGCCCCGCCATACCAGGCGATGGATTGTCGTCCGTTGATCCGTATCCAGGCCAACGTACGGTCTTGTGGAACCGCGGCGGCAGTTGCCGATGTCGTGGGCGGCGCCATCGGGTCGAATGCCGCCTCAGCCCAGGCCGTGGCCAGCGCAAGCAGCAGCGCCAACTGGAATTGCCGGCTTGACTGCTTCACAGCCGCGCCCATGTCGCCTCCCGGCTCAGCGTATTCAGTTTGAGCGTGAGCTCGATCCGCGGATGCGCATTCGCATCCAGACGCACCGACTCCCATTGCAGGGTCCAGGGCAAGGCCTCCAGCCGCTCCACGTAACGCGTCAGTTCGGCATAACTGCCTTGCAGGCGCAGCGTGACGCCATGCGTGTAAAACAGCTCGGCGGGAAGCGGGGGCGGAGCAGGCGTATCGGTGGTCGCTTCAGTATCGCTTGTCGTCACGGCAGGCTTGCCGGGCGCGGTTTCCAGGGAAACGAGCGTCAAACCCGACTGTTCCGACATCAAGGTCTTGAGCGCCGCAATCATTTTTTCCGGCCCGATCAGGCCGCTTTCACGGGCCTTGACCTGTTGCTCGATCAGTTTGGCCTGCGCGCGCAAGCGTCCCAGTTCGGTATTGGCGCCGCTTTGATTCGCAGGGTCGAGGCTGGCCAGTTGCCCGCGCAGGGTGAAAATTTCTTCCTGCAAGGCCGCGCTGTTCATCAGCATCTGCTCCTGGCGCTTGAGCGCAGGCTCGATCAAGCCGACAAACATCAGGCTAAAAGCCACGCCCGCCACCGCCAGAAACACCAGGATGCGTTCGCGAAAGCTCATCGCGTCGATCCGCATCGACCAGGTTTTCCAGGCCTGCTTGAGGGAATCCATTATTCGCCGTCCCCTGATTGGTTGACCGCAAATGCAACGCCCGGGACAGCGGCCGCCTCGCCGGTTTCTTCGCCGCTTTCTTCATTGCGCGGCAGGATGTCGAAGCGGCTGAGCGGCAGATCCTGCAAGCCCGGCTGCCGTGACAACAACGCCAGGTAATCGGGAATGCGTGCAGGCTCCAGTGCACGCCCCGTCAGACGAAAATCCGCACGGCCGAATTCGATGTCGGTCAGCCACACCCCAGGCAAGCCCTCGTTGGCCAGGGCGTGCAAACGCGCAGAAAACCCGACTTCGCCCTTCACGCCGCCCAGTGCTATCTGCAGCTTCTGCAATTGCACCAGCCGGCGCTTTTCTTCGGCGACCGCCTGACTGTGCTGGTCTTCCGGCGTGGTGCCATCCTCGGATGGCTGGCTTTGCGCATCGATCTTGGCCTGCAATTCGTCGCGCACCGCTTGCACCTTGTCCTGCTGGTGCTGGATGTCGCCGGCATTGCGCTCCACCCAGCCGTAAACCAGCAGACCGACCGCCACCACGCCCAGCAGCGTCCACGCAATGGTTTTGCTGGAAAAGGCGACCTGCGGCGTCAGCAACTGCGGGTTCAGCAGATTGATCTGTTGCAGGCTCACAGCGCTTTATCCTCGCGCCGCAACGCACCGCCCAGCGCAAACCAGCACGCTGAAAGCTTGTCTGCATCGTGCGGGAGCTGACCGGGAAACAGCGCAGCAAGATCGGCCAGTTCGAGCGGCAAATAAAGCTGCTGCCGCAGGTGGTCGGCCATCCCGGGGACGACGGGCGGCGGCGCCAGCACGATCTTGTCGAGATGCCAGCCGCTGTGCTGGCGTTCGATGTGATCGAGGCTGCGCTGCAACTCCAGCGCGAGGCGATCGAACACCACGCTGCGGCGCTCGGCATCCTGCTCCATCATTTCGACCGGATTGCACTCCAGCCGGCGGTGGAAACACAGCTCGCCATTACGGGTCACCGTCAGCAGACCACCCTGCGGGGTGAACGAGAGCAGCGCCAGCACCCGGTCCGGGGTTTCCAGCAATGCCGCGATGTTGCGCTGCGCCAGTTCGGGAATATCGATCGCCACCAGATTGAAGTGGGCGCGCTCGGACAGTTCCATGTATTTTTTCAGCACGCGGTTATGCGCCACCACGGCGAGCAGCTTGCCGCTCGCCTCCGCACCCGATTCCAGACGGATCACGTCCACCGTGGCATCGTCGACCGGGAATTCGATTTGATCCTTGATTTTCCAGCGCACCGCCATTTTCATTTCTTCGGGCGGAACCGGCGGCGCATCGATCGGCAGCAGCTGATACTCGCCCGCCGACAGCACCACCCCAACCGGCACCGGCGAACTGCTGAACACGCTCCAGCTTTTCACCAAATCGCCATCTTCCTGACGGCTGATGCATGAATTCAGATTCGGGCGGCCATTTTGCCAACTCAGTTCAGCATGGGATAGCAAACCCGCCCCGGCCTGAATCGCCAGATAGCCGTTCTGCTGCTTGCGTTTGAACCAGGTTAACAAACGAGAAGTCATGGATGGGGATAAGTGCCGGCGAGTATAACAAGCAAGGGGCGTTGAGCCTCATGGCTCGGTTATGTTGCGTTCAACAAAATCCGGACTGCCGACAACGCCAAATCTTGCAGTTGAACTGATTTTATTGGTCGCGCCACAAATAACCGTAATCTGAATGCCGCTAAGACTTCCAGAAGTGAGTACAAATGTTGGGCTCGAAGCACAGTTTAGTGCGCCGGCCAGCCTTCGATTTCTACCCCACTCTATCCCCGTTTGCGCCGCAGCCTCAACGATAAATGTTGTACGTTCGAGTTGTTGACTGGCACTTTGCCCACCCACCATCGACGCCACAAATCCAGCCAATGCGGCCAATACCACAATCAGCACGATTGCGGCGATCAGGGCAAATCCATGCTGGTGATGTCTCATTGCAATGGCCCGACGCGAAAAGTACGGATAAGACTCAAGCGGTCGCCCATATCATTTCCAGCGGCATCTTGACTTCGAAGATTTAGCTCCACCGCAATCAATTCACCCAGCGGGACGGCACCGAGCGGAGGAAGCGCTTGACGACGCACCTGACAACTCCAAACACCTTCAGCCAGCAGATTGTTCTGTGCAATTGTCACCCGCCGCAATGTGCGAGTTGTCGCGTTACAGATATAAGTAACAGGTACGGGCATCGCAATCCGAAACCTAAACCCGCCCCCTCCTGGCGGAGGAAGAACCGTCACGCTGGTGACTGTGGCACCTGAAATGTCCTGACCCAGCTTCGACATCGCCAGACCCCCCGCATCCGCCAGTGTCGCTCGCCGTTCTGTATTGAAATAGCTCGTGATGGGCCCGCGTAAAAATACCGCAGCGGAAGCGCTGAGTATGCCCATCACCGTAATCGCCACAATCATTTCAATCAACGAAAAGCCACCACAAGCTTTTATATAAGGGGTGTACATGGTGGATTTTATTTTCATGATGCCTAACGAACCCGTATTCCACGAATACTAGCCACTGCACCGTTAGGCGCACGTACAACAACCGTCACCAGTAATCTATCAGCAACAGGGATAGCTCCTGCAGGAGGCCCGCTTGTAATCACAGCAGGGCCAACTGAAATCAACAAGGTATAGCCCGGCAAGCTTGAAACGGTGCTGCTGTCAGGAAAAGTCATGGCAGTTACGCCGTTGTAACTACCAACATTAACAAAAGGCTGCGCCATGATTTCAGCCAGTTTGCTGGCCGCAAAGGCTTGCGCTTGCTTCTCCGGCAACAGGGCAGCGGAATTTCTAGTGAGACTGCCAAATACGCCCAGAATAGCGGTTGCTGCAATTCCAACGATGACGATAAAAACCAACAACTCGATCAGCGTGAGGCCGCACTCAACTCGCAGATTGTAAGAAGTCTTAATGCACATAGCCGGTTTCGGGCTCTATCAGTACTTGCGCACTGCCACCCACGGTTAACATCGTGACGGCATTTAAAATCACGCCTGCATTATTGGTTGGCTGCCCCTGTGCGTTAAAACGAAACGCTATGACAGGCGCCAAGGCAATTCCAGCAGGCGGCGTTACCGTGTAGTTCGGGCTACTACCATCTGGCCGAATCACTTGTGCTGCACAGGGAGCGCCAATTGTTACGGTCGGATTGAAAGTGAGTCTCAAATCCGGAGTCGCTGTCGTGTTTACGCAAACCTCGCGACTTTTCGCCAGCGCCAACTTCTGCGCATACCGTAGGGCAGTGCGAATCTCAGCCGCACTACCGTGTGTTTGAAACGCCGAGCGATCAACCATACGTGGCACTGCCACTGCCGCCAGCACTCCAGCAATAGTCATCACTAACACCAGTTCCACAAAGGTAAAACCGCGGCAAATGCCGCGGTCAGAAACTCGCATAGCGTGACCTCAATTAACAACCTGCTGTATTGACTGGACTAATAACGGCAGCAGACCCTGCAACGCCACTTGAAGGCCGGTAGGTAAACGAGCAAGTAGGCGCATTTACTCCTCCTTGAACCTGAATAGTAAGGGTAGCTCCAACCCCGCCACCGCCACCTGTTGTGTTGTATTGCTCGACGTTCAGGGCTGCGTTAGTTGCAGGGAAAGTGGACACTAAACCAGCGGCACTGATAATGCTGGCAGCAGTGGCTTGAGGGTACCAGTTGACAATGTTGATGACGCCCGCTTCGGTACAAATCGTACCGCCACCCGCAGCAGTCGCATTGGTAACGCCGCACGCTCCTACCGCTGGAATGTTTCCCTGGCCGCTACGCGCCAGCGCGGTGCCATGCACCATCGCCGCTGCTGCCTGCACCGCACCGCGCGCAGCATTCAGCTTGGCAATACGCGCATCACGCTGAATACCGGTAAAGCGCGGCAGCGCGACCGCAGCCAGAATGCCGAGAATCACGATCACCACGATGAGTTCGATCATGGTGAAACCACGCATCCGACGGCCTTGAACAAGCGATTGAATTTTCATTGCGTTCTCCGAAATTTATCCGCACCCATGCGGTGCATGGAAGTCTTATCGGCGACGCTAGAAGGGACTTGAGGCTTTTTCAGCGATCTCCGGATAAACAGGCACGGAAAATGCGTGCCTGCATTCGAAACGGCTTAATGACCAAAGGTTTTCGATCCCATATCCCAGATCGGCAGGAATACGCCCAAGGCCAGCACCAGCACCATCGCGCCCAGCGCGGTGATGAGAATGGGCTCGATCTGCTGCGACAGGGTGGAGATTTCGTATTCGACTTCCTGCTCGTACATGACGGCAATTTCCTGCAGCAGGTTGTCGAGTTCGCCGGTTTCTTCGCCGACGGCCAGCATCTGCAGCACCACCGGGGTAAAGACGCCGGTCAGGGTGGCGGTGCGCAAGAGCGATTCGCCGCGCTCGATGCCTTCGCGCATGTTGCCGATCTTGTCGGCGTAGTAGCGGTTGTCGGCAACGGCCGCGACCACGGTCAGCACCTGCAGGATCGGCACGCCCGATTTGGAGGCCAGCGCGAAGCTGCGGGCAAAGCGCGCCAGCGCCGATTTGCGCAGGATTTTGCCGACGATGGGTATCCTCAGCTTGAAGCGGTCCCAGTTGTAGCGGCCCCGGTCGGTGCCCTTCCAGCCGATGAAGCCAAGCAGTGCTACGCCTGCCCCGGCAATCAGAAAGTGAATGTATTCGCGGGTAAAAGTGGACGTGGCGATCAGGAAGCGCGTCATCAGCGGCAGTTCGGCATTCATCCCGGCATAGACTTTGGAAAACGCGGGGATGACGAACAGGTTGATCACCAGCATGGCCACCATCAGCGCGATGACGACGAACAGCGGATAGCGGATCGCGCCTTTCACCATTTCGCGTGCGCGGCGTTCGAAGTCCAGATGCACGGCGAGACGGTCCAGCACGTTGTCGAGGCGACCGGTCATTTCGCCGACGCGGACCATCGCCAGATAAAAGCTGTCGAAAATCTTGGGGTGGCGCGCCAGGCACATCGACAGTTCGCGCCCCTGCCCCAGACCATCGTTGATATCGGCCAGCACGCGGGCAAACCCCGGATTGATGCTGGATTCGCGCAGGCTGGTCAGCGCGCGCAGTATCGGCACGCCGGCGCGCAGCATGGTGTGAAGCTGGCGCGAAAACAGCTGCAACTCCACCAGACCGATCGACTGCGAGCGGTTCTTGCCCAGCACTTCGCCCAGGTTGAACTCGACCGGATCGGGCAGGTTTTGAATGTCGATCGGGATCAGGCCGGCCGCCAGCAGATGGTCGGCTACTTCAGCCGAGTTCGCGCCTTCAAAGCGGCCTTTCTGCAGTTCGCCCTTGCCGGTTCGCGCTTGATAGAGAAACAGGCCCATGCTTATTCCGCGCTTGTCCGGTTAGTTCCCTGTAGGGCGGATGAGCGCAGCGTTATCCGCCGAATGAGCGACTCACATACCGCGGAGTTTATGCCCTTCAGGGTGCTCATCCGCCCTACGG
>JAJXUA010000101.1 GCA_021783275.1 Pseudomonadota bacterium
CTGATGTTGGCCTATATCCTGCGCCGCGTGCTCTATGCCATTCCCATCCTGATCGGCGTCAGTCTGCTGACCTTCGCGCTGTTCTTCGTCGTCAACACGCCGGACGATATGGCACGCCTGCAGCTCGGCTCCAAGCACGTCACCCAAGACGCCATCGAGCGCTGGAAAACCGAGCGCGGTTACGACAAGCCGCTGTTCGTCAACACCGACGCACAGGGCGCAGCAACGCTCACTGACACGATCTTCTTCAAGCACTCGGCCGGGATGTTCACCTTCGACTTCGGCCGCGCCGACGACGGGCGCGACATCGGCACCGAGATCAAGACGCGCATGTGGCCGAGTCTCGCCATCGCCGTGCCGGTGTTCATCATCGGGCTGTTGGTCAACATCAGTTTTGCCTTGCTGATGGTGTTTTTCCGCGCGACCTATCTCGATCTCTGGGGCGTGGTGCTGTGCGTCGTGCTGATGTCGATTTCGGGCTTGTTCTACATCATCGCCGGGCAGTATTTCATCGCCAAGCTGTGGAATCTGTTGCCGATTTCCGGCTACGCAGGTGGGCTCGATGCGTGGAAATTCGTCATCCTGCCGGTGCTTGTCGGCGTCGTCGGCGGCATCGGCGGCGGCTCGCGCTGGTACCGCACGATCTTTCTGGAAGAGATCAACAAGGACTACGTGCGCACCGCACGCGCCAAGGGGCTGGCCGAGACGCGCGTGCTGTTTCGCCATGTGCTCAAAAACGGCCTGATCCCGATCCTGACCGGCGCGGTCGTCGTCATCCCGACGCTGTTCATGGGCAGCCTGATCGTTGAATCCTTCTTCGGCATCCCGGGGCTCGGCAGCTACACGATCGACGCGATTCAGGCGCAGGACTTCGCCATCGTCCGCGCGATGGTGTTTCTGGGGTCGGTGCTTTATATCGTCGGGCTGATCCTCACCGATCTGTCGTACGCGTGGGCGGATCCGCGGGTGCGGCTGCAATGACCTGGCAACCCGTCATCCTCTGGAGCGACGCACTCGTCTTCGCGCTGGTCGCGGTCATCGTCGGCCTGACGATTTTTGTGCGGCGGCAGGAACACCTGCACGAACCCTGGGGACGGGTCGCGCGGCGGCCGATGGCGATGGGCGCGGTCGTGGTGCTCGCGGCTTTCGTCGTCGTCGGCTTGCTCGATTCGCTGCACTACCGCGAGCGTCTCGCCGACAGCCCACCCGACGCGCCGCAATACGGCGTCGAGGTGCTCTCCGCCTTTGACGCGCTGGTCGGGGGGTTGCGCACGAATACCGAAAAAACCTATTCCGCGCCGCTCGCGACCCGGCTCTACGCCAAGGAATTCATCGAGCGTGACGGTAAAACCGTGCGCGACACCCCGCGTCTGGCATTCGGCGGCGCGCATCTGCAAAACGAAGCCGACCACAGCCGCGACGTAATTGAGCGCGCCGCGCTGGGAAAATTGCAGGGCTTGCTGGTTGCCGTTTTACTGCTGCTCGTCGTCGGGCTCTGGCGCGCGCGCCGTCATGGTCTGTCGTTCACGGGCTGGATGAAGCGCGCTGTTCAAGGCGACTCCGACTACCCCGCGCGCACGCTCTTCGTCGTCAGCGCGCTGCTCCTGATGACCGTCGGCGCGCTGGTGCAACTCTCGGCGGGTTACCACGTTCTCGGCACCGACAAGGTCGGCCAGGACGTGCTCTACATCGCGCTCAAAAGCATCCGCACCGGCTTGCTCATCGGCACGCTCACCACGCTCGTCACGCTCCCGATTGCCATCGCGCTTGGCATCGCCGCCGGGTATTTTCGTGGCTGGGTCGACGACGTTATTCAATACGTTTACACCGTGCTTAATTCCATCCCCGGCGTGCTGTTGATCGCCGCCGCCGTACTCATGGTGCAGGTACTGATCGAAAACCACGCCGACTATTTCGACACCGCCGCCGCCCGCGCCGACGTGCGCCTGCTCGCGCTGTGCCTCATCATGGGCGTGACGAGCTGGACTGGCCTCGCCAGACTGCTGCGCGGCGAAACGCTCAAACTCGCGACGCTCGACTATGTGGACGCCGCGCGCGCGTTCGGCGTCTCCCGCGCACGCATCCTCTCGCGGCACATCTTCCCCAACGTTTTTCACCTCGTGCTCATTGCCGTCGTGCTCGATTTCTCCGGGCTGGTGCTCGCCGAAGCCGTGCTCTCCTACGTCGGCGTCGGCGTCGATCCCTCGACCTTCAGCTGGGGCAACATGATCAACGGCGCGCGACTGGAACTCGCGCGCGAACCCACCGTGTGGTGGCAGCTGGGTGCCGCGTTTGGCTTCATGTTCGCGCTCGTGCTCGCGGCGAATCTGTTTGCCGACGGCGTGCGCGATGCGTTCGATCCGCGCATGGGAGCACGCGCATGACCGCCTTGCTGCAGGTTGAGAATCTCGTCACCGACATCGGGGGTGCACGGGTGGTCGATGGGGTGTCGTTCGCGATTGCCGCCGGTGAAACCTATGCCCTGCTGGGCGAATCTGGCTGCGGCAAATCGATGACCGCCCTGTCCCTGATGCGCCTGCTGCCCGATGGCGGGCGCATTGCGTCCGGCGCAATCCGGCTTCAGGACACGGATCTGCGCGCCCTGCCTGAGCAGGCCATGCGGCGCGTGCGCGGTGGCCGCATGGCGATGATATTTCAGGAGCCGATGCTGGCCTTGAATCCTGTCATCAGGACAGGTGACCAGATTGCCGAAGCGCTGGCGCTGCATCGCGGCCTGCGTGGGCAGGACGCGTGGGAGGCTGCGCGCGGCCTGCTCGATGCGGTCGGCGTGTCCGACCCGCTGCGGCGTCTCGACAGCTATCCCTTTGAATTATCCGGCGGCCTGCGGCAACGCATGATGATTGCGATGGCGCTGGCCGGCGAGCCCGAACTGCTGATCGCGGATGAACCGACCACGGCGCTGGATGTGACCATTCAGGCGCAAGTGCTGGATGTGCTGCGCCAGCTGAAAACCCGGCAGAACATGGGCATGCTGCTTATCACGCATGATCTGGGCGTGGTTGCCGAAAACGCCGACCGGGTGGGGGTGATGTACGCGGGCGAATTGCTGGAGGAGGGCAGCCGGGCAGATTTCTATGCCACGCCGCAGCACCCCTATAGCCGGATGCTGTTTCAGGCGCTGCCGCGCACTGGCGACCGCGCACGCCTGACGACCATACCCGGCCAGGTGCCCAAGCTTACCGATGCGCTGCATGGTTGCCGCTTCGCCCCGCGCTGTCCGTATGCCACCGAGCGTTGCCGGGTGGAATCTCCTGGCTGGCAGATCATGGCCGGGCAGCGGGTGCGCTGCCATTTTGCCGGGCAGTTGCCTGAGCCGCTTGCGTCGCGGGCGGGCGTGACAGCCAACGCACATCATGCCGACACGCCCGCCGCGCCGATTGATACCGGAGCTCACGCTAGCGCTGTGCGCGAAGCGGAACCCGATCTGCTGCGGGTTGAAAATCTCAAGGTCCATTTTCCGCTGCGGCGCGGCTTCATCCAGCGCACCGTGGGTCACGTGCGTGCGGTGGACGATGTCAGCCTGACCATAGCCGCAGGTCAAACGCTCGCCCTGGTGGGCGAGTCCGGCTGCGGTAAAACCACCGTCGGCAAGGCCCTGCTGCGGCTGGTGCAGCCGACCGCCGGGCAGATACAGATCAACGCGGTCACCATGACGCAAACCAACCTCACCAGTCTGCGACGGCAGGCACAGATGGTGTTTCAGGATCCCTTCAGCTCGCTTAACCCGCGGATGCGCGTGGCCGACATCCTGCTCGAAGGCATGGATGCGTTACAGGTGGGCGAGCCTGCGCAACGGCGTGAGGCGGTTTCACGCCTGCTTCAGCAAGTGGGTCTGCCTGACGATGCAGGAGGCCGCTATCCGCACGCGTTTTCCGGAGGTCAACGGCAGCGTATTGCCATTGCGCGCGCGCTTGCCGTATCCCCCCGGCTGGTCATTTGCGACGAGCCGACCAGCGCACTCGATGTGTCGGTACAGGCGCAGATCCTCAACCTGCTGAAAGACCTGCAAAGCGGACTCGGCCTGACATATCTGTTCATCACCCACAACCTGGCCGTCGTCGAGTATCTCGCGCACCACGTCGCCGTCATGTACCTCGGCCGCATTGTCGAATCGGGGCCCGCTGACCGTGTGCTGCATGCTCCGCGCCATCCCTACACCCAGGCATTGATGGCGGCGGTGCCGCGCATCGACGCCCCCGCAGTTTCAACCACGCGGCTCGCAGGCGACCAGCCTTCGCCGCTCAACCCGCCCGCTGGCTGCCATTTCCACCCACGTTGCCCGCACGTGCACGCGGTGTGTCGCGAACAGTATCCGGAAGTGACAATGGCAGGGGCGGGGCACAGCGTGCGCTGTCACTGGGTGGCGCAGCAGACCTGAAACGGCCCGATCAGCGGTCAGTGCCGTTTGATGGTAATCCGCTGCCCGGGATGCAGGAGGCTGGTGTTTCGCAGGCGCGGGTTCCACGATTTGAGATCAGCCAGGCTGACATCAAAGCGCTGGGCGATGCCATGCAGCGTGTCGCCACGCCGCACCTGATGATGGCGGACGGCGGGAGTTTTTTCCGCTCGCGGGTGAAACACCACCGGGCCCAACGGCGTGGCGTCTGCCTGTGCTTCACTTTGGCTGCCACCCGGCAGGTTCAGGATGTGTCCGGCCTGCAGCGGCCCCGTCAATTGCGGATTGGCTGCGCTGAGCTGGGCCACGCTGAGGCCGTGTTTGCGGGCAATCGCGAACAGGCTGTCGCCACGCTGCACGATGTAAGCGGTGATAGTGAGCGGCGCATGGACGGGTGCGGTGGCAGCGCGGCCTTTAACCGGCACCAGGATGGTTTGCGTCTGCGAAAATTTCCCGCGCTTGAGGTGAAACTGGTTGTGCGCTTCCAGCCGGGCGAGGCTCACGCCCAGCCGCTGGGCAATCGCGGCAGGACGCTCGCCGCGCTCCGCGGTATAGGGTTGCCAGCTGTCCCAGTCGCCTGCCTGCAGATTGCGCTCGAAAGCATCACCCTGTCCGGCGGGGACCAGCAGATTGACCGGTGTGTCGGAACGGATGAGTTTGCGCGGGAAGGCCGCATTCAGCGCCAGAAATTCATCGTGACTCACCCCGGCCAGCCGCGCGGCCGACTGCACATCCATGCTGGCATGCACCGTCACCTGGTCGAAGTAGGGTTGATTCGGCAGCGGATCGAGCGTAATGCCGTATTGCGCGGATGCCAGTATCATCTGCCGCACTGCCAGCAGCTTGGGCACATAGTGCCGCGTCTCGGCGGGCAGGCTGAGGCTGGCGTAATCGGTGGGCAGGCCCAGCGCTGCGTTTTTCTGAATCGCCCGCGCCACACAGCCTTCGCCGCAGTTGTACGCCGCCAGCGCCAGCTGCCAGTCACCAAAATCGAGATACAGCTTGCCCAGATAATCCAGCGCAGCATGGGTTGCCGCCGTGAAATCGCGTCGCCCGTCATACCAGTCATTCTGCTTCAGGCCATACAGCCGACCAGTAGACGGAATGAATTGCCAGATGCCGGATGCCGCAGATCGCGACAGCGCCGTGGGATTGAATGCGCTTTCGATCATTGGCAGCAGCGCAATCTCCATCGGCATCGCCCGGCGGTCCAGCTCCTGCACAATGTGATACAGATAGCGCCGCGAGCGCTCGACCATGCGGCGCATGTAGTCGGGGCGGTTGGCATACCAGTCAGTGTGCGTGGCAACCAGCGGATTCTGCAAAGCCGTGTCGTCGATTTTGAAACCGCTGCGTATGCGTTGCCATACATCGGTCTGCACCGCCGGATCCGCAACCGGTTCGGCAAAATCCGCCAGCGCGTTGCTTTCCCATTGCAGGGATTGCGTGGCAGCAGGGGCGGCAAAGGGTGTGGAACCCAGCATCAGCCCCAGAACGACCAGGCTGATGCGGGTAAAGAATGCGCCGGGCAAATCAGGCTCCCGTGTCAGGTATGCCGCATCGTAACGAGCAGGCTGCGTGGGGTCAAACATCCCGTAATCGTTCCTGCGTGGCCTTATCATCCAGCAGACGCCGAACATGTACCACCGCCGTCACCAAGACGCTGGCTGACTCAACCCGAACTATCAAGAGATAACTGTAAGGCACTTCTATAAATTGTTATCGTGAGGAACTGAGCGCATTGGTCACCTGCGCCATCTGCGCGCGGCAGCTCAGCGGCGCAGGGCCGGAGCAGGTCGCGTTGGGGGGCTAATGGTCAAGCCGTCGCGCTTCTAGATGCAAGCCAACGCTCAAAGGAATGTTGCGATTCGCCTGATCGATGGCCAGCAAGCAGGTTTTCGACGCTAATGTCTTCGTCCAAAGCATCCCAGTGCAGGCCATGCCCCCGTCCAATGAGACGCCAAGCCTCGCGCTCCTCGCGTGTGGCATTCATCAACCGGGGATACCAGGCCAACGGTACGGACAGACTGCGCCCATCATCCAGATCGACCGCGAGGGTATCTGTCGTAGTGCTGACGCTCAACACAGCCGGGATTTCGAGTTCAATTTTTAAAGTAAGCATTCCACGCCTCCAGTAATTCGTTTTGGTGTTCGGTCACCAGGGCAGTCAGTTTGGCAATTTCAGCGCGGCTGAATCCTCCGCTACTTTGCAAACGCACGGGCTTGAGCCAAATTTTCGCAATATCGTCGTCCCGCTCAATATGAATATGCGGCGGCTCGTTCAAGTCCCCCGCATAAAAAAAGAACCGGTAAGGCCCCAATCGCAAAACTGAACCGCCCCGGATTTTGAGGAGGCTCCTTTTCCCAAGAGAATGGAGCCATGATGAAGAAACCCACGACGAACAAATATTCCCCCGAAGTACGCGAACGCGCGGTGCGCATGGTGCAGGAACACCGAGGCGAGTATTCCTCGCCATGGGCGGCGGTGGAGTCCATCGCACCCAAGATCGGCTGTTCGCCCCATACCCTGCATGAATGGGTCAAACGGCATGAGGTCGATACCGGGCTGCGCGACGGCGTCACCAGCGAAGAGCGCGAGCGCATCAAAGCACTGGAACGCGAGGTCA
>JAJXUA010000021.1 GCA_021783275.1 Pseudomonadota bacterium
TGCTGCTCGTGTCCACTTCCAGATAGCCGCCGCGCTCCTCGGCCAGCAGCTTCAGCGAATCCTGCGGCAGGATGCCACGGCTCCACAGGCTGCCTTCGTAGCTGGAATAGCGGCCGCGCTCGGCGGCGAGTTCGGTCGACGCCCAGAAGGCGTAGTAGGCAACGGCTTCCATCGAGCGGTCGGCGAATTCCACCGCCTCGTTCGACGCGTAGGCCACGCGCAGTTCCTGCAGCGCGTCCTGGAAGCCCATGATGCCCAGACCCACGGGGCGATGCTTAAGGTTGGAATTACGCGCCTTGCCGACGGCGTAGTAGTTCACGTCCACCACGTTGTCGAGCATGCGCATCGCGGTGTGGATGGTGGTCTTGAGCTTGTCCAGGTCGAGTGCGCCGTCTTTGAGATGATTCACCAGATTGACCGAACCGAGGTTGCACACGGCGACTTCATGGTCGTTGGTGTTGAGCGTGATCTCGGTGCACAGGTTGGACGAGTGGACGACGCCGACGTGCTGCTGCGGGCTGCGGATGTTGCACGGATCCTTGAAGGTGATCCACGGGTGGCCGGTTTCGAACAGCATCGACAGCATCTTGCGCCACATCTGGGTGGCAGGAATGCGCTTGAATACCTTGATCTCGCCGCGATCCGCCTTGCGCTCGTATTCGGTGTAGGCCTCGGCGAACTTGCGGCCGTAGAGGTCGTGCAGGTCGGGCACGTCGTTGGGGGAAAACAGGGTCCAGTCGCCGCCTTCCATCACGCGCTGCATGAAGAGATCCGGGATCCAGTTCGCGGTGTTCATGTCGTGGGTGCGGCGGCGGTCGTCGCCGGTGTTCTTGCGCAGGTCGAGGAATTCTTCAATATCCAGGTGCCAGGTTTCCAGGTAGGCGCACACCGCGCCCTTGCGCTTGCCGCCCTGGTTGACCGCGACGGCGGTGTCGTTGACCACTTTGAGGAAGGGCACGACGCCCTGCGACTTGCCGTTGGTGCCCTTGATGCGGGCGCCCATGGCGCGCACCGGGGTCCAGTCGTTGCCGAGGCCGCCAGCGTACTTCTGCAGCATGGCGTTTTCCTTGATCGCCTGATAAATGCCGTCGAGGTCGTCGGTGACGGTGGTGAGGTAGCAGCTCGACAGCTGCGAATGCCGCGTGCCAGCATTGAACAGCGTCGGCGTCGAGCTCATGAAGTCGAACGACGACAGCACCTGGTAGAACTCGATGGCGCGCGCTTCGCGGTCGATCTCATTGATCGACAGGCCCATCGCCACGCGCATGAAGAAGGCCTGCGGCAGTTCGATGCGCGACTCTTCGATATGCAGGAAGTAGCGGTCGTACAGGGTTTGCAGGCCCAGATAACCGAACTGGTAGTCGCGGTCGGCGTCGAGCACTTTGGCCAGACGCGCGAGGTCGAACTGGGCGAGCTTTTCGTCGAGCAATTCGGCAGCGATGCCCTGCTTGATGAACGCCGGAAAATACTCGGCGTAGCGGGTGGCCATGTCGGCCTGCATCACCGCTTCGCCCAGCACTTCGTGGCGGATGGAGTTGAGCAGCAGGCGCGCGCTGACGAAGGAATAGCCGGGGTCCTGTTCGATCATCGAACGCGCGGCCAGCACCAGCGCCTTTTCGACTTCGGCCATCGGCACGCCGTCGTAGAGATCGCGCAACACCGTCTGCATGATCGGCGCGGGTTTGACGTTATCCCCCAGACCGGTGCAGGCGTCGGCCAGCAGTGCGGCCAGCCGTGCGGTGTCGAGCGGTTTTTTCACCCCGTCTTCGATCACATGCAGCTGCACCTCGGGTGCGCCCGCGGCCTTTTGCGCGGCGCGTTCCTGGGTGCGCTTTTCGCGATACAGCACATACGAACGCGCGACTTCGTGTTCGCCCGAACGCATCAGCGCCAGTTCGACCTGGTCCTGGATGTCTTCGATATGGAAGGTGCCGCCCGCCGGGTTGCGGCGCAGCAGCGCCTGGGTCACCTGGCCGGTGATGGTCTCGACCAGCTCGCGGATGCGCGCCGACGCCGCCGCCTGCCCGCCCTGCACCGCGATGAAAGCCTTGGTCACGGCGATGGCGATCTTGTTCGGCGCAAAGCCGACCACCGCGCCGTTACGGCGGATGATCTTGTAGTCGGCGTAGCGCGTGTCGATCACCACCGGATCGGCGGATTCCAGCGGCGGGACGGGAGTGGCTTGGGGGGTATCGGCGGCGACTGACAACATCTGCGGGGCTCCTTGGTGGGCGAATGTGATGACTGTAAACGGGCAGGTTATCCACACCCTGTGCACAGCTTTCCCAGCTTCCGTCCACCTAACTATGCACAACATCTAGTGGTTGGAACAGAAGTCGAATACAAATTCTAGGTACATCGCCTGTCATGTCAACCCGATTCGACATGGTTGCCGACACATTTTGCCGGGCTGAAAAAATCCTCAGGCAAATCAAGGTTTTTGCCTGTCCAGCTGCCTGCAAATTGCACAGCCAGACGACGGGATGCGGGATGTCGGCGCGAAATGCCCGCGCACGCTTTTGAATGCGCGAGGGGCGGGCCGGGTACGCCAGCCGGGCCGGGATTTTTTTGCGCCAGCGATGCCGCATTCTTGCGCAATGTCCGCTTTAGCCACTGACCGGCACGTCCTCCGCCGGTCACCGCAGCGTCGTCACGGCCATGGCCGTGGCGCGGATTCAATGCCGCCCCGCCCCGAACAAGCCGTGTGCCGCGCGAAACAGCCCTGCCCGGCACAGGGGAATATTGGTTATGATGCGGCCAAAGAACCTGTTTGCCTGAACCCATGCCCGCTACCGCTGTGTTGCTGATTGCCTGCCCCGACCAGCGGGGGCTGGTCGCCGCCATTGCCGATTTCCTGCTGCTGCACAACGCCAACATCCAGCACGCCGACCAGCACCAGGACGCGGAACTGAAACTGTTCCTGATGCGGGTGGAGTGGGAGTTGGAGGGGTTTGACCTCGATCTGGCGGAATTTCCGCCTGCCTTTCAGCCCATTGCCGGGCGTTTCGGCATGGCCTGGCGGCTGGCCGAATCGGCGCGCAAGCCGCGCATGGCGGTGCTGGTTTCGCGCTTTGATCACTGTCTGGCCGACCTGCTGTATCGCTACCAGAGCGGCGAACTGCATTGCGAGTTGCCGCTCGTGCTGAGCAATCACGAAGACACGCGCTGGCTGGCCGACGCCTACCATGTGCCGTATCAGCATCTGGCCGTGCACCGGGACGCCCGGCAGGAAGCCGAACAGACGCAGCTGGCGATCCTGCGCGATCTGGATATCGATTTTCTGGTGCTGGCGCGTTACATGCAGGTGCTGTCGGCCGATTTCATCCGCCATTTTCCGCAGCGCATCATCAATATCCATCACTCGTTTCTGCCGGCGTTTCACGGCGCCAAGCCATATCACCGTGCGTTTGAACGCGGCGTCAAGCTGATCGGCGCCACCGCGCACTACGTCACCGAAACGCTCGACGACGGCCCCATCATCGAACAGGACGTGGCGCGCATTTCGCATCGCGACAGCCTCGACGACCTGATCCACAAGGGTGCCGATCTGGAAAAGGTCGTGCTGTCGCGCGCAGTGAAATGGCATCTGGACAACCGGGTGCTGGTGTATGCCAACAAAACGGTAGTATTCGACTGATATGTCCCTGCTGACCCTGCCCGCCCCCGATCCAGCGCTGCGCCTGCCGTTCGAAGCGCGACCCAAGGCGCTGGCGCAGTGGCTCGAACATCTGCCCTTTGCCAGCCCGCTCGACGCCGGCCAGCTGCTCGCAACGGCGCTGCATGGGCTGAACCGCCTGACGCTGGACCTGACTACCCGACAGGACTTGCTGCTGCTGTTTCATCCCGCCGTGATGCGCGCGGCCGCCAATCTCGAACCGCTGATGACCGACGCCGGCGTGCCGCCGCTGGCCCAGCAGCGCCAGGCGTCGACGCTGCTGCGCACGCTGATGCAGGAAACCTGTGTGGCCTACAAAGGACTGCTGCAAGGCCTGACCAGCCAGCACAGCGGGCGCGGCCACGCCAGACGCCAGGCGGAATTCAGCGCGCGTCTGATGGCCGCACTGCGCGACTGGATGGCGGCCTGCTACCTGGGCTACGGCACGCCGCCCGCCGGTCTGTGGCACGAGATGCACAGCCTCTATCGCAGCGTACAGGCTGCCGGCATGAGCGAAACCGAAAGCGGCGACACCGTGCCCGCCAGCGTGGCATACCGGCAGACGCTGCTGCTGGCGCTGGCCGATCCGCCGCGCATGAATCGCAGCGAATTTCTGCATACCCAGTATTACCTCGACCAGCTGGCCCGGCTGGCGCAGCTGCATCCGGCCGCCCGCGCACCCGACACCTGCGGCTTCGCCGTGCCGGCCAACAGTGACCGCAGCCCCGCCCAGGCGGACGGCACCGACGCCCCGCTGTGGCTCGATACCGACGCGCTCTGTCGCGCCCTGCACGACGCCCTGATCCGCATGCGCACGGGCGAATCACCACGGCGCATCGGCTTTCATCCCGCCATGGAGGGCGAACTCAGCCTGACGCTGGGCAAGCGCCTGCTGATGCTGTGGCGCACCGGTGCCAAGCGCGGCTTCCAGCGCTATCCGGCCGATGGCACGGCCATCGAGGTGGTGGCCGGTGTCAGCGCCATCCACCGCCTGCTCGACAACGCCCTGCTGCAAGCTGCGGCCCCGCAGGACGAAGACCCCGATTCAGCGTTGATCGCTGACACCACCCCGATCGGGGCGGGCCCTGCGAAATTTTTCACCAGCCTCTGGACGCTGCGCAACGACAGCGCCACGGGACTGGCCCTGAGCGCCACACCGGACGCGCCGCTCAATCTCAAGGTGGGGGATGCGCTGGCGCTGCGTCCCCGCATCGAAGGCGACGCCGAGCCGGACGAACACTGGTCGCTGGCGGTGATCCGCTGGGTACGCATGGACGATACGCGACGCGTAGAACTCGGCATCGAACGCCTGTCACCGATGATACAGCCGGTGTGGGTGCGGCCGCTGCGCGGTCGCCACAAGGGCAGCCCGGAGCCGGCGCTGTATGTGCCGGCCGAACGGAAACAGCCCGACCGGCTGCTGCTGCCGCGTCTTGTCTATCAGAGCGGCATGGACGCCGAGCTGTGGCATCCCCCCCGGCAATACCTGCTCACCTTCGGTCGGCGTCTCGAACACACCTCGAGCTTCGACCTCATCGACTTCACTCTGTTTGCCAGCGAAAACAGCGCCGACGGGACCAGCACATGATCGACATCCTGGTGCTGTACTACAGCGCACACGGCAGCGTGCGCAGCATGGCGCAGCTGGTCGCGCGCGGGGTCAACCAGGTCGCTGGTGCGCAGGCGCGGCTGCGCAGCGTGCCACCAGTGGCTGCGCGCACCCAGGTGGCCGAACCGCCGGTGCCCGACGACGGCGCGCCCTACGTCGAGCTCGCCGATCTGGAACAGTGCGCCGGACTCGCGCTCGGCTCGCCCACCCGCTTTGGCAACATGGCCGCGCCGCTGAAATATTTTCTCGACACCACCGGCGCGCTATGGGCCAAGGGCACGCTGGTCGGCAAACCCGCAGCGGTCTTCACCTCCACCGCCAGCCTGCACGGCGGCCAGGAAACCACGCTCACCAGCATGATGATCCCGCTGCTGCATCACGGCATGGTCATCGTCGGCCTGCCCTACACGCAGGCCGAAGTGAACACCACGTCCAGCGGCGGCACGCCCTACGGCGCCAGCCACTGGGCCGGCGCGGGCGACGACAAGCCGCTCACCGACGAAGAGCGCACACTGTGTCTCGCGCTCGGTAAACGGCTCGCCGAAACCGCGCTGAAACTGGCGGCATGACGCACGCCATACGCCCGGCGCGCCGCCTGAGCCGCCCCGCGTGAAACCCCTGCAATTCATCGCCAGCGCCAGCCTCATCGCGCTGATTTTCGTCTGCCTCGCCTGGGAGCTGTGGCTCGCGCCGATCCGCCCGGGCGGCTCCTGGCTGGTGCTGAAAACTCTGCCCCTGCTGCTGCCGCTGATGGGCATCCTCAAAGGCCGGCGCTACACCTACCAATGGTCGCCGATGTTGATCCTGATGTACTTCAGCGAAGGCGTGATGCGCGCCTGGAGCGAGCGCGGCCTGTCGCAGCTGCTGGCCTCAGCCGAGATCGTGCTGTCGGTGGTGTTTTTCTTTGCGGCGATTTACTACGCCAAATTCAGTGCGCCGTCGCGGCGGTCGGCATAACAACGGGTATCCGGAATTGGCTGTTGCAATGGAGGCCGAAAGTCTTGCCGATGACGGGCTAGAAACGGAATCTGGTGTTGAAGCTGTCATTGGTGGCAAAGCGGCCATGAGCGGAAGTTTCAGCTGAACGGTATAAGCGTCGCTTTCTCACCCGAAGCAGCCATTAGCCTGGCGGCACCAGATTGGGAGACTGTATAAAACTTGCCGGTGTATGGCCCGAATTCACGAAACCATTCCCGGCTTTATTGCTTGATTGTTGAGCGGCGCGCAAATGCGGTACGCACCTTTGACAGCATAGTAATAACCCTCATCCGCAATATCGAGGAGCGTGAATTCATAGCGCCCGCCTAGTTCTGAGAACTCGATGATGCGTTTGCGGGGAAACCCAACAAAAGTCTCTATATGTAATGTAATAACGTGGTCCGCCAAAAGCTCTCCCCGTGGAGAAAATTTCTGGATTCGCATTTCTTGGTTCGCTAGCGCGCCGATAACATAGACCACGCTATTGGTGCATATCACTCTTTCAACGTTCCTTTTTACCAATACAGTAAAGCTTTCCGTACCCTCTCTAAACGTTACAGTGTCTCCTGTAAGCGCAATTTCTCCAGGTGTTCTCGTATCGTATCGAAGACCGGTTTTAATCCTATTCCCACATCCAGCCTCGACGGGGCCAATTGTTTCGGCGTAGTCCTGTTTCCCAATATATGGTTGAAATGTCCTAAGGGGTTCAATTTCACCCATAACTTTAGTCGGTTGTGTTCCAACCAGCCTTTGCCCTGGCGGAGAAATGACACGGATAGATTTTTCTAGAAAGTCCCTAATCGGGTGCGAGGTTTTTGCGTGAGTAACAGAGGACAACGCGTGATTCCAAAGGCTGTTTTGCGCTAGAAATAACAACCGGTTGGGCAGATAATCCACGTCCTTTGCATGTCCCTTTCCGAAACCTTCTTCGTGTTGATAGTAAGAGCGCAGTCGTGATTTATAACTTGCTGTTTTTTGTGGGCCATCCCATAGATTGATTTCCAAAAATGTAATGCCATCCCTTTCATGCGAGTCGACCACGAGAATGTGACGAGAATTGCCACTCTTTGCGTAGCGTATTCCGTTACGTTGTAAGGCATCTTCAATGTCTTCTGTGATCGTTCTTGGATAGGTCCAATAAAAGCACCCGCAACCTTCGTTTCCTCCGAGTCCAATTGGCTCATGCGGGGAGTTTCTGAAGGAAATCCTCTCTACGTTCGAGACTAAGAGCAACGGCTCATTCTGAGTTAACTGTATGGGCCTTGTCACCGAATTCTGTTGCACTTGATTTGAGTTAAACCAGTCATTCAACATTCCCGGAATCCGAACATTGAATGCAAGCGCAAGTGAGACAATCAAGAAAACCGGAATGATTATGATGCGACGATTCGGTAACAGCTGAACCGCTAAATAGCTGAGACCTAAATTAATCGCTGTAGGGAAAAAGAACATGGCAATAAATGCCACGAGTAAGTAAAGAAGGCCGCCTATTAGCAACACGCTTGGCCCTATAGCAACTAGAACCAGCAGCACTACTACAGCCGTTATAACGTTAGCTTTGTTCCATCTTGTCCGGACCCCAAGAAAAACAAGAAAGCCAAGAACACCAATAACTGGCACAGCAATTACGGCCCGAAGAATATAAGCCCCAGGCAATAGCGCAAGAGTTATGGCAAGCGCAAGGCCAATAAAAACCACCACATAATTTTTTATCTCGACTACCATCGTTACCCCCCCCCAAGAGTCATGCGTTGTTAGGTTTTTATTAACGCCAGCTTGCTAGTTCGCGCTGATTCGAACGCTACCATAGCCGGCTCGGACAAAGCTGGTTATGGGTGTTTTGGGTTCTTTCCTTGACAGCTTAGCGGCCTGTTTTTGGTATGCGGAAAACCGCTAAAAAGCGACAATCAGGTCTTGACTAGGGCAGCCTGAATAACCGTTACGAGTCATTAGCTGCCGACTCACTACTAAACATTGCACACATCAAACAAGTGGCCGCGGGGAGACTTTCTTCAACAGCTGACTGGCCACCCTGAAAAACGCCCCGGCTAAGCGGGGCGTTTTTGATTTCAGCTGTCTACACCTGCGGATGCGCGCGCTCGCGGTTGGCATCCAGCTTGTTCAGCGCGTGCAGGTAGGCCTTGGCAGAGGCAACGACGATATCGGTGTCCGCGCCCTGCCCGTTGACGACGCGCCCACCCTTGGCGAGGCGCACGGTGACTTCGCCCTGGGCATCGGTGCCGCTGGTGATGTTGTTGACCGAGTACAGCAGCAGGTTGGCCCCGCTCTCGACGACGGACTCCAGCGCCTTGAACGCGGCATCGACCGGGCCGGAACCGAGCCCGTCGGCCTGCCATTCGGCACCGTCGTCGGTGAAGACGAGGTGGGCGCGTGGCGTTTCGCCGGTTTCGGAACAGACTTTCATCGACACCAGTTTGTAGCGTTCGTGCGCGGCGGCGTAGCCTTCGTCGGAGACCAGTGCCTGCAGGTCTTCGTCGAAGATTTCGCGCTTCTTGTCGGCCAGATCCTTGAAGCGCGCAAACGCGGTGTTGAGCGCTTCTTCGCTGTCGAGCACGATGCCCAGTTCACCGAGCTTGGTCTTGAAGGCATTGCGGCCGGATAGCTTGCCGAGGGTGAGGCGGTTGGCGTTCCAGCCCACGTCTTCGGCGCGCATGATTTCATAGGTTTCGCGGTGCTTCAGCACGCCGTCCTGGTGAATGCCGGATTCATGCGCAAACGCATTGGCACCGACGATGGCCTTGTTCGGCTGCACCGGATAGCCGGTGATGGTGGAGACGAGCTTGGACGCAGGCACGATCTGCGTGGCGTCGATGCGGGTGTCGCAGTTGAACACGTCGCGGCGGGTGCGCACCGCCATGACGATTTCCTCCAGCGATGCGTTGCCGGCGCGCTCACCCAAGCCGTTGATGGTGCACTCGACCTGGCGCGCGCCGTTCATCACGGCGGACAGCGAATTGGCGACCGCCATGCCGAGGTCGTTGTGGCAATGCGTGCTCCACACCACCTTGTCGGAATTCGGCACGCGCGCGATCAGCTGCTGCATGCGCTCGCCCCACAGCGCGGGAATGCTGTAGCCGACGGTATCGGGCACGTTGAGTGTTTTGGCGCCGGCCTTGATGACTTCGTCGTAGACGCGCACCAGAAAATCCATTTCCGAGCGCACCGCATCCTCGGCGGAAAACTCCACATCGTCGGTGTATTCGAGCGCGAGCTTGACTGCCTTGACCGCTGCCTCAACGACCTGATCCGGCGACATGCGCAGCTTCTTTTCCATGTGGATGGGCGAGGTCGCGATAAAGGTGTGGATACGGCCGCGCTTCGCTGGTTTGATCGCGCCGCCCGCGGCGTGAATGTCACGCTCGTTGGCACGCGCCAGCGAGCACACGGTCGATTCCTTGATGGTGCTGGCGATGGCGTGGATCGCGTCGGCGTCACCCGGGCTGGCGATGGCGAAACCCGCTTCGATCACATCGACGCCGAGTTTTTCCAGCTGGCGCGCGATGCGCAGTTTCTCGTCCTTGGTCATCGACGCGCCGGGGCTTTGTTCGCCGTCGCGCAAGGTGGTGTCAAAAATAAACAAACGGTCGTTCATGGCAGGCTCCATGGGTGTCGGCGGGGCGTAGAGGCCGACGCATTATATAAGGCTGCTGCCAGCCCTGGGCTGGCAACGCGGGGGTACTACCGGGGAGGGGGGTTCAATGTGTGCGCGTGACGCGCAGCAGCAGGCCGCCGAACAGGACGTTCGTGAGGCAAAAGGCAAAAGCGGAAAGGCGCGAACTGGACATGGTCTAAATTGTATGCATTTTTACGCGGGCTGCAAGCAGTCCGTGTTTCAGGGAAGCGCTGAACGATTCCGTCCGTTCACCCTGAGCTTGTCGAAGGGGGCATTTAACCAGGTTGATTTTGTTTGATTTATTCCATTCATGGTTCGACAAGCTCACCACGAACGGAATAAATCAGCGCTTCCTCAGCCAGCCGGTTTGCGTCGCACGCGTTGTATCACCGCATCGGCGTAGCCCGACAGGCCATACAGGACAAAGCCGCCGAACAGGACTTCGGGCGGGCTGTAGGAAATGAGCACAAAGACCAGCACGACCAGCAGCATCACGAAGAAGGGCACGCTTTTGCGCAGGTTGATTTCCTTGCCGCTGTAGTAGCGGAAGTTGCTGACCATGGTGAGCCCGCCAAACAGGGCGATCACCGCTGCGAGCCAGCGTACGTCATTGCCTTCGACGCCGTATTCCACCATGGCCCAGACAAAACCGGCGATGAGCGCCGCGGCCGAAGGGCTGGGCATGCCCTGGAAAAACCGCTTGTCGGTGGCGGTGTCGATCTGGGTATTGAAGCGCGCGAGACGCAGCGCCGCACCGGCGCAATAGACAAAAGCCGCAATCCAGCCCAGCTTGCCCATGCCCTGCAGGGCAAATTCGTAGATCACCAGCGCGGGGGCCACGCCGAACGACACCATGTCGGACAGGCTGTCGTATTCGGCACCGAAGGCGCTTTGCGTATGCGTCATGCGCGCCACCCGGCCATCAAGCCCATCGAGCACCATGGCGATGAAAATTGCCACCGCGGCGTGCTCGAAGCGTCCATTCATGGCCTGCACGATGGCGTAAAACCCGGCGAACAGCGCACCGGTGGTGAACAGGTTGGGCAGCAGATAAATGCCCCGGTCACGCATGCGCGCGTGCTGGGTGTCGGACTTGCGATGATTGAATTCGAGCATGGGGGCAGCCGTTACCAGCGTGCGAGTATGGTACGCCCGCCGCTGACTTTTTGCCCGATCGACACTTCGGCGCGTGCGGACACTGGCAGGTAGATATCCACCCGCGAACCAAAGCGGATGAAGCCATAGCGCTGGCCACGCGCCAGCGTATCGCCGGTACGCACGTAGCACAGGATCCGTCGCGCGATCAGACCCGCCACCTGCACGCTGGTGACATCGCCGCGTGCCGCCTGTATCCACAGGGCGTTGCGCTCGTTTTCGGTGGACGCCTTGTCGAGATCGGCGTTGACGAAGCTGCCGGGGTGATACCAGAGCCCCTTGACCGCGCCATCGACCGGGCTCTTGTTGGAATGCACGTTGAACACGTTCATGAACACGCTGATTTTCAGCGCTTCGCGATCCAGATACGGATCACGGGTTTTTTCCACCACCACGATGCGGCCATCGGCCGGGGCAATCACGGCATCGGCGTCGGCCGGCGGAACGCGTGCCGGATCGCGAAAGAATTGCAGCGCGAAGACGGCCCAGATCCAGAACGGGATCGACCAGAAACCGAGGAAAAAAGTCGCCAGCACGGCAGCGGCAAATGCTGCCAGCAGGATGAGCCAGCCTTCGCGGGCGATGAGGGGATGAGTCATTTTAGGGGTCAGGATTCAGGGATCAGGATTCAGCGGGCGGAACGCAAGGAACAGCGCGGCGCAGCCGCACAAAAAATCCCTGACCCCTGAATCCCGACCCCTGGCCCCTGCTTAGTTCTTCGATTGATCGACCAGCTTGTTCTTGCCGATCCAGGGCATCATCGAACGCAGCTTGGCGCCGACGACTTCGATCGGATGCTCGGCGTTCAGGCGGCGACGCGCGGTCATCTCGGGGTAGTTGGTGCGGCCTTCGAGGATGAACTGTTTGGCGTAGTTGCCGTTCTGGATGTTGTCGAGTGCTTCTTTCATCGCGGCTCTGGACTGCGCGTTGATGACTTTCGGGCCGGTGACGTATTCGCCGTATTCGGCGTTGTTCGAGATCGAATAATTCATCGTCGCGATGCCGCCTTCGTACATCAGGTCAACGATCAGCTTCAGTTCGTGCAGGCACTCGAAGTACGCCATTTCAGGCGCGTAACCCGCTTCGGTCAGCGTTTCGAAACCGGCTTTCACCAGATCGACACAGCCGCCACACAGCACCGCCTGTTCACCGAACAGGTCGGTCTCGGTTTCTTCGCGGAAGGTCGTTTCGATGACACCGCCCTTGGTGCCGCCGTTGGCGCACGAATACGACAGTGCCAGATCACGCGCCTTGCCCGACTTGTCCTGATACACCGCGATCAGGCTCGGCACGCCGCCACCCTGGGTGTAGGTCGAGCGCACCAGATGGCCGGGGCCCTTGGGCGCAATCATCACCACGTCGAGGTCGGCGCGCGGGGTGATCTGGTTGTAGTGGACGTTGAAACCGTGGGCAAAAGCGAGCGTTGCGCCCTTTTTCAGATTCGGTTCGATGTCTTCATGGTAGACCGCAGCCATCAGTTCATCCGGCAGCAGGATCATGACGAAGTCGGCATCCTTCACCGCCTCGCCGATTTCCTTGACGGTCATGCCGGCTTTTTTCGCCTTGTCCCACGACGCGCCGCCCTTGCGCAAACCAACCACGGTTTTGACGCCGGAGTCCTTGAGGTTGTTGGCGTGGGCGTGGCCCTGTGAGCCGTAGCCGATGATTGCGACCTTGCGCTTCTTGATGAGGGAAAGGTCGGCATCCTTGTCGTAATACACTTTCATGGCAGTTCCTGTTTTTGAGTTTGGAGAAGGCTGAGTTTGGTGCAGTCTGGTTAGTGAAAGCTGGTTAGAGAAAGCTGGGGGCAGGCGGCGCCGCTTCAGATTTTCAGGCTGCGCTCGCCGCGCCCGATACCCGATGCGCCGGTGCGCACGGTTTCGAGGATCAGCGACGCATCAATGGCGGCAAGAAAAGCATCGAGCTTGGAGCCGGTGCCGGTGAGTTCGATGGTGTAGATCGATTCGGTGACATCGAGGATGTTGCCGCGAAAAATGTCGGCGGTGCGTTTGACTTCCTCGCGCCCGGCGCCCACCGCCTTGATCTTGACCAGCATCAGTTCGCGCTCGATGTGCGCGCCTTCGGTCAGGTCGAGCACCTTGACCACGTCGATCAGCTTGTTCAGCTGCTTGGTGATCTGCTCGATCACGTCTTCCGAACCGATGGTGACAATGGTCATGCGCGACAGCGTGGCATCTTCGGTGGGGGCGACGGTCAGCGATTCGATGTTGTAGGCGCGTGCAGAAAACAGGCCCGCGACCCGCGACAGCGCACCGGCTTCGTTTTCCATCAGCAGCGACAGGATGTGGCGACGGTCCATTACAGTTCCTCCGCCAGAATCATTTCCGACAAGCCCTTGCCGCCTTCGACCATGGGGAAGACGTTTTCCGACGCGTCGGTGATGAAGTCCATGAACACCAGGCGTTCCTTCAGCGCGGGGGAAAAGGCTTCGCGCAACGCGGCTTCGACGTCTTCGGGTTTTTCGATCTTCATCCCGACATGGCCATACGATTCTGCGAGCTTCACAAAGTCGGGCAGCGATTCCATGTACGACTCGGCGTAGCGGCTGCCGTAAAAGAATTCCTGCCACTGCCGCACCATGCCCATGTAGCCGTTGTTGAGCGTAATGACCTTGACCGGGATGCGGTATTGCTTGCAGGTGGACAATTCCTGGATGCACATCTGGATCGACGATTCGCCAGTGATGCACGCGACCTGCGCGTCGGGGAAGGCGAGCTGCACGCCCATCGCATACGGCAGGCCGACGCCCATGGTGCCGAGGCCGCCCGAGTTGATCCAGCGCCGCGGCTTGTCGAACTTGTAATACTGCGCCGCCCACATCTGGTGCTGGCCGACGTCCGAGGTAACAAAGGCGTCGCCGTTGGTTACTTCCCAGAGCTTCTGCACCACGGCCTGCGGCTTGATGATCGGGCTGCTGGTGTTGTACTTCAGGCAATCCTTGGCGCGCCACAGTTCGATCTGGGTCCACCAGGCGTTGAGCGCGGCTTCGTCGGGGCGGGCCTTGGCCTGCTTCAGCAGGGCAAGCAGATCGTCGAGCACCAGCTTCACATCACCGACGATGGGCACATCGACCTTGACGCGTTTGGAAATCGACGACGGATCGACGTCGATATGCACGATGCGGCGCTGCTCGCGCGCAAAGTGTGCGGGATTGCCAATCACACGGTCATCAAAACGCGCGCCCACTGCCAGCAGCACGTCGCAGTGCTGCATCGCCATATTGGCTTCGTAGGTGCCGTGCATGCCGAGCATGCCGAGGTTCTGGCGGTCGGTCGCCGGGTGGCCGCCCAGACCCATCAGGGTATTGGTGACCGGGAAGCCGAGCAGCTTGGCGAGTTCGAGCAATTGTGGCGCAGCGTCGCCGAGGATCACGCCACCCCCGGCGTAGATCATCGGGCGCTTGGCCTCTGCGAGCATCTGCGCGGCGCGCTTCATCTGCCCGCTGTGTCCCTTGATGACCGGGTTGTACGAACGCATTTCCACGCTCGCGGGATAACTGAAATCCGTTTTATGGAAGGTGATGTCTTTCGGCACATCGATCAGCACCGGGCCGGGGCGCCCCGAAGCGGCAATATGGAATGCCTTCTTGAACGTGGCCGCCAGATCCTTGACATCCTTGACCAGAAAGTTGTGTTTGACACACGGGCGGGTGATGCCGACCGCATCGACTTCCTGGAACGCGTCCAGCCCGATCGCCGGGGTGGGCACCTGACCGCTCACCACCACGATGGGCACCGAGTCCATATACGCGGTGGCGATGCCGGTCACGGCATTGGTGACGCCGGGGCCGGAGGTGACGAGGGCAACGCCCACACGGCCGGTTGAACGTGCATACGCATCCGCAGCATGAACGGCCGCCTGCTCGTGGCGCACCAGCACATGCTTGAATTTGTCCTGCTTGAATATTTCGTCGTAGATGTTGAGCACGGCACCGCCGGGATAGCCGAACACAAACTCGACCCCCTCTTCGGCAAGACAACGCACAACAATTTCGGCGCCAGTGGCTTCCATAAAACAGTAAAAAATCAATTCGTTGGGTGAACCCGTGAGGGTAATCGTTTTGCCCGCTTCCGGTCAAGGAAAGCGGTTCCCGGGGCCAGTCCGGGCCTGTCTTCCCATAACCCACATGGCCACTGCAAACAAAAACCCCTCCTGCACGGAGGGGTTCGGTTGGGCAGCGACGGGGTTATTCGTGCGACGCTTCGCCGAGAGCCCGCATGATTTCGTTCAGCGAGCCGCTGCTCGGGTCAAACAGGCACACCGTATTGCCCACGCTGCACACCGTCATCGCCGAGCCCTGCACAATCCAGCCCTGCGACGGCGACCAGCCGCGCATCTGCGAAAACAGCGACAGGATGTCGGTATTGCCCGACACCATGCGGCGATACCACTGGGCAAATTTCGCCAGCCGGTCCATCAGTTCGGGCGGCAGCAGACCTTCGGCTTCCATGACCGCGCCGTCATCGCGAAAACGGCATACCGCCGTGACGCCATCCAGCACCAGGATTCTTTTCAGCGACATGGGTTAGTCCTCAGGCGGTCTGCAGTGCGCTCAGCGTGGCTTCGTAATCCACGTCACGGTTTTTGACCACCACGCCCCGATTACCACTCACCACCACCGACCATTCCAGCCCCACCACCGAAAAACCCTGCAAGGGCTGAAACCCGCCCTGCCCGGTGACGGCTTCCCAGCCGCGCGCTTCCAGGCTGGCAATGGCCTGGTTGGCGACACAGGAATGTGCCAGCAGGTCGAGCACCTGCGGCGTCAGATCGGTGCCTTCACGCAGCACATGCGCCAGCAGGTCACCCTTGTCGGAATAACTGAACGCCGCCATGGCGCCCGGCAGATCCATCATTTTGTCCAGATTCATTTGCAGCTCCCTTGGGGTTTGGTATGGGTATCAGAGTCAGCGGCCATGGTCGGCCGCTTCAATACAGGGCTTCGTGGGTATCGCCGCCCAGCTTGGCATAGAGGTTGACCAGCAGATCGTCGTGGATGTCGCCCACCTTGGCGCGCATGATGGTCATCACGTCGTTGAGCAATTCCTTGCGGTTTTCGATGAAGGCAAAGTAATTGCCCACCGCGCAGATCGTGACCTGATTGCCATGCGCGATCCAGCCCTGCACTGGGCGACAGCCGCAGTTCTCGGCAAACGAATCGAATATTTCGGATTGCATGTTGACCGACAGCGTGTTGGCACGACACAGGATCGAAGCCATGCGCGCGAATTCGTCGGTCAGCGCGCCTTCGTAGGAAAAGCGGTCCCCCCGGTAAGCGTATTCGCCTGCGGCAATGACGCCGGGAATCGCCATCAGTTGCTTAACGATATGCATCGAGCCTTCTCCAGATCATTTTTTGTAGGGTTGGCACAGGTGAGCCTGCTGAACCCCCTGTGGCATAGTGTCGCAACAGGCTGCAATATAAAACCACCATGCAAGACAAAGCAATAGCACTGTCCGCCGCTTCGCTGCCCATCCGCCTTGCGGTCATGGTGTATGAACTGCTGCTGGTTGCGGCGGTGCTGATGATTTCCGCACTGCCTTTTGTGCTGCTGGCACGCGATGCGCAAACCGGCTGGCTGCATACGCTGTTCCAGGTGTACCTGCTGGCCATGCTGTTTCTCTACTTCAGCGCATTCTGGCTGCGCAGCGGACAAACGCTGGCGATGAAGACCTGGCGGGTGCGTCTGGTCAGCCTAAGCGGCGACCGGCTGTCGCTCAAGCAAGCCGCGCTGCGCTTTGCCTTCGCCTGGCTGGGTCTGCTGGCTGCCGGGCTGGGGTTTGTGTGGGCATTGTTTGATCGCGACCGGCAGTTCCTGCATGACCGGCTCGCCGGTACCCGGCTGATCCGCGTGGCGCGCCCCGCCTGAGCAATGGACGCGCTTGACCCGCTGCGCGCACGGTTGCGAACGATCAACCCCGCCAGCGTCTGTGCACTCGACGACCTCGCCGCGCAACTGCTGGCCGACACCCTGCCTGCCACGCCCTGCGTACGTCCCGACACGCTGAAGCAGCCGTGCGCACTGGCGCTGGGGCTCACCATACTGGATACGCTCAGCGCCGATGATGCCCGGCAGTTCATCAGCCGGGTGCGACTCTATGTTGCGCCGCGTCTGCTGCTGCGGGTGCGCGCCGACTGCGCACTCGATGATGCGGCGTTTCGCGCGCTGGCGTTTGTGCGCGAAGCCGATGCCGGTGACCACCGGCTGTATGCCTATGATCTGGACACCTACAAAGCCGTGCCGGACTGGCTGAATGACCGTTACTGGGCGCATCCCGAACGCTGGCAGCCCTGATCAATTCATCTTGATCGACCCGGCCTGCTTTCAGGACGCAGCAGGCGTCTCCTGCTGGGCACACGCCAGCCGCAAGGCCGCATAGGCGGCCAGCACATGCGCGTGCTCGATCACGCTGGGCAGCGCCGTCACATAGCCGTGTTCCTTGATCAGATAATCCACGGCCCCGAGGCTCATGGCCTGCGCGGCTGCGGCTTCATCGCCGCGCCCGGTAATCAGCACACTCGGCAGCCGGTAGCGGGTTTGCAGCGCTGCCAGCAATTCCAGCCCGCTCATACCAGGCAGGCGCAAATCCAACAGGGCCACGTCCGCATGGTTGCCGGGCACGGCCATCCACTCCAGCGCCGAAGCGGCATCGCCATGCACCACCAGATGGAGATGCGGCGCGCGGCGATCGAAATAGCGGCGGGTGAGCGCGATGTCATCCTGGCTGGATTCGACATACAGCACGTTCAACACCGTACCCGGACGCAGTGCCTGACTGTGCCGATGCTGCGCGCGCACCAGCCGCTCGCCCAGCTGGTCCAGATAGGGCCCGTGCTTGGGCAGATAATCCTGCGCGCCCGCTTTCAGAAACTGCACCACGCTCGCCTCATCCCCCGCACCCGCCACCACCACCACCCCAACATCGATGCCCTGACGGCGCACATGCAGCAGCACATCCAGTCCACTGCCATCCTGCAGCCACATGTCGAGCAGCAGCACGTCATAGGAGTTGGCTGCAAGCTTTTCCAACGCGTCCTGCACGCCGGTCGCCGTGTCCCATACCAGCTGGGGCAGCTGTTTCAACAGCGCGCGCCGGGTGAGGTCACGGTCAAACGGATTGTCTTCGACATAGAGCAGTTTCATGCAGTCATCCCGTCATACAGTTCAACATAAAAAGTGGCGCCCTGACCGGGAGCACTTTCCGCCCAGACCCGCCCGCCCATGCGCTCTGCCGCGCGCGCCGCCAGCGCCAGACCGATCCCGGTTCCGGATTCGCCATTGCCATTGGCGAGGCGGTGGAATATCTCGAATATCCGCTCGTGATACTGCATGTCAAACCCCACGCCGTTGTCGCTGACGGCGAAGCGATAGCCGCCCGGAGTTTTCTGTCCACTGATCTTCACCCGGGGGGGCGTGCGATGACGCGAAAACTTCAGGGCATTGGACAGGAAATTACGCAGAATCTGCGTCAGTCCTTCGCGGTCGCATTGCAGCGTGCCGGCTTCGATCTGCTGGCTGAACTCGATGCCGGTACGCAGTTCTGCGTCGAATTCGCTGATCAACTGCTGCACCAGCGGCCGCACCTCGGTCTGCATCAGGATGATCTGCCGCATCTGCGCCCGTGAATACGCGAGGATGCCTTCGATCATGGTGTCCATACGCTGGCTGGCCAGGGCGATCAGGTCCACGTACTCACGCGCCTCGGGCGGCAGGCTGGCCTGGTATTCGCTGGCCAGCAAGCGGCTGTAGCCTTCGATGCCGCGCAGCGGTGCCTTGAGATCATGCGACACCGAATAGGCGAAGGATTCCAGATTGCGGTTGGCGAATTCCAGCTCCTGGGTGCGCGCATGAACCCGCGCTTCGAGCTCGTTATTGAGCGTCGCCAGCTGGCGCAGGATGGTTTTCTGCGCCGTCAGGTCGTGCAGGGTGACGGAAAAATATTCCAGCTCGCCACTCGCATCGCGATGCGCCAGCGCCACCACCGACACCGGCAGGGCCAGCGGTGTGCCCTCGCGCAGCAGCGCTTCACCGGTCCAGCGGCCACTCGCCAGCAGGGCCGGGCGAATTTCGGTTTCGAGCAGATAGGTCGTCTGCTCGCCGAGAAAATCCCGGCTCCGGTAGCGGGTGATATCAACCTGATCGGACAAACCCAACAGCTTGCGTCCGGCCGGATTCATCTGGATGAGATAGCCGGTGGGCGACATGACCGCGACCATGTCGGGCGTCGCCTCGATAATGCGGGTCAGCCGTTCGCGTGCGCCTTCGACCCGCTGGTAACGATCCTGCGACAGCGCCATGGCGGCAAAGTCCCCCATCGAACCGGCAAACGCCATGTCCTCGTCGCGCCAGATGCGCGGCGTGCCGGAGTGTTCGTGACACACCACCCCCACGACTTCGCCGTCCAGCCAGATGGGCGCATCCAGCAGGGAAACGATCCCGGTCGGCTTGAGATAGGTCGCGGTGAGGTCGGCGGTCACCGGGTCATGCTGGGCATCACTGAGTGCCAGCACGCGGTTGTGGTCCAGCGCCGCAAAATAGGCTGGGCAGTCTGCTGCATTCAACGATTGCCCGGCCTTGACCAGGCCCCACCGGCTGTCGAACTGGCAGACACAATCCAGCACCTGCCGCCCGGAACGCAAACACCAGATGCCGACCCGACCGACGCCCATGGAGCGCGCCGCGACAGCCACCACCCGGCCCATCTGGCGCGCCAAGCGGCCCGACTGCCAGTCGGCGCTGGTGGCAATGTCGCGTATGGCACGGTTGTAGTCGTGCAGGCCGGCATAGCCGGTGATCCGTCCCATGACGCATGCCCTCCCGCAGACGACGCTGTTGAGATGAAACGATTTAACCATATTCACGCGTCCATCGTCGTGCGCGCCCCACACACCGTTCAAACCCGCGCCGTCACGCTAGCCCCTGCGGTACACTGAAAGCCTCTGGATAGCCGGGTTGCGTCATGCTTTTCATTCCGTGTTTTGGTCGCGAGCAGCCACATGCTGTCGTGTACACGCATCGGCTGCTGTCCGTCTCCCCTGCCTGATTCGCCACACATCATGCTGTCTCCTGCCGTGCTCGCAGCGTTTCGCCAGGTGCTGGGGGAAGACCGCGTGTTTGCCGACGACGCCACCTGTGCGCTCTACGCGCACGATGAAACGCCGCGCCACTGCACACCCGAAGCCGTGTTGTTTCCCGACTCGCACGCCGCGGTGGTGGAACTGGTGCGCGTGGCGTGCGCGCACCGCGTTGCGCTGACCCTGCGCGGTGCCGGCTCGGGCAACGTCGGCGGCGCCGTCCCCAGCCCCGGCAGCGTCGTGGTCAGCTTTGAATGCATGCAGCGGGTGCTCGAATTTGATCCGGACAATCGCCTGATCGTGGTCGAGGCCGGTGTGGTGACCGCCGAAGTGGATCGCATCGCGCGCGAAGCCGGCCTGTTCTATCCCCCCGACCCGGGCAGCAGTCTGTACAGCCAGATCGGCGGTAATCTGGCGATGAATGCCGCCGGGCCGCGTGCAGTCAAATACGGCACCACGCGTGATTACGTCCTGGGGCTGCGCGCCGTCACCGGCAGCGGTGACGAAATCCGCACCGGCTGCCGCACCACCAAGGGCGTTACCGGCCTCGATCTCACCCGTCTGCTGGTCGGCTCCGAAGGCACACTGGCCCTCATCACCGAAGCGACCCTGAAGCTGCTGCCCGCCCCCGAAGCCGTCGCCAGCCTGCGCCTGTGCTATGCCGACAACCGCAGCGCACTCGATGCTGTCGGCCGCGTGATGCGCCAGCCGGTGATGCCACGCGCACTCGAATTCATGGATCAGCGCGCCATCGAAGCGATCCGTCCCAGCGGTGCCGCCAGCGACCTGCCTGCGGGGACGCGGGCGCTGCTGATGGTGGAAGCAGACGGCACGGCAGACGGACTGGCCCAGCAGACCGACGCCCTGATCGCCGCCCTGGAAGGCGCAGGCTGCCTCGAAATCCGCCGTGCATTTGATGCCGCCGAGATTGCCCGGCTATGGCTTGCGCGCAAATCCCTGTCGCACGCCATCAAGCAGTTTGCGCCGCTGAAAATCAATGAAGACGTGGTGGTACCGGTGACGCAGCTGGCCGGTTTTGTCGATTTTGTCGATGCACTGGCACACACCCAGCGTCTTCCCATCGTGAGCTTCGGCCATGCCGGCAACGGCAACCTGCACGTCAATCTGATGGTGCATCCCGACGACGCGGAGGAGATGGCACGCACCCGCGCCAGCCTCGACGCCATCATGGACCGGGTACTGGCACTGGGCGGCACGCTGTCGGGCGAGCACGGCATCGGTACGGAAAAGCGGCGTTTCCTCGACCGCGAAATCGATCCGCCGACGCTGGCGCTGATGCGCGCCATCAAACAGCAGTTCGATCCGCAGGGCCTGCTCAACCCCGGCAAACTGTTCCCCGACCCGACGCACTGACAGGCTTTACAAGCCTTCGAGGCGTGTATAGAATGCGCGGCTTCGTTGGGGGTATAGCTCAGCTGGGAGAGCGCTTGCATGGCATGCAAGAGGTCAGCGGTTCGATCCCGCTTACCTCCACCAACACCCACGGGAAGTTCGATGCACACACTGGGCGTCATCACCACATTGCTGGGGTTGATACTGAGTATCGTCGGGCTGACAGTTGGATTCTGGACCATGCTGAATGGTCACGCTCATGCCGAAGTCTGGCTCGGGCTGGTACCATTGGGATTCGTCGGATTACTCCTCGGCGTAACCCTGACCCAGTTGTCCGGAAAGCAGTAATGGCGCAAGCCACAGTAGTCATGTTGACGGTTCACACCGTCGTCCAGGTCCCCATCGTCTAGAGGCCTAGGACATCGCCCTTTCACGGCGGTAACCGGGGTTCGAATCCCCGTGGGGACGCCACTCCAGTCATCGACTGGATGCATATATTCAGATTGATTCAGCCATGTTTACCGGATGCTTTGCTGCCGGCGCGTGCGTCTGTGCGTCTGTGGTGCCCCGAACACGAATCGAACGTGTGGCCTACCCCTTAGGAGGGGGTCGCTCTATCCACTGAGCTACCGGGGCGTGGCGCGCATTCTACCGAATTCGCCGCCGGGGCGTGGACCACCGCGGTTCTCCTGCTGAAGTCTGGTTTGGACAGTGGCGCGAACAGGCTATGATTCGGTGAGGAGACTGCCATGATAAAACTGATGAGCGGCGGGCTATTGGCTGTGCTGGCGCTTGCCAGTGTCTGGCTATGGCTGGTGCGACCGGGAATTGCACCGCAGGAAGGCCAGGCCGCGCCTGACTTCGCGCTGTCCGACGCACACGGCCAGACCCACCGGCTGGCCGATTACGCTGGCCGCTGGCTGGTGCTGTATTTTTATCCGCGCGACGACACGCCGGGATGCACCCGTGAAGCCTGTCACTTCCGCGACGATATCGCCACGCTGGGCACCCTTGATGCCGAAGTCGTCGGCGTCAGCGTAGATCCTCCCGAATCCCACCGGGCCTTTGCCGAAAAATTCGCGCTGCCCTTTCCGCTCCTGTCCGATCCGCGTGGCCGGGTGGCCGCCGCCTATGGCAGCCTGCTCAATCTGGGGCTGTGGCGCTTCGCCCGGCGTCACACCTTCATCATTGCGCCGGATGGGCGCATCGCCCGCCGCTTCGATCAGGTGCAGCCTGCGCATCACGCGCGCGACGTGCTCGCTGCGCTGCGCCGCTTGCAGGGCCGCATCCCGGACACCGACGCAGTCCATCAGCCTGACTGAGCCTGACGCCGACCATGCCGATCCGCCGCGCGTTTTATCTCACGACCGGCAGCGCTTTCCTGGCGCTGATTGCGCTGATCGTCGGTCTCACGCTCAGCAGCGTGCTGCAACTGCAAATGCTCGGCGCGCAGATCAGCACCGTGGTTGAACACCATAACCGCAAGATCGATTTGATTACCCAGACGCAGGCAGCAGCCTATGTGCGCACCAACCGGCTGTTGCGCATGGCGCTGACGGATGACCCGTTCGAGCGCGATCAGTATTTTCTGGAATTCAACCGCGCCGGATTTCTCGTCGGCAGCGGCCGCAATGCCTTGCGCGACCTGGGTTTCACCCCGGACGAACAGCGCAGCTTTGACGCCCAGACCCAACTGGTCAATGGCATCCAGTCGGTACAGGAACGCGTGGTGGATCTACTCAGCGCCGACCGCCACGCCGAGGCGCGCAGGCTCTTGGTACAGGAAGCGGTGCCGATCCAGCAGGCATTCAATGAACAGCTGGCGGGTATGCGTGCGCTGTATCAGCGGGCCAATCAGCATGCCCAGCAGCAGGCGCAAACCATCTATCGGCGCACCCTGCTGCTGACGCTGGTGTTTGGTGTGGCGGCCATCGTGCTGGCGGGGCTGATTGCACGCAAGACACTGCGCAAGGTGAGCGAAAACGCGAGTCAAATCCAGCAGCAGATGACCGAACTGGAAGCCTCGCGCGCGGCCCTGCACGAAGAAGCCACCCATGACCCGCTGACCGGTCTGGCAAACCGGCGGCTGTTTTACGACCGGTTGCAGCAGGCAATCCGCCATGCCACGCGCTATGGCGGCAAGGTCGGCATCCTGTATGTCGATCTGGATCGTTTCAAGGACATCAACGACCAGCACGGTCACCACATGGGCGATACAGTGCTGGTGGAAGTGGCGCAGCAGCTGCTGGCGTGTGTGCGGGAATCCGATTCAGTCGCCCGCCTCGGCGGTGACGAATTCATCGTGCTGCTGGCCGGGGTACAGGGACGCCAGGACTGCATTGCCGCTGCGCTTAAAATCCAGGCCAGCCTGTCCAGCCATCACCGCTTCAGCGACCTGCAGCTGGATATCGAAGCCAGCATCGGGCAGGCGCTGTACCCGGACGACGGCAGCGATGAAGACACGTTGGTGCGGGCAGCCGACGCGGCCATGTACCGGATCAAATCCGGCTGCGAATCCGAACGCCAGACCCCGCTACCCTTCGCGCCCGACCCGGCGGACCCCGCCCAGCCAGGCCAGGTCCAGCCAGGCCAGGTCAGTCACGCCTGACGCGCGCGCCGATTTTTTCGGCACGGGCTTTCGCGCTCCAGATCCACACGTACTGAATCCCGGAAATCACCGCCACCGCAAACACGGCGGTAAACAGCCCGTTCAGCCAGATACCGGTTTGCAGCAAGCCGGCCAGCACCGCCAGCACGCCTGCCAGCAAAGCAAACTCGGCAAACATGTGCAGCTTGCCCAGACGCGTCGGGTGGATTTCCAGATGCCCCGCCAGCCCGCGATAGCTCAGCGCGCCGAGCACGATCACGGTATCGCGCAGCAGGATCGCCAGGGTGACACCCAGCGGGATCGCATCCTCGATCGTCAGCATCACCAGCGTCACCACGCCCAGCGCCTTGTCGGCCACGGTGTCGAGTGCGGCACCGATCTGTGTGGTTTGCCCCAGCGCGCGCGCAAGCCAGCCATCGAGACCATCCGACAGGGCCGCCGCCAGAAACAGCCAGCACGCGGCGTCCCACTGACGGTGCAGTATCAGCCAGGCCACTCCCGGCACCGCCAGCAGTCGCAGCAGGGTAATGCTGTTCGGCACATTGAAAAGGCGTTCATGCATCGGCCTACCCTACTCAATCCAGTGGCCATCTGGCAAGTCAATTCAGCGGCTGCCGGGTCAGCGCATCCCACAGCTTGTCGAGCCGCTTGGCCGATACCGGCGCGGGCGTTTTCAGTTCCTGTGCAAACAGCGAGATGCGCAGTTCTTCGAGCTGCCAGCGAAAATCCTCCAGCCCGGCAGACGCTTCGCCCTGGATCATGGCGCGCCGCGCGAGGTATCTGTTTTGCAGCTTCAGCACGCTGGCCATGCCACGCGCATCGCGCGCTTCAGCCGCAGGCAGCTTCTCCAGCCGCTTGAGGATGCCGTTCAGATAGCGCGGCAAGTCACGCAGATGTGCCCAGGGCGTGGCGGTGATGAAATCGTTCGGCAGCAGCGCCGCCAGATGTGCCGTCTCGTCGCGCATCACGGCAGTGAACTGGGGCTTGGCATTGAGCCGCGCACTCACCTGCGCATGCAGATCGAGAATCTCGGCCACATCACGCAGCAGCGCCTGTTTCACCACAGCAATACGCGGCTTGGCGCGCTCTTTTTGTTTGTTGTAGGTTTTTTCGTCACGCGGCGTTTCGTCGTCACCCAGCAGCGCGCGGGTGGCAATCGCATCGAGCAGCGCAGCAACCAGGGTGTCAGCACGACCGAAATGCCGGAATTTAAGCGCCAGCGCTGCCTCGCGCGATAAATCCCGCTCGAGCTGTTTGAACTGCGCTGCCAGCGCAAGGCGCAGCAGACGCACCACACTCCGCCGGGTTTCACGCCCGGCCACTTCGGCCGTATCCAGCAGACGCAGATCGACACTCTCGCCGTTGTCCATCAGCGCCGGATAACCGATCAATTCGCGCCCGCCGCGCTTGAATTTCACCTGCTCGGGCAGGTCACCGAAATCCCACCCGGTCAATCCGGTGCGCTCGAATTCGCTGTCCACCGCACCGCCGCCATAGGTGATGCGCGCCGCCCCGCCCAGCTGCTGACGCAGTGCGGCCAGGTCGCGCCCCCAGCCCAGTTCCTGGCCGTTATCGTCGATCACGCTGAGATTCATGCGCAGGTGCGGCGGCACATCCCCGGTCCAGTCGTCCGGGCGCAGATCGGCACCGGTTCGCTTGCGGATGTACGCGCCCAGTGCGTGGATCAATTCCGTTGCGCCGGGTGTCGCCACGCTCAAAAACGCCGTCACGGTATCGGGCAGGGGAATCAGCGGGCGGCGTGTCTCCTTGGGCAGAAACTTCAGCAGCGCAGTGAGTTTTTCGCGTATCAGGCCGGGCACCAGCCAGTCGATCTGTGCCGCTTCGATGCGGTTGAGCAGGTACAGCGGCAGCTGGAGCGTCACGCCATCAAGCGCGTGGCCGGGTTCAAAGCGGTATTTGAGCGCACACGTCACGCCATCGACGGTCATCGTCTCGGGGAACAGCGTGTGATCGGCTCCCAGACCCTCGCCGAGTATGTCCTCGCGGCGCAGAAACAGCACCTGCGGATCGCTGCGCTCGGCGTCCCGGCGCCACGCCTCGAACGCCGCGCCGTTATGCATATCGGGCGGAATGCGCGCGTCGAACACACGGAAGATGCGCGCCTCATCCAGCCACACGCCCGACTTGCGCGCCTTGTGCTCGAGGTCTTCGATTTCCTGAATCAGCGCACGGTTGTGGGCGAACCAGGCCGCCTCGGTGGTGTAATCCCCCGCCACCAGCGCGCCGCGTAGGAAGAGTTCGCGTGACAGCACCGGGTCGATGGGGCCGAAATGAATCTTGCGCCGGGGGGCCAGGGTAATGCCGTACAGGCTCACCCGTTCGAACGCCACCACGCGCGCACCCTCCTTGTCCCAGTGCGGCTCAAGATACATGCGCGTAAGCAGATGCTGGCCTGCCGCTTCGATCCATTCCGGCCGCACCTCGGCCACGGTGCGCGCAAGCAGTCGCCCGGTGTCGGTCAGCTCCGCCGCCACCACCCATTTCGGACCTTTTCTGGCCAGCGCCGAGCCAGGATGGATGGACAGCTTGAGACCGCGTGCACCCAGATAATTGCCTTCAGCCGGTCGCCCGCGCCCTTCGCCCGGCTTGGGGCGGCCTTCGTCCGACTTGAAGCCGATATTGCCGAGCAGGCCGGTCAGCAGGGCCTGGTGAATCGCATCGTACGCGGCGTCTTGCTCGTTCTCGCGCAGGCCGAGTTCGGCGACCTGCGTATGCAGCTGGCTGTGGATGTCGCGCCACTCGCGCATCCGCCGGGGCGACAGGAAATGATCCTGCAGCAGAGTTTGCAGCTGGCGATTGGTTTTCTTGTGCTGCACCTGGTCTTCGTACCAGCGCCACAGCTTCAACCAGCCCATGAAGTCGGAACGCTCGTCGGCGAATACCTTGTGTTTCTCATCCGCCGCCTGCGCGCGTTCCATCGGCCGGTCGCGCGGATCCTGCACCGACAGCGCGCTGGCAATGATCAGCACCTCGCGCACACAGCGCAGCGATTCGGCGGCCAGCAGGATCCGCGCAATACGCGGGTCCAGCGGCAGTTTGCCGAGCTGCCTGCCGATGGCCGTCAACTGGCCCGCCTCATCCAGCGCGTGCAGTTCGGCCAGCAGCTGATAGCCATCGCTCACCAGCCGGGATCCCGGCGGATCGATGAAGGGAAAGCCCACCACATCGCCGAGGCCAAGCGATTTCATGCGCAGGATGACGCCGGCGAGTGACGAGCGCAGCAGCTCGGGATCGGTGAAGCGCGGCCGGTTGGCAAAATCGGCCTCATCGTACAAACGAATGCAGACCCCGTCGGCCACCCGGCCACAGCGTCCGGCACGCTGGTTGGCCGAGGCCTGAGACACCTTCTCGATCAGCAGCTGCTCAACCTTGTTGCGCGCCGAATAGCGCTTCACCCGTGCGGTGCCGGGGTCGATCACGTAACGGATGCCCGGCACGGTGAGCGAGGTTTCCGCCACGTTGGTGGCCAGCACAATGCGGCGCAGCGCGTGCGTCGGCTTGAAAATCGCGTCCTGCTCGGCCACCGACAGCCGCGAATACAACGGCAGGATTTCGGTGCCGGGCGGATGGTGCTTGCGCAGCGCTTCGGCGGTGTCGCGTATCTCGCGTTCGCCGGGCAGAAACACCAGGATGTCGCCGGGGCCAAGCCGGGCGAGTTCGTCAGTGGCGTCGAGGATCGCGGCGATCTGGTCGGGCGCGTCGCGATCCTTTTTGTCGCCTTTGGCCGGCGTGGCGGCGTCCTCGCGCTCGATGGGCCGCCAGCGTATGTCCACCGGGTAGGTTCGCCCCGACACTTCGATCACCGGGGCATCGTTGAAATGCTTCGAAAAACGCTCGGCGTCGATGGTCGCCGACGTAATCACCACGCGCAGATCGGCGCGCTTTTCCACCAGCGTTTTCAGATAGCCCAGCAGGAAATCGATATTGAGACTGCGCTCGTGCGCCTCGTCGATGATGAGCGTGTCATAGCGCGACAGCAGCGGATCACCCTGGCTTTCGGCCAGCAGGATGCCATCGGTCATCACCTTGATCGCGGTGTCATGCCGCACGGTGTCGGTAAAGCGCACCTTGTAGCCAACCCGCGCGCCGAGCTCGCCGCCCAGCTCCTGCGCGATGCGCGCCGCCACCGAGCGCGCGGCGATGCGGCGCGGCTGGGTGCAGCCGATCAGCCTGCCGGGGCGTGCTGATTCCTGCTGCACTTCCAGGCACATCTTGGGAATCTGCGTGGTCTTGCCCGAGCCGGTTTCGCCACACAGGATCAGCACGCGATTGCTTTTCAGCGCAGCGAGAATATCGTCGCGGCGGGCGGAAACGGGCAGATCAGGGTAGTGGATGTTCAAGGCGTTCAAAAATGGGATACATAGTGAGGACAGGGCGGAATACGTGGGGTGTTGTGGTTTGACGCGTTTGCCGCCCTGTTAATGATGCTTACTTGTTCTGGACGTAGCGCGCGTCGTCGAAAGTTTCCAGCCAGTCCGGACGATAGGCCGCCATCAGGGTGATCGCCATTCCGCTGGTAAACGCT
>JAJXUA010000022.1 GCA_021783275.1 Pseudomonadota bacterium
CAACAGCGTGGGCAACAACAATACCAGGCTGGTTTCACGCGCCATGCGGGCACGTGCAGACTGTTTCTGTGCCACCACCACCCGATATCCGGAGGGACGCTGTTCGAGGGTATACAGACGCCAGCGTCTGCCGTCGGCCTCGCGTTCGCTGTAGCCCGGCGTCAGCGGCACGCCGAATCCCGGATGCCTGGGGGATGCCGCCAAGCGTTGCCAGTCGGTGGCTGATCTGCGCCAGATTTCAAACACGAACGGAATGCTGTTGCGCTGCGGGCCAGGGGCGAGATGGGTGGCGTAATGTGCAATATCACCTGCCGACGCAATCGACAGCAAGGTGTTCGCCACCTGAACCAGCTGCGCATCGAGAATTTCGTTGGCTTCATGTTGGGCACTCCAATAGACGGTCACGATCGAAACCATGCCGAACATCAGGAGGGCCCCGGTTGCGAATCGGGTGAGCTGGCGACGAAGTGAGTTCACGGTTTTCGGGATCATGTCGCGTTCACGCTATAGCCCACCCCCCGTATCGTGCGGATGACTTCGTTGCCGAGCTTGCGGCGCAGGTGGTGGATGTGGACTTCGAGTGCGTTGCTGTCCACGGCCTGATCCCAGGTGTAGAGCTGTTCTTCGAGCATGCGGCGGGACAGCACGCGGTCAGCGTTCTGCAATAGCAGATGCATCAGGTCAAATTCACGCGTGGTCAGCGCGACCGGCGTGCCTGCACGGCTTACCTCGCGCGTCGCCGGATTGAGGGTGATATCGCCCAGCGTCAGCAACGGGGTCGGCTGGCCGTGTGCCCGTCGCACCAGCGCGCGCAAGCGGGCGGCCACTTCATCGAGGTCGAACGGTTTCAGCACGTAATCGTCCGCCCCCTGATCGAGGCCACGCACCCGGTCAGCAAGTTGGTCGCGCGCCGTCAAAATCAACACCGGCGTGGCGTTGCCGCCGTCGCGCAACCAGCGCAGCACCGACAGGCCGTCGCGCTTGGGCAGTCCCAGATCCAGTATGGCGGCAGCAAAAGTTTCCGTACTCAATGCTGCGATGGCCGCCTCGCCATCGCGTACCCAGTCCACGGCATAGCCTGACTGGGTCAGCCCGACCTGTAGACCATCTCCGATCAAGCGGTCATCTTCGATCAGCAAGAGTCGCATGGCGTGAGGATACCTTGGCGGGGCGTCCGGTGTGCGCAACGTGGACAAGACCCCCGTCGCGCAGACGCCGGGCTGCGGTTTCATAGCCGGATATGGCACGGTTGACGAGTGCGGGCGGCGGCGTTTCGGGTGCGGCAACCCTGCCCCCGGCATCGAGCCGCCAGCCTTCGATTTTGCGCCCTGGCGAGAGGACCACCAATTGATCAGGCGTCATGTAACCCAGTTTCTGATAGGTGGCGATAAACGCGCGTCCCGCGTCCGGGTAGTCGCGCAGCACGCTGCGCCCCATGAATTGCGCGCGTTCGGGCAGGTTCAGCAGGTCCAGCACGGTCGGCACCAGATCGATCTGGCTCGCCAGACGGGTGTCGGTGTGCGCTGCGATATGGGCGGGTGCATAGAGGATGGCCGGGATGTGGTAATTCTCCGGCGGCAGGCTGTCGCGCCCCTTGCTGGAGGCGCAGTGATCGGCCACCAGCACGAACAGCGTGTCCTTGAACCAGGGCTTGCTGCGCGCCTGTTCGATGAAGCGCCCCACAGCCCAGTCGGCATATTTCACCGCACCCTGCCGGCTGCGTTTCAGATCGATGCGCCCGTCGGGAAACGTGAACGGCGTGTGGTTCGAGGTTGTCATCAGCTGCATCAGAAATGGCTTGCCGCTGGCGGCATCGTGATCCATGAGTTCGAGCGCGTAGTCGTACAGGTATTCATCGGCGACGCCCCAGATGTTGGCGAAGCCACGGTGACGCTCGGGAAACTGGTTGCGGTCGATGGGCTGGTAGTGATTGGCGGCGTAATACGTGTCCATGCTGTCGAAGCGCGCATAGCCGCCGTACATGAAGCGATTGACATAGCCGTGGTCGGCCAGCACCGCGCCCAGGGTTTGCAGGTTCTGGTTGTGCTTGCGCCAGATGATGGAATGCCCCGGCAGGGGCGGAATCGCCAGCGAAGTCGCTTCGAGCCCGCGCACCGTACGGTTGCCGGTGGCGCGCAGATTGGCCAGATACAGGCCTGCGTCGGCAAGGCGGTCGAGATGGGGCGTGAGTTGATGGCGGTTACCGTCATGCGCCATATAACTCGACGACAGGCTTTCCATCGTGATGATGACAATATTTTTCGGCGGCGTGGTCGTCACCCGGCGGGACAGCTCGGCCTGGGGTGCCGTGAGCACGGGCGGGCGGGTGGCGTAAAACTCGAAGTAGTCGATGCTGTTATTGACGAAGGCTTGGCCAAAACTGTAGAGGCCATTGGCGGATAATTCCTTCTGGTATTCGTTGTCACCATATCGCAGCGCCATTGACCCGGTGCTGGCAACTGCCACAGCGAGGGCCATGCTGCCTGCCCATACGCTGATCCGTGTAACACGGCGGGCTGCCGGAGTGGCGGCACGCATCAGCCAGTGACGGCTCAGTGTGACGATGAAGGCGACACCGATCCCCAGCAGGGTGAGCAGTGTGCCGACCGGGAAGCTCTCGCGGATATTTCCCACCACCTCGCGCGTGTACACCAGGTAATCGACCGCGATGAAATTGAAGCGCACCCCGAATTCATCCCAGAAAAACCATTCCGCCAGCACGCCGAATCCAAACAAAAACAGCAACAGACCGGCCACGATGAGCACATGGGCCTGACGCAGCGTGGTGGCGGGCCGACGGCGCCCCAGCAGACTTTCCACCCCGATCAGCAGCGGCAGCAACAGGCACAGCGTGGCCATATCAAAGGCCAGTCCAGTGAACAGGATGTTGAGCGCCGGCCCGGCGCTCAACTGTGCCGCGTGCCAGGTTTGCGTCATCAGCACCATGCGCAGTGCGCTGTTCAGGAGCAAAAAAGCGCCAGCGAGCCAGACGGTCAAGGGGTAAATCCGCGCAAGCGTAATGGCGCGTGAAGAACGGGAGGGATGGGGGTGCATACGGGCTCCTGGGATCAGGAGCCCGACTATGTTCGGGGCAGCTTAAGCCTGCCTTAAGGCCGGGTTGCGCGGGATGCGGGCAAGCAACCGGTGCCCGCGCGGGATCAGGGGGTCGCCGGGGCGGCGGGCGCGGGTTCGGCGGCCAGGGTTGTCGCGGGCGGGGTCTGGTTCGCCTTGTGATTCATGCGCCGCGCTTCTTCCTGCATCGCCACGATCTGCTCGGGCTTCAGCTGCCACACCAGACTGTCGCGGGCCTTGGCAGCCGCTTCCAGACCCTGTGCGGCGGCGAGATTGAACCACAGATAGGCGCGTGCCTTGTCGATGGCGGTGCCGGTGCCGTAGCGGTAGAGCTCGCCGAGGCTGTATTGCGCCGGGGCGTAACCGCGCTGTGCGGTTTTTTCGATCCAGCTGAAGGCGGCTTTGTAATCCTGCACGACGCCGCGCCCTTCCAGCAGGGCGATGCCATAGTGGTACTGCGCTTCGGCCAGCCCCTGCTTCGCAGCCAGCCCCAGCCATTTCGCTGCTTCCTTGTCGTTCTGCACCAGACCGTCGCCCTCGGCATAACGCAGGCCCAGCCGGAGTTGCGCCTGGGCGTCGCCCTGTTCTGCCTGAACATGCGGCGCACTGGATGCCGCCACGCTGTCGGTGCGCGGTGCCTGGCTGAACGAACCCAGCCAGGCGGTCAGGCCGATCAGCGCAGCCAGCGCAATCAGCAGCAGCAGAGGTTTAAGCGGGCTGAAGCGCCAGAAGCGCAAGCGGCATTCGCGACAGCGCAGCGGGGTGTACAGCACCATGCGCCGCAGCCCGTCATGCGAGTGCAGTTCGGCACTGCGGATTTTGTCACTGCCACATTGCGGGCACCGGGCTGACATGGGGCGGGATTAGCGTGACTGCGCCACGATGAAATCGACGGCTGCGCGCACGTCGGCATCGGCCAGCGCGGGATTGCCGCCTTTGGCAGGCATCGCGCCCTTGCCACGCAGGGCGCTGTTGAGCAATGCCTCCTGGCCCTGCGCCAGACGGGTGCCCCAGGCTGCGCGGTCACCGGTTTTAGGTGCACCCGCAATGCCCTTGTCGTGACAGAACGCACACGACTGCTGGTAGACCTGCTGACCGTGTGCAAGATCGGGTTTGGCCGGAGCCGCTTCGGCCGGGGCAGCGACAGGCGCAGCGGGTGCCGGTGTAACGGCAGCTGCCGGTTGCGCAGCTATGGGGGCTGGCAGTGGGGCGATAGTCGCTGCGGTTTCAGCATCGGCCAGCGGTACGGGCGCATCCGTCACGGCATCAGCCGCAGGCTGGGCCGTTGGTGCGGGCGCTTCAGTCTGCGGCTGAGGTGTGTCGGGCGCACGCGATTCGCCGCATCCAGCCAGCAGCAGTACGCACACGCCGAGATAAACCGCAGGTTTCATGGTGAGGAAGGGTCCGGGTCGCCAGTCAATCAGGGTTTGCCGCCTGCTTCCACTATCATGTAAGCCACCGCATGGGCCAGGTCGGCATCGGGCAGGTCGGCATTGCCGCCTTTGGCGGGCATGGCGCCCTTGCCTTTCAGGGCAGAGCCATACAGCGCATCGAAGCCTCCGGCCAGGCGCGCTTTCCAGGCGGCCTTGTCGCCGAGTTTGGGTGCGCCCGCGATGCCGGCTCCGTGGCAGGCGGCACAGTTGGCGTCGTACACGCCCTTGCCCTGAGCGGGATCGGGTTTGGCCGGGCCGGCTGCTGCGGTGGCAGCAGGTGCTGCGGCTTCGGGTTCCTTGAAGCTGGCACCACTGGAATTGGCCATGTATATGACGGCGCGCGCGACTTCCACGTCCGACAAATCACCGTCGCCCCCGCGCGGCGGCATTTGACGTATTCCCTCAATGGCGTGTTTCACCAGCGTGTCGTAACCCTGGCCGAGGCGGCCCGCCCAGTCACCCTTGTTGTTGAACTTGGGGGCACCGAGCGCGCCGGGTGTGTGACACGAGGTGCAGACCGCGTCGAAGACTTCCTGCCCGGATTTTTCGACCTTGGGCGCGTTGGCGTCCAGCGCAACCAGCTGGGCAAAAGGCTTGATGCGCGAGAGCGTGGCCTTTTGCGCGGCCTCGCTGCTGGTATCGACCGGGTGCTTGTCCTGTATGCCCAGCACCAGTTGCACGATCAGGAAAATCGCCAGCAGGGGCGCAAACAGTCCGGCGATAACAGAAATGATGACCTCCTGCGGGGTGGCTTGGGTCATCTTGGCGTGGTTGTCGGCCATGAATAAAGGTCCTTGGGGATTAAGCACGGAAAGCCGGGATTATAGGGAAAGCGCCCCCGACAGGAAAGGGCGCGCCCGGGCGGCACAGGGCCTGGCCGCGCCGGATGGATGGACGCGCTGCGGCAAACCCGCTATGCTTCGCCGTCCCTGGAGCCTGTCAGGCTCATTGCGCCCGTAGCTCAGCTGGATAGAGTACTGCCCTCCGAAGGCAGGGGTCGCGCGTTCGAATCGCGCCGGACGCACCATTACACTGTCCGATACGCAGCCCTTCCGGTTCGGCGTTACCCAACGAGTATTCAAGCCATGGCGATACCTACCCCCACCGACATCCAACTGCACCAGACTTCGAAGAAGCTGGAAATCACCTTCAGCGACGGCGCCAGGTTCGAGCTGCCCTTTGAGTTTTTGCGCGTGTATTCGCCGTCTGCCGAAGTGCGCGGCCACGGCCCGGGGCAGGAGGTGCTGCAAACGGGTAAAAAAGGCGTGATCATCAATGCCGCTGAGCCCGTGGGTCTGTACGGCATCAATTTCTTCTTTTCCGACGGTCACGACACCGGGATTTATTCCTGGGAATACCTCTATACCCTGGGCGTGAACCATGATGCCCTGTGGGCGGAATACCTCAAGCGCATGGACGCAGCCAAAGCGTCACGCGATCCCGGTATCGCCTCGGTGTTCCAGCGCAAGGTTCTGCCCAAGTAAACCCGTAGCCGTGGTGACCCCGGTCAACGACAGCGCGCCCTGCGGGGCGCGTTTTGTTTGCGTGCGTGTCGTGTCATGAGTTTTGCCGCCGGGGTCTCGGAAGCCATTTCGAATGCAACCGGACAGATGTTCCACGCGAGTTACGCGCACGCCGTGTCCGGGGGCGACATCCATGCCGCATCGGTATTGCGGGATGGTGCGCAGCGATTTTTCGTCAAGGCGAACCGTGCGGACAGCCTGCCGATGTTCGAGGCCGAAGCCGCAGCACTGGCCGCGCTGGCTGCCAGCTGCACGGTCAGGATACCCCACGTTATCTGTACGGGCTGCGCGGCGGATCAGGCATTTCTGGTGCTGGAATACCTCGATTTGCATCCGCAGGGCGATGCAGCCCGGCTGGGTGAACAGCTCGCGGCGCTGCACCGGATGCCACAGCCGCGATTTGGCTGGACGCACGACAACTGGATCGGCAGCACCCCGCAACCCAACCCTTGGGCCGACGACTGGATTATGTTCTGGCGCGACCAGCGGCTGGGATTTCAGCTGGAGCGTGCGGCGCGCAAGGGCTACGGCAGCGCGTTGCAGCGCGACGGTGACGTCCTGCGCGCGCATCTGGCGGATTTTTTTGCTGGCTACCGGCCGCAGCCTTCACTGTTGCACGGCGACCTGTGGGGCGGCAATCATGGCTATCTCAAGAATGGCACTCCGGTCATTTTCGATCCGGCCAGTTACGTGGGCGACCGTGAATGCGATCTGGCGATGACCGAATTATTCGGTGGCTATGCGCCGGATGTTATGGCGGCCTACCGTGCAGCCTGGCCGCCCGACGCGGGCTACAGCGTGCGCAAAGCCCTCTACAATCTGTATCACATTCTCAACCACGCCAACCTTTTTGGCGGCAGCTACGTGGCGCAGGCCACGCGCATGAGCGCGGCCTTGCTGGCCCATGTTCGATAGGAGATTTGCGTGAGCCGTTTGCTGGGCAGTGCGTTGATCGTGTGGCTGCTGGCTGCCTGTAGCGGGTTGCCGCTCAATACGGTTGCACCCGGAATCCGTGTCGCGGATGTCCGGATCAAAAGTCTCGGCCTGTTTGAACAGCGTCTGGATGTCGGGGTGCGGATCAACAATCCCAACGATTTCGACCTCAAAATCGAAGCGCTCGACTTCCGGCTGGAGGTCAATGGCCGCCCGTTCGGCCAGGGACTTGCGCGTGTCACCACGCTGATTCCGGCGCTGTCGAGCACGGTGTTCCGGATTGAAACCTTCCTGCAATCCCGAGACCTGATCCAGCAGATCAAGACCCTGCCGTCCGACACGCTGCAAGCGGGCGTGCCCTATCGCATCGTGGGTCGCGTCAAGACTGATCGCTCGTCGCGCTGGCTGCCGTTTGACTATGCCGGGGTGTACGGCGGGGATGACACGTCATCGCAGAAAAAAGCGATCCGATGATCGGGTACGAACCGACGCGGCGTTATAACGTCGTCACTCCACGCCCTTGGAATGCAGATACTCGTCATACGTCCCCATGTAGAACTCGACGCCGTCCGGCGTGATTTCGAGAATGCGCGTAGCCAACGACGACACGAAGGCGCGGTCGTGCGAAACGAAAATCAGCGTGCCCTTGTAGAGATCGAGCGCGAGGTTCAGCGACTCGATCGACTCCATGTCCATGTGATTGGTCGGTTCGTCCATCACCAGCACGTTGTGCCGGCCGAGCATGAGCTTGCCGAAGAGCATCGGGGCTTTTTCACCGCCCGAGAGCACGCGCACGGACTTTTTCACGTCGTCGCCCGAGAACAATAATCTACCCAGAATGCCGCGCAGCACCTGCTCGTCGTCGCCCTGCTGGGCCCACTGATGCATCCAGTCGGTGAGATTGTCGTCCGTGTCGAAATCGCTGACGTGGTCTTGCGAGAAGTAGCCGGTGTTGGCGTTTTCGCTCCATTTGATTTCGCCGAAGCCGGGCTGCAATTCACCTATCAGGAGCTTCATCAACGTCGATTTACCGACGCCGTTGCCGCCGATGACGGCGAGCTTTTCGCCCGCTTCCAGTGAGAAATTGAGGTTGGAGAACAGCGTGCCGCCCTCATAGCCGAATTTGAGATTTTCAACTTCGAGCGCACGCCGGTGCAGCGGTTTTTCCTGCTCGAAACGGATATACGGGTTCTGCCGCGACGACGGTTTGAAGTCTTCGATCTTGATTTTTTCGAGCTGCTTCTGGCGGCTGGTCGCCTGCCGCGCTTTCGACGCGTTGGCCGAGAAGCGGCGGACGAATTCCTGCAAATCGGCGACTTTTTCCTTGGCGCGCGCGTTGGCCGCCGCCTGCCGTTCCTTGGCCTGCACCGACGCGAGCATGTAGTCATCGTAGTTGCCCGGCCAGACCTTGATGGTGTTGAAGTCGAGGTCGGCCATGTGGGTACAGACCTGGTTCAGGAAGTGCCGGTCGTGCGAGATGACGATGATGGTCGCGCTGCTGTTATTCAGCACTTCTTCGAGCCAGCGGATGGTGTTGATGTCGAGGTTGTTGGTCGGCTCGTCCAGTAGCAAATAATCGGGCTTGGAAAACAGCGCCTGCGCGAGCAGCACGCGCAGCTTGAAGCCGGGCGCGATTTCGCTCATCAGGCCGTTGTGCTGGCTGGTGGGGATGCCCGCGCCGTGGAGCAGTTCGCCCGCGCGCGCTTCGGCGTCGTAGCCACCCATTTCGCCGAACTGCGCTTCGAGTTCGGCGGCGTGCAGGTAGTCGGCTTCGGAAGCCTCCGGGTTCATGTAGATCGCATCTTTTTCGGTCATCACGCGCCACATTTCGGCGTGACCTTGCAAGACGACATCGAGCACGCGCATGTCTTCGTAGCCGAACTGATCCTGCCGCAACCACGCCATGCGCTCGCCGGGGTCGAGCGAGACGTTGCCCGCGGTCGGCTCCAGCTCGCCGGCGAGGATTTTCATGAAGGTCGATTTGCCGCAGCCGTTCGCGCCGATAAGGCCGTAGCGGTTGGCGTCACCGAACTTGATGTTGACGTTCTCGAACAGCGGTTTGGTCGAGAATTGCAGGGTGATGGAAGAAGCGGTGAGCACGGCAAGGGCACGGAAAAGGCTGGAAAGCCGCGCAGTTTAACACCGTGCACCCACACGCCGGATGTGCCGGAGGGCGTTAGACCGGCTGCACTTCTCCCAGCGCCGGATGGTTGGCGACAGGGCGATCCATGTGGTAGCCCTGCACCAGGTCGACGCCGAATTTGCGCAGCAGCGCCAGCGTTGCGCCGTCTTCGACATACTCAGCCACCACCGATTTGCCCAGCCCCAGCGCCACACTCACCATCGCCTGCACGAACACCTGGTTGTCCGTGTCGTTGGCGAGGTCGCGGATGAAAATGCCGTCGATCTTGATCGTATCGACATGCAGATGCTTGAGATAGGCAAACGAGGCAAAACCCACGCCGAAATCGTCCAGGCAGACACCGCAGCCCAACTGGCGCAGGGCTTCGATCATGCGCTGCGCGTCGTGCAGATCGGAGACGGCGGCGGTTTCGGTGATTTCCACGATCAGGCGATTGGGGGCCACGCCGCTGTCGCGCAGTTCGTTGCCGATGAATTGCGGCAGGCTGGGTTCCGATAGCGAGCGCCCCGACAGGTTGAGTGCGATCGAGGGAATCGCCGGGTTGGCGGCGAGGCGGCGCAGTACCTCGCGGATCACCCAGCGATCAATGTCGAGGATGCGCCCGCTTTTTTCCGCCAGCAGGATGAAGCGTGCGGGCATGATGAGGCGGTCGGGGTCGCGCTCGTCGATCATGCGTATCAGGGCTTCCAGATGTGACAGGCTGCTGTCCTCGGCGCGGTAGACGCCCTGGAAATGCAGCTGGAACAGGTTTTTTTCCAGCGCATTGCTGATGCGCTCGCTCCACGACAGGCGGTTGCGCATTTCGCTGTCGGCTTCGGCGTCGGCACGGAAGACCCGCCAGGTATTCTTGCCCGCGCCTTTGGCCTGGTACATCGCCATGTCGGCGCGCGCCACCAGTTCGTCTGCATCCACAGCGTGTTGCGGATAGTAGGCAATGCCGAGGCTGGCGGTGAGCCGCAGATTCTGGCCTTCGAAGCGGAAGGGAATCTGCGCGATGGCGCGTACCACCCGGTCAGCCAGAGCTTCGGCTTCGCTGCCCTGCACGGCGGGCAGCAGGATGGCGAATTCGTCGCCGCCCAGGCGCGCCAGCACCTCGTTGCGCCGCACCAGCGCGCCGATTTCACCCGCCACGCGGATCAGCAGTGCATCCCCTGCGCGGTGGCCATAGCTGTCGTTGATGGTCTTGAATTCGTCGAGATCGAAAAACATCACCGCGCACTGCATCTGGTGACGGTCGGACTCGAGCATGGTGCGCGCCAGTTCCTGCTGGAAGCGATGGCGGTTGTACAGTCCGGTCAGCGCGTCACGTTCGGCCAGATACACCAGCTGTTCGGCAGTCTGCCGTTCGTGAGTCACGTCTTCATAGATCCACAGGTGGCCGATAAACCGGCCTTCGCGGTCACGCACCGGGTAATCGAGTTCGGTGATGACACGGCCATCGGTCATCTGGATTTCGTAGCTGTCCGACAGTTCGCGGGTTTCCAGTACGGACAGCAAATGCCGGGAAAAATGGTCGGGACGCGACAGCACCGAGGTGGACTTGGCCAGCACCACATCGACCGGCAGCCCGATCAGCCCGGTGTCTTCCTGGATCATCCACATGCGGGTGAACGCGGGGTTGTGATAGATCACCGACCCATCTGCCGCAACAAACAGAATGCCCAGATTCATCGCCGACAGCAGCGACACCAGCCGGGCGCGCTCCTGTTCGGTTTCTTCCAGGTATTTGCCCTGCAGGCCCTCGGCCATGCGCAGTTCGTTAATCGCCCGGCGCAAATCGGCTTCGGTTGATTTAAGGTCGTCGATACTGTGTACGCTGGCGCGGATGCCCTGATAGCTGCCGCTGGCATCGTGGATCGGTTGCCAGTTCATCGCCGCCCAAAATTGCCCGCCATCCTTGCGGCAGATGCGCAGCGCGTAGCCCTGTCCCGACGTGCCGCGCAATGCCTGACGCCACTGGAACTCCGCTGCGGTACGGTCTTCGGCGTGGATGATGTCGAGCGGAAAATCCATCTTGCCCATGCATTCGCCCACGCTGTAGCCGAGCATGCGCTCGACCGAAATGTTGATCCAGAGCAGCTTGCCCTCGGGCGACATCCAGAATTCCAGATCGTGGGTGTAATCGGCGATGGCATGAAAGCGCGCCTCGTTTTCGCGCGCCCGTTCGATGCTGCCCCGCACCGATTCGGCCATCTGGTTGAAGGTGCCCACCAGCTGGCCGATTTCATCCTGGCCGTCGCCGTCGAGCTTGACGCCGAAGTCGCCCTGCGACAGCCGTTTACTCGCCTGGGTCAGGGCTTCAAACCGGCGGATTACCCAGCCCGCCGACACCGATAGCAGCAGTGCCGTCATCATCAGCGCGATGGCTGCAATGACCAGGCTTTGCCACAGGTAGCGGGCGCGGGCTTCGTGTATGAACGACCCGGACAGAACCAGCGTGACTTCGCCATAGCGCTGACCAGCTAACTCGATGACCTGCGTCGACCTGAAGTCAGTCGGGCTGCCGGAACGCCCGGATTGATGCACTACCCGCTCGCTGCTGTCGCGAACTTCGATCATCACCATTCCCGGTTTGCGCAACAGCGACTCTGCGATATCGCGGACGCTGGCGTCATCCTGTTGTGACAGCGGGCCGAGTAGCGCCACCGCCAGGGTGGAGGTGATCTCCCGCACGCGATTTTCAGCCTGGTTTTGCAGTGCCAGGCTGGTAAACGCCATGCCGTTGCCGATCAGGAAAGTCAGCATCACGGCTTCGACCAGCAAGGCTGCCAGCGCCAGTTTGTAGCGCAGCGAAAGTTGGCCGACCCAGTTTTTCATGGCGCGCCCCGCAGGATTTCCTGCGCTTGCAGCGCATAGGGGCGGAAGGACGGGATTTCCTGACTATCGACTTCGATAAATCCGCCATAACCGCCTTGCTGCAGGAACGCTTTGCCTGCAGGGCTGGCAGCAAAACGCAGCAATGCATTACGTGTCGTGCTGGCCTCTGCGTCGCGCAGACGGGGGTGGGTCAGATACATCAGGCTCGAAAACGGCGGCGTTTCGTACAGGATATGCAGTTGCTGGCGCAGGCCGGGCGGCAGCAAGCGGTAGGCATGCATCCCCAGCGCGGCCGCGTCCGCCCGCCCATTGATCACCTGCAGTGCGGCATTGGCATGGGTGCCTGCGGGCAGCACGGTGTAATCGATGCCGCCCTCCAAGCCCTCAGTCGCCAGCTCGGCTTGCACAGCCATGACCGATATGGCGAGTGGATCGGCGATGGCGATGGTGTGGTTTCTGAGCGTGCGGGTGTCAGTGTGGGTCGGCCCGGCTTTGACGACGAGGAGCCCGCGCGCTTCCAGCGTGTATTTCAGCAGCGGGCGGTAACCGGCATCCTGCCGTGCCAGCCAGGCAAAATGCGGCGCAGTCAGCACCAGGTCGTAAACACCGGCGTGGGTGCGTTCGACAAAGGTCTTGAAATCGGGGGCGGTATAAATCTGCACCGGCCGGCGCAGACTTTTTTGCAGTGCATCGGCCACTGGACGATAGGTTGCAACGATCTGGCGCGCGGTCAGGTTGGGAAACACGCCGAACACCAGCGGGCGCGAATCGCTGGCGGCTGCGGGGAGGCAGATCAGCGCGGATAGCAGCAGCACGCTGCCGTGCCGGATATGGCGGAGCGTCGATACCGGAGCCAGACGGATGGCCCGCAGCCTGCGGGCAGTCTGGTGCAACTTCAACTTCAGGCCGGTTATCCCGGCTCGGAAAAACAACAGGCGCACCTACTCCCCCCTTATTTATATGGGCTTTTCCAGAACCTTGGATCTCCGCTTGTAGTTATATAGCGCCTGTTTGCCTTGCGGCAGTTTGTCCGGGCTGCTTTCGACAAACCCGCGTTCTTCGAACCAGTGTTCGGTGCGGGTCGTCAGGACGAATAATCGCTTAAAACCGGCCTGTTTGCCATGTTTCTCGACGTGCGCCAGCAGCAGATTGCCAAATCCGCGTCCGCGATAATCCGCTGCCACGGCCAGACAGGCGAGCTCGGCCGCGTGTTCTTCGGGAAAGGGATAGAGCGCTGCACAGCCTGCGATCACCCCGTCGAACTCCAGCACCAGAAAACGTTCGACTTCCATTTCCAGCAGCTCACGCGAGCGCCGTACCAGTATGCCATCGCGTTCCAGCGGCTCGATCAGGCCGATGATGCCGCCGACATCGTCGATGCTGGCCGGGCGCAGCGTTTCCAGCGGCGCCGGGGTCACCATGGTGCCGACGCCGTCGCGGGTAAAGAGCTCGGACAGCAGTGCGCCGTCGCGATGGCGACTGATGAGGTGGGCGCGTTTCACCCCCTGGGTGCAGGCCTGGATCGCGCACGGCAGGTAATAGCTCACGTCTTCCGGCAGCTTGCGCGCCTTGTCCAGCAGCTGGCGCGCTTCGTTGACCGTGAGGGCGTTAAGAATGGCCTTGCCTTTGCCGGGAACCCCATCGGGCTCCATCAGGAAAATCAGCTTGTCAGCAGCCAGCTCGACCGCCGCCTGCGTGGCCACGTCTTCCAGACTGAGGTTGAAAATCTCGCCGGTGGGCGAATAGCCGATCGGCGACAGCAGCACGATATCGAACTGGTCGAGACGGCGGCGTATCGCCGCAGCGTCGATCTTGCGCACTTCACCGGTGTGCAGCAGATCGACGCCGTCGATCACGCCCAGCGGCTGCGCCGTGACAAAATTGCCCGACGCCACGCGGATGTCAGCGCCCGCCATCGGCGTGTTCGCGATGCCCAGCGACAGCAGCGCTTCGATTTCCACCCGTACCGTCCCCGCGGCTTCCTTGACGCAGGCCAGCGCAGCATCGTCGGTGACGCGCAGACCCTGCACGTAATGGATCGACGCACCGTTCCCGGTCAGCCGCGCTTCCACCTGTGGCCGCACGCCATGCACCAGCACCAGCCGCACCCCCAGGCTGTTGAGCAGGTTGACGTCGTGCGCCAGCTGGACAAAGCCGTCGTCTGCCACCAGCTCGCCACCAAAGGCGATGACAAAGGTCTTGCCGCGAAAGCCATGGATATAGGGTGCAGCTGAGCGAAACCAGTCAACGAAATCGGCAGTGTCTTTCAAGGCGCAGTCCGGGAGAGACGAAATTGGCGAAGGATACCTAAAAATGCCGCCCTGCCGCAGTTTGCGGGATAAGCCTCAAAGCCTTACCCCTGAGATACGGCGGTACAGCTAGGGAAGCGCTGATTTATTCCGTTCGTGGTGAGCTTGTCGAACCACAAAGCAAGCCCACTTGTTCATCGCTTCCCTAATGGTCGGCCTGCTCAGAAATCGCCCCACAGCATCTGCATCGTGGCCAGCGCAGCCAGCGCAGCGGTTTCGGTGCGCAGCACGCGCGGCCCGAGTCGCACCGGAATGGCGTTGCGGGCGTCGAGCGCAGCGAGCTCGTCGGCTTCATAGCCGCCTTCGGGGCCGACGATCAGGCAGTCCATGGTGCGCGGCGCGGGCAGGTCGGCCAGCCGCTGCTCGGCCAGCGGTGACAGATAGATCAGGCGGCCTTCCCCCACCTGCCCCAGCCAGTTCGCCAGCGTCAGCGGGGTGGCGACGACAGGCACCTGGTTGCGGCCGCATTGTTCACACGCGCTGGCGACCACACCTTGCCAGTGCGCCACCCGCTTGTCGGCTCGCTCGCCTGCCAGCTTCACCACGCTGCGTTTGGCGGCGATGGGCTGGATGGCGGTGACGCCGAGCTCGACGGCTTTCTGCAGCGTGTAGTCCATGCGCTCGCCGCTGGAGATGCCCTGCGCCAGCAGCACGCGCAAACCCGATTCACGCTCGGCCGCGCGGTAAGCGGCAATGCTCACGGCGACCTCGTCCTTGTGGATGCGCTCGATGCGGGCTTCATACTCGCCGCCCTGGCCGTTGAACAGGGTGATCCCGTCTCCTGGCACCAGCCGCAGCGCCCGGGCGGCATGACGCGCAGGTCCGGCAGGCAGGCTGAAACGGGCACCCGGGGCAAGCGTTTGGTCGAGGAAAAAACGGGGGGGCGACATCGTTGGTATTATGCCGACGTTATCGATTTTTTTGCGGAGCAGACATGGTTTCCCTGACCACCCCGGTATGTGATTTTGGCTGGAAGGCTGCGGATTTCAGTTTGCCCGGAGTGGACGGGCGCAACTGGACGCTGCACGACGCGATGGGCCCGAACGGTCTGCTGGTGATGTTCATCTGCAATCATTGCCCGTATGTCCAGGCCATCCGTCCGCGACTGGTGCGCGACCTGACCGCACTGCGACAGCACGGCATCCATGCCATCGCCATCATGTCCAACGATCCGGTGGACTATCCCGAAGACGGCTTCGACAACATGAAAGCCGTGGCGGCCGAATTCGGCTTTCCCTTCCCCTATGTCATCGACGAAACGCAGGCCGTGGCCAAAGCCTACGATGCGGTATGCACGCCGGATTTCTTCGGATTCAATCGCGACTTCGCCCTGCAATACCGGGGGCGTTTTGATGCCTCGCGCAAGGAAACTGCACCCGAGGATGCGCGGCGCGATCTGTACGAAGCGATGAAAATGGTGGCCGAAACCCAGCGCGGACCAGCCGAACAGATCGCGGGCATGGGCTGCTCGATCAAGTGGAAAGCGCCATGACATGACGCAATGCTGTTCATTTAACCCCAAAACCGTTCGCCCTGAGCCTGTCGAAGGGCAGCCCTTCGACAGGCTCAGGGCGAACGGTGCGAAGTGGATTAGCCAAGTCGAACAGTGTTGTGACATGACGATGAAAGCACCCGTCCTGCAGGCTGATCATGTTGTCCGTTGCTGAGCCCTGTACACCGGAGTTGCTGGCCGCGGTGGTGGCGGCGGTGCGGGAGATTGCCCGGGCCGAAGTGATCCCCCGGTTCCTCAAGGTGACGCACAGCCACAAGGCCGACGGCAGCCTGTTTACCGAGGCCGATGCTGCCACACAGGCCGCGCTGGTCTCAGCCCTGCAGGGTCTGCGCGATGTGCCGGTGCTGGGCGAGGAAATGACCGAACAGCAGCAGCACGACGCCTGGGACGCCGGACGCGACGGATTGTGGTGTGTCGATCCCATCGACGGCACGTCGAACTTTGTTGCGGGGGTGCCGTACTTCGCCATTTCAGTGGCCTATCTGTACAAGGGCATGCGCCAGCTGGGGGTGGTTTACGATCCGGTGGCCGACGAATGTTTCACCGCCCTGCGCGGCCACGGCGCGCATCTCAACGGCACGCCGCTGCCATTGCGTCCAGCGGCCAGCGAGCTCAGGCGCGCCCTGGCGGGGGTGGAAATGAAGCGGATCGATCGCGAACTGGCGGGTCGGCTGGCATCCTGGCCGCCGTATGCGTCGCAGCGCAACTTCGGCGCGAGCACGCTGGACTGGTGCTACACCGCAGCCGGACGCTTCGACATCTATGTACACGGCGGGCAGAAACTGTGGGATTACGCTGCCGGGGCGTTAATCCTCGAAGAAGCGGGTGGACGGCTGTCCAGCCTGTCGGGCAACTTCGACACTGCCAGCGTGTGGGAGCGTTCCGTAGTGGCATCCGCCAGCCCGGCATTGTTTGAGCTCTGGCGTGACTGGCTTAAAGCCGCTGGAGCCTGATCGCGCTGGTCCCGCCGGTCTGGCATAAATCGCCCTGCATCCCGGATAAAAACATTTGAAGTTGCGGGCGGCCCCGCGACAGCCAAGCCCTGCGCCGTCCCCGGCTTTCCCTTTAAAAACAGGTGGCTTGCCACCGTCTGCCCTGCTGAAGGATAATCGCGGTTTTTGCAAATTCGCCCGGGCTGGCTTCCAGCAGCGGCTGCCGTCTCGGCAGCGGGCGATTGCAAGCCGGTTTTTTAATTCAGATAGAGCCAAAGGGAACGCAATGCCTACCCGTAACGACCTTGCCAATGCCATCCGCGCGCTTGCGATGGATGCCGTCGAAAAAGCCAAATCCGGTCACCCCGGTGCCCCCATGGGCATGGCGGAAATCGCCGAAACGCTGTGGAACCATCACCTGCGTCACAATCCTTCCAACCCGAAATGGGCGGATCGCGACCGTTTTGTATTGAGCAATGGCCACGGCTCGATGCTGATTTATTCGCTGCTGCACCTCACCGGCTACGACCTGCCGATGGATGAGCTCAAGCAGTTCCGCCAGCTGCACTCCAAAACGCCGGGCCACCCCGAATACGGCTATGCCCCCGGGATCGAAACCACCACCGGCCCGCTCGGTCAGGGCATCACCAATGGTGTCGGCATGGCGATGGCGGAAAAAGTGCTGGCCCACGAATTCAACAAACCCGGCCACGAAATTGTCAACCACCACACCTATGTGTTCATGGGTGACGGCTGCATGATGGAAGGCATCTCGCACGAATCGTGTGCGCTGGCAGGCACCTGGAAGCTGAACAAGCTGATCGCCTTCTGGGACGACAACGGCATCTCGATCGACGGCCATATCGAACACTGGTACACCGACGACACCGCCAAGCGCTTTGAGGCCTACGGCTGGAACGTGATTGCCGGCGTCGACGGCCACGACGTCGTCGCCATCGAGGCCGCCATCCAGAAAGCCAAGGCCAGCACCGACAAGCCCACCCTGATCTGCTGCAAAACCATCATCGGCAAGGGCTCGCCCAACAAGGAAGGCACGCATGACGTGCACGGCGCGGCGCTCGGCCACGCCGAAATCGAAGCCACCCGCAAGCACATCGGCTGGAATCACCCTGCGTTTGAAATCCCCGCCGACATCTACGCAGGCTGGGATGCCAAGACCAAGGGTCAGGGCCTGGAAACGCTGTGGAACAACAAGTTTGCCGAATACAAAGCGGCATTCCCGAATGAAGCGGCGGAATTCGAACGCCGCATGAAGGGTGAGTTGCCCGCCAACTGGAAGGCGCACGTCGCCGAGAAATTGGCTGCCATCAACACCAAGGCGGAAACCGTCGCCACCCGCAAAGCATCGCAAATCGCGATCAATGCGCTGGCCTCCGCGCTGCCCGAGTTCCTCGGCGGCTCGGCTGACCTCACCGGCTCCAACCTCACCAACTGGGAAGGCTGCCACCCCGTGCGTCACGGTGCGCCCGGCAACTACATCAGCTACGGCGTGCGTGAATTCGGCATGGCCGCGATTATGAACGGCATGGCGCTGCACGGCGGCCTGCTGCCGTTCGGCGGCACCTTCCTGATGTTCTCGGAATACTCGCGCAATGCCATCCGCATGGCCGCGCTGATGAAGCAGCGTGTGATCCACGTCTTCACGCACGATTCCATCGGTCTCGGTGAAGACGGCCCGACCCACCAGCCAGTGGAGCAGACCGCGACCCTGCGCATGATTCCGAACATCGACGTCTGGCGTCCCTGTGACACCGTCGAGACGCTGGTCGGCTGGGCGCATTCGGTCGAGCGCATGGACGGTCCGACCTGCCATATCCTCAGCCGCCAGAACCTGCCGTTCATGGCGCGTGACGCCGCGACTCTGGCCAACATCGCCAAGGGCGGCTATGTGCTGAAGGATGCAGCCAATGCGAAAGCCATCATCATTGCCACCGGTTCCGAAGTTGAACTGGCCATGAAAGCCGCTGAATCGCTGGGTGCCGAAGGCGTGGCCGTGCGCGTGGTGTCGATGCCCTCGACCAATACCTTCGACAAGCAGGACGCTGCCTACAAGGCCAGCGTGCTGACCCAAGGCGTGCCGCGCGTGGCAGTGGAAGCCGGTGTCACTGACTTCTGGCGCAAGTACGTCGGCCTCGAAGGGGCAGTCGTCGGTATCGATACCTTCGGCGAATCGGCGCCGGCACCGGCGTTGTACAAGCATTTCGGCATCACTGCCGAAGCCGTCGCGGCTGCGATCAAGGGCGTTATTTAAAACCCATTCACCACAGAGGCACCGAGACACAGAGAACCCCGAACGGTTTGTTTTTCTCTGTGCCTCTGTGGTGATCGCTTTACTGTTTTTTGTTTAGGAGACTGAAAAAATGGCAATCAAAGTAGGTATCAACGGTTTTGGCCGTATCGGCCGCATGGTGTTTCGCGCCGTAGCCAAGGACTTTCCCGGCATCGAAATCGTCGCGATCAACGACCTGCTCGACCCCGACTATCTGGCCTACATGCTGAAGTACGACTCGGTGCATGGCCGTTTCAACGGTGACATCTCGGTCGATGGCGGCAACATGGTCGTCAACGGCAAGAAAATCCGCCTGACCGCCGAGCGCGATCCGGCCAACCTGAAATGGAATGAAGTCGGTGCCGATCTGGTGATTGACTGCACCGGCTTCTTCCTCACCACCGAGTCGTGCGAAGCGCACATCAAGGCCGGTGCCAAGAAAGTGGTGCAATCGGCTCCGGCCAAGGATTCCACCCCGATGTTCGTGTACGGCGTGAACCACACCACCTACAAGGGTGAGGCGATCGTGTCGGCAGCCAGCTGCACCACCAACTGCCTGGCCCCCATCGCCAAAGTGCTGAACGATAACTGGGGCATCAAGCGCGGCCTGATGACCACGGTCCACGCCGCCACCGCCACCCAGAAAACCGTCGATGGCCCCTCAAGCAAAGACTGGCGCGGCGGTCGCGGCATTCTGGAAAACATCATCCCGTCGTCCACCGGCGCGGCCAAAGCCGTCGGCGTGGTGCTGCCCGTGCTGAAAGGCAAGCTCACCGGCATGGCGTTCCGCGTGCCCACCTCCGACGTGTCGGTGGTCGATCTGACCTGTGAACTGGAAAAGCCCGCGACTTACGCCGAAATCTGCGCCGCGATGAAAGCCGCTTCCGCTGGTGCCATGAAGGGCGTGCTGGGCTACACCGAAGAGAAAGTGGTCTCCACCGACTTCGTCGGCAACAGCGCGCCTTCGACCTTTGACGTGGACGCCGGCATTGCGCTCGACACCACCTTCGTCAAGGTCGTGTCGTGGTACGACAACGAGTATGGCTACACCTGCAACATGCTGCGTCTGGTGGAGCACGTCGCCAAGTAATTGTTGGGTGAGGGGTCAGGCGTGAAGCGTGAGAGGTTTGCCCTCACGCCTATCGCCTCACTCCTCACCACTTCAAGTGAGCTTTAAGGTCTGGCGCGACCTCAACCCCCGCGCCAACCCTTAAATCTTATTTTGGGAGAAACAGCATCATGGCAGTCATCCGCGTCACCGATCTCGACCTCGCAGGCAAACGCGTTTTCATTCGCGCCGACATGAACGTCCCCGTCAAGGACGGCAAAGTCACCTCGGACGCCCGCATCACCGCGTCGATGCGCACCATCGAGCATTGCATCCAGGCCGGTGCCAAAGTCATGGTCACGTCGCACCTCGGTCGCCCGACCGAAGGCGAATTCAAGGAAGACGATTCCTTGAAGCCCGTCGTCGACGTGATCGCGCAGAAGCTCGGCAAGAACATCCGCCTGATCCGTGAATGGACCGACGGTGGCTTCGAAGTCGCTGACGGCGAGCTGGTCGTGCTCGAAAACTGCCGCGTCAACAAGGGCGAGAAAAAGAGCCTCGACGAGACCGCCAAAAAATACGCCGCGCTGTGCGACGTGTTCGTGATGGACGCCTTCGGCACCGCGCACCGCGCCGAAGCCTCGACCCACGGCGTCGCCAAGTTCGCGCCGGTCGCCGCTGCGGGCATTCTGCTCACCGAAGAACTCGACGCGCTGCAAAAAGCGCTCGCCAACCCGGCGCGGCCGATGGTCGCCATCGTCGGCGGCTCGAAAGTCTCCACCAAGCTGACCGTGCTCGAAGCGCTCGCCGAAAAATGCGAACAGCTCGTCGTCGGCGGCGGCATCGCGAATACCTTCCTCAAGGCCACCGGCCACAACGTCGGCAAGTCGCTGTGCGAAGACGACCTCGTCCCGACCGCGCAAGCACTGATCGAAAAAATGACCGCGCGCGGCGCGACCATCCCGATTGCTGTGGATGTGGTGTGCGGCAAGAAATTCGACGCCAACGAACCGGCTGTACTGAAAGCTTCCGGTGAAGTCGAAGACGACGACATGATTTTCGACATCGGCCCGCAAAGCGCGCAGCAGCTCGCCGACATCATCATGAACGCCGGCACCATCGTCTGGAACGGCCCAGTCGGCGTGTTCGAATTCGACCAGTTCGGCGAAGGCACCAAGACCATCGCGATGGCGATTGCCAACACCAACGCCTTCACCCTGGCGGGTGGTGGCGACACCATCGCCGCGATCCAGAAATACGACATCTACGACAAGGTCAGCTACATTTCGACCGCAGGCGGTGCCTTCCTTGAGTACCTCGAAGGCAAGGTGCTGCCCGCTGTGGCGATTCTGGAGGAGCGTGCCAACGGCTAACAGCCGTTGCCTGTGAGGCGCAAGCTGCGAGGAGTAAGCTCGCTAACTATGCATCGCCTCACCCCTTACTCCTGACCCCTCACGCCCAATATGATCCGCAGAACCAAAATCGTCGCCACCCTCGGCCCCGCCTGCTCCGATGCCAAAACCCTGGACCGGATGATGGAGGCCGGCCTCGATGTGGTGCGGCTGAATTTTTCGCACGGCACCGCCCAGGATCACATCGACCGCGCCGAACTCGTGCGCTCCCTGGCGCGCGCGCGCGGGCGTGCAGTGGGCGTGCTGGTCGATCTGCAGGGGCCGAAAATCCGCATCGGCAAATTCGCCGACGGCAAGATCACCCTGGCCCGGGGTGACCTCTTCATCCTGGACGCGGCGTGCACGCTGGGCGACCAGACGCGTGTGGGCCTGGATTACAAGGAACTGCCGAACGATGTCGCGCGCGGTGTCACGCTGCTGCTCGACGATGGCCGCATCGAATTCTGGGTCGAAGAAGTCAAGGGCACGGAAATCATTTGCAAAGTGGTGCAGGGCGGTGTGCTGTCCAACAACAAAGGGATCAACCGCAAAGGCGGGGGCCTGTCCGCTGCCGCGCTGACCGAAAAAGACATTGAAGACATCAAGACCGCAGCGCTCTTGAAGGCGGACTATCTCGCCGTGTCGTTTCCGCGTTCCGGATCGGACATGCGCCAGGCGCGCGAACTGCTGCGCGCGGCGGGCGGCAAGAGCCAGCTGATCGCCAAAATCGAGCGCACCGAAGCCATCGAGCATCTGGAAGAAATCCTCGAAGCGTCGGATGCCATCATGGTCGCGCGCGGCGATCTGGGCGTGGAAGTCGGCGATGCCGCCGTGCCTGCGCTGCAAAAACGCATGATCCGCATGGCCATCGAACGCAACAAGGTCGTCATCACCGCCACCCAGATGATGGAATCGATGATCACCAGCCCGATCCCCACGCGCGCTGAAGTGTCCGACGTGGCCAACGCCGTGCTCGACGGTACCGACGCGGTGATGCTGTCGGCCGAAACTGCCGCCGGGCAGTTTCCGATTGAAGCAGTGCAGGCGATGGACCGGGTCTGTCTGGAAGCGGAAAAAGAAGCCGAGCCGGTATTTTCGGGCGAACGCATGATGAAAAGCTTTTTGCGCGCCGACGAGGCGATTGCCATGTCGGCGGTGTTTACCTCGGTTCACCTCAACGTCAAGGCCATTGCCGCGCTCACCGAATCCGGCAGCACCTGCCTGTGGATGAGCCGGCTTTCCACCCGGGTGCCGATCTACGCCTTGACACCGCAAGTCGAAACCCGTAGAAAAGTCACTCTTTTTCGCGGTGTTTACCCCATCAACCTGAAAACGGCGAGCAAGGATCGTGATGTGCTGCTGGCCGAGGCCGAAGAAGAATTGCGGCGGCGGGGTGCCGTGCGTGAAGGCGACCTGATCCTGCTGACCGTGGGGGAACCCATCGGCCAGTCGGGCGGCACCAACACCATGAAAATTGTCCGCGTCGGCAGCCATAAATAGGCACCACACCAACGGATACCGGATCAATTGCTTACAAACTGACTTAACTGGAGACTGAAAATGGCCCTGATTTCCCTGCGTCAACTGCTCGACCATGCTGCCGAAAACAGCTATGGCCTGCCCGCGTTCAACGTCAACAACATGGAGCAGGTCAAAGCCATCATGGAAGCCGCTGCGGCGGTTGATTCCCCGGTGATCCTGCAAGGTTCGGCCGGCGCGCGTTCCTACGCGGGCGAGCCCTTTCTGCGCCACCTGATCCTGGCGGCAATTGAAATGTACCCGCAGATTCCGATCTGCATGCACCAGGATCACGGCGCATCGCCCAGCATCTGCTTCCGCTCCATCCAGTCGGGTTTCTCGTCGGTGATGATGGACGGCTCGCTGAAGGAAGACGGTAAAACCCCGGCTTCCTACGAATACAACGTCGAAACCACTGCCAAAGTGTCCAGCATGGCGCACGCCGTCGGTGTCTCGGTCGAAGGCGAACTGGGTTGCCTGGGCTCGCTCGAAACCGGCATGGCCGGTGAAGAAGACGGCCACGGTGCCGAAGGCGCGCTGGATCATTCCATGTTGCTGACCGACCCCGACGAAGCCGCTGATTTCGTCAAAAAGACCCACGTTGACGCCCTAGCCATCGCCATCGGCACCTCGCACGGCGCGTACAAGTTCACCCGCCCGCCCACCGGCGACATCCTCGCGATTGACCGCGTCAAAGCCATCCACGCACGCATCCCGAACACCCACCTCGTCATGCATGGTTCGTCGTCGGTGCCGCAGGACTGGCTCGAAATCATCAACAGCTACGGCGGCGACATGGGCACGACCTACGGCGTCCCGGTCTCCGAAATCGTCGAAGGCATCAAGCACGGTGTGCGCAAGGTCAACATCGACACCGACCTGCGCATGGCGTCGACCGGCGCGGTGCGCAAGCATCTGGCCGAAAACAAATCCAACTTCGACCCGCGCAAGTTCCTGAAAGAAGCGACCAAGGGCATGACCGACATCTGCCGCAACCGCTACGAAGCCTTCGGCGCGGCCGGCATGGCGAGCAAGATCAAGAAGGTCTACAACCTGGAAGAAATGCAGAAGCGTTACGACAAGGGCGAACTCGATCCCAAGGTCAATTGATGGTGGGTTGCCCGAGTTAGACGCTGGAATGAAATGGGACGCTGCGGTGTCCCGTTTTTTTGGTTATGCAGATTTATAGCGGACGCCCACGAGTGGGCAGGAGAATGTGATTTTGAAAGACTTGACCCCGGCCTATTCTTTGACCCCGGCCTATTCCTCTTAACTTGCGCCATGATGGCACTGCGTTTTGAGCGGGAAAATATATCCACAATTCGGTTCGAAAAGGCTTTTAGTCGTCTTCGTCTGAATCAGCGGCGTGACTGTAACGCTGCTCGGCAAGCCACCGAAGTCGCTCAGCCTGTGTCAATAGAGCGCGTCGCAGTCCCTTTTGGACTTTGCGCTCCGAAATAATCTGCGCCAAACGTGCCATAACCGACGCGCGCCGTGCGATACGTAAATCCGGATGATCGCGCAAGCGACTGACTTCTTCCGTCACGATTTTCCCTCGAAATGAAGGTGGCGGTTGAATGGGGTCTGTTGGTACGGGCGGTTCTTTCTCATTGAGAATAGCTTTGAATATCGATTGCTCAATGCACTTCTGGAAAATTGTGTACTCCAGGGCGTTGAGGTGGGCTTTAGCCTTCTTCGCAGCCTCGTCATCTTTCTTGACGCCTTGATATTGCGGGAGAGGCCAAACTTCCACGTGGCATACCTCGACCGGATCTAAAACGTTCATTGCCACAGCATCGGTACGTCGATTCGTCAAATGGCGGCGGATACGGGTACGAAGCATCTCATTGGTTTGGCCGACGTAGATAGGTTCGCCGTCGTAGTCGAAGAAAGCGTATACGCCCCATTTGTATGAGCCGATTTTGTGCTTCTTTCCCGTTTCCGAATCATCGACAGCAGTATCGAGGAAAGCTTGCAGAGCAGCGCGTAACGCTTCTGTCTCAAATGGAAGCGACTCAGTGGCAAGGTCAATTCCAGCTTCAGCTTTGGACGATGTTTGATTCATGCGGCGACTCGAACGCTGTTGGTGCCAACCTGAGAATCCAGGATCGGATCAAGCAGCGTGCGCGCGATGTGATTTACCACAGGTACAGCGACCCCATCCCCTGCAAGATGATAGGCATCGTTGTAGCGCTCAGGAAGTTTGTAGTCGTCCGGCAGCCCCATCAAACGTGCAGCTTCACGGGACGACAAAAGACGAGATCGAATTTTCTCGCCTTGCACGATAAAAATGGTTTGTCGGCTGGAGCCGCCGGATGGCGTGCGTAAGCACCCAGATATGCCATCGAAGCGGACTTCTGCACGAACGATACCCTCCCGTGTTCTGCGATAGACCGTGCCAACCTTCATATCACCACTGGCTTGCGCGAGCATAACTTTGCGGCGATTCACGTCCGACATTGACGTCAATAGTTTCGCGGTTTCCTCGGGCGTGTGCCATGACACGCCTGCGGGCTCAAGCTCAAGCAGGTCTTCAATCATACCGGGTGCGATATTCGGCATGGGCGGCGTCCACCAGCGCCACAGCGCCTGCTGCCGCTTCGAAAGCCGGTTGTGCGCGCGAATCACTGCCTCCGGATGCCAGGCGGGCGTCGCCGTCCAGCTATGCACCGAATCGGGAATGCGCATCCCGGCATCTATCCCCAAGATGAATAAGCGAGGGCGAGACTGCGGGATGAAATGGATGGCATCGATGACCATGACACCGAATTGATAATTCTCATCGGACAGCGCCTGCGCGATGGCATCAAAGTCCTTGCCGTCATGCGAGGTCAATGTGCCATACACATTTTCCAGCATGACCATGCGAGGTTTGCGTCCTTCGCGACTCAGCGAACGGATCAGATTCCAGTATCCCCAGAAAGCGCCGGATCGTTTGCCATCAAGCCCCGCGCCGGCACCGGCTAGGGAGAGGTCTTGGCAAGGGAACGACCCCCAAGCCAAATCGGCGTGCCCAGGCAAATTGGCGCTGTTCAAGTCGAAAATATCTCCGACGACCATATGGTCGCCACCCCAGTTACTGGCGTAGGCGCGGGCTTTCATTTCCGAAAGATCATTGGCGAACAGACAATTCCATTGCGCGCCGAGACCGGCTCGTGCCATTCCGCCGCCGGCAAAAAACTCATAGAAAGTATGCATGTCGCGCCCCCTACTTTGGTATCCAGAGTTTATTACGAATACGGGCTTTGTATGGGCACAGAGGTACCTTAAACGCCTCCATTTGATTCAAAGAACGTCCGATCTACGCCGTTTATGGGATTCCAGATTTACCCCAGCATCGCCTTCAACGCCGCCAGCCGGTCGCTGCCCTGGGCCTTGGCGTCGGCCGTGTTGGCTTGCTCGGGCATGCGCACGTCGTCGCCGAGTTCGGCGATGAAGCGCGAGGGTTCGCAACTGACGGATTCGCGGGCGCGTTTGCGGCGTGCGCAGTAGGACAGGGTGAGCGAGCGTTTGGCGCGGGTGACGCCGACGTACATCAGGCGGCGCTCTTCTTCCAGGCGGCCTTCGTCCACGGCGTCGCGGTGCGGCAGGATGTTTTCCTCGACCCCCACCAGAAACACATGGCCGAACTCCAGGCCCTTGGCAGCGTGTAGCGTAGAGAGCCGCACGACGTTGGGTTCTTCTTCCTCGCGGCCTTCCAGCAGGGTGATGAGCGCGATGGTCTGCGTCAGCTGCAACAGGTTTTTTTCGTCTGCGTCGCCTTTCTTGCGTATCCACGCGGCAAATTCGAGGACGTTGTTCCACTTCGACTGTGCCGCGCGTTCGTCATCCTGGTCGAATACATACACTTCGTACTGGATGCTTTTCAGCAACTCGTCGAACACGTCGCCCGCTGGGTCGCGCGCAACGCGCTCCTCGACGCGATGGATGAAGTTGCAGAATTCAAGCAGGGGCGCGAGGTGGCGCTCGCCGATTTGCGAGGCGGCCGCCGCCGAGAACACCGCTTCGAACAGGCTCACATGCAGCGTGGCGGCCACCTGGCCGAGCTTTTCCAGCGTGGCCGTGCCGATGCCGCGCTTGGGCGTGGTCACCGCGCGGATGAAGGCCGGGTCGTCGTCGCTGTTGGCGATCAGCCGCAGGTAGGCGATCACATCCTTGATTTCGCTGCGGTCGAAGAACGACTGCCCGCCGGATAATTGATACGGCACTTTTTCGTTGCGCAGGGCCTGCTCGAACACCCGCGCCTGATAGTTGCCGCGATACAGAATCGCGTAGTCGCGCCACTCGGTGCGGTACTGGAATTTGTGCGACAGGAGCCGCATCACCACCGATTCGGCCTCATGTTCGTCGTCCTTGGTCGGCATCACCTGGATCGCGTCGCCGTGGCCGAGCTCGCTCCACAGGCGCTTTTCAAACAGCTTGGGGTTGTTGGAAATCAGGCTGTTGGCGGCTTTCAGGATACGGATCGTCGAGCGGTAATTCTGCTCCAGCTTCACCACATGCAAATGCGGATAATCCTCGCGCAGCTGCTTCAGGTTATCGGCCGATGCGCCGCGCCAGCCGTAGATCGCCTGGTCGTCGTCGCCGACCGCGGTGAACGCCGCACGCACCCCGGTCAGTTTTTGCAGCAGGCGGTATTGCGCGATGTTGGTGTCCTGGTATTCGTCGATGAGGATATGGCGCAGCCGGTTCTGCCATTTCTCGCGCAGATCAAAGTGGGTATCCAATAGTTCAGCCGGCAGGCGGATCAGGTCGTCGAAATCGACGGCTTGATAGGCGCGCAGCGTCGCGTCATAGCGGTCGTAGATTTTGGCGTAAGCGCGCGCGTTGTCGTCTTCTGCCGAGGCGAGCGCGATGGCGGGCGACTTCAGTTCGTTTTTCCACAGCGAAATGCGCGACACCGCGCGGCGGATTTCCTGCTTGTCGGTGGTTTTGAGGATCTCCGACACGATCCCGGCGGCGTCGGCCGAATCCAGGATCGAAAACGCCGGTTTCAGTTCGGCGAATTTCGCGTCCTCGCGCAACATCCTGAGGCCCATCGAGTGAAAGGTGGTGACGATCAGCCCCTTGGTGCCGATGCCCTTGAAAGCCTCGCCCTGCGTCAGTCTGGTGGCGCGTTCCTGCATCTCGCGCGCCGCCTTGTTGGTAAAGGTGATCGCCGCAATCGACCCGGCCTTGTAGCCGCATTCGCCGATCAACCAGGCGATCTTGTGGGTGATGACGCGGGTTTTGCCCGAGCCAGCGCCTGCCAGCACCAGCAGCGGGCCGTCGAGGTATTTCGCCGCTTCGCGCTGCGGCGCATTCAGCGTGCCGAG
>JAJXUA010000023.1 GCA_021783275.1 Pseudomonadota bacterium
CGTCTGGCAAGCGTCGCGGTTTGCCAGACTTCGGGTTCGGAGAGAGGCGCGGCGATGCCTGGCGCGACAGGGCCAAGTTCTTTGATGCCCAACGCGTCGTGCCAGGCAGTGAGTGCGTCGGCGTCGTGGTTGTCGACGTCGATGCGCGGGAAGCGCGCGCGCGCGCCGCAGTCGGCGAGCCAGGCATCGAGTCCGTGGCCGAAGGCGCAGTAGTGCGTGTAGCTGCGGTTGCCGAGCGCGAGCACCGCGTAGCGCAAGGCTTTGAGCGGCAGACGCTGGCGCATGAGTTGTTCGACGAAGCGCACGCCGGAATCGGGCACGTCGCCGTCGCCAGTGGTGCTGACGATGAAGCTCGCAGTGCGGCAGGTTTCCAGCGTCGCGGCGTCGAGCCGGTTGAGCGGCAATACCTGCGCAGATTCGCCGCGCGCGGCGAGCGCGGCGGCGGTGCTGTGGGCGAGCGCCTCGGCGCTGCCGGTCTGGCTGGCGTAGCAGACCCAGTGCACGCCGGCGTCGGCGTTCAGCGCGGGTTTGCGCCACAGAATGCGCAGCCACAGCGCGCACAGGCCGAGATAGCCCAGCGTAACGCCGGCGGCGGCGCTGAGGCGGAGGGGGTCGATCATCATCACGCGAGCGCATCCAGAAAACCCTGCGTCGGATGGGCCTGATGGCCGTCGCCGTCGCCGTCGCGGGCGATGAAGAGCGCGGCGAGCCCGCGCGCGTGTGCCCAGGCGACGCCTTCGTCGGGCCCCATGACGGTCAGCACGGTGGCCAGCGCGTCGGCTTCGACGGCGTCGGCGTGCAGCACGGTAACGCTCGACAGGCTGTGCGCCACCGGCATTCCGCTGCGCGGGTCGAGGGTGTGGGAATAGCGTTGTCCGGCGGCTTCGAAAGCGTGCCAGGCGTCGCCCGAGGTCGCGACCGCGCAGCCGTCGAGTTGCAGCACCGGACCTGCGCCGTCGGCGAAGCCGGGCCAGCGCACGGCGATCTGCCACGGCGCGCCGTCGGGACGGCGACCGTGTGCCTTGAGCTCGCCGCCGACTTCGACCAGTGCGTTGTCAATGCCTTGATCGAGCAGCGCGGCGAGCGCGCGGTCGACGCCGTAGCCCTTGGCGATGCCGGAAAAATCCAGGTTACAGCCGCCGGGCTGCAACACGCGTTCGCCGTCCAGCCGGACGCGCTGCCAGCCGACGCGCGCGCGGGCAGCGTCGCGCAGTGGGGCGGTCGGCACGCTGCGCGCAGCTTCGCTGCGGGGGCCGAAGCCCCAGACATTCACCAGCGGGCCGACGGTTGGATCGAACGCGCCACCCGAATCCGCCGCGTGCGCGAGCGCGCGCCCGAGTACAAAACGGCATTCGGCGGGCAAGGCGATCCATTCCCCAGCGGCGGCCTGATTGAAGCGGCTGAGGTCGGAATCGGCGTCCCAAGTGCTCATCTGGCGCACGACAAGATCAAGCTCGGCTTCGATGGCGGCGTGAAGTTCGGGCAAGCGTTTTGGTGCAACGCCTGCGAACTTCGCCGACCAGCTCGTTCCCATGGTTTGCCCGCCCAGACTCAGCACTCCGGGCGCTGTTAGCGCGTTCACCCCCTGATCCCTGAATCCCGATCTCTGACCCTGCCTTACTGCGGCAACACTTCCAGTGTCGCGGCGTAAGTCAGACGCCGCTCCTTGATCTGCGGCAGCGAGGTTTTGTCGTCGCTGGCGCTGGCTTCGATCCGGTACATGCCGGGGTTTGGCCATTTCACTTTGACTTCGCCGTTGGCGTCGGTTTGCAGTTCCATCGCTTCGTTGGCGTCGCGGAAGCGGCGACCGCCTGCGATAACTTCGACTTTCGTCCCGGCGGCGACCGGTTTGCCGTCCAGCGTGAAGCGGAAACGCGCTTCCTCGCCGCTATACAGATCGTTCGGGTGCGTGGTCGGCAGCATTTCAAGTCCCTTGCCGCTGGCTTTGAGTGCGGTCGGTTTGCCGACCGTGACGAAGGCTTCGACCAACCCGGCGGATTCGCTCAGCTTCAGTTCGGGCGCGTCTTTCGGCACGCTCTTTTCGAAGTCAGCCGCCATCCCGCGCCACGACTTGTTTTTGCCTTCGGCGTCCTTGTAACGCGCGGCAAGGCCGCCGCTGACGCCGGTAATGCGGTAGGTGCCCGCTTGCTGGAGGTTGAGATCGAAGACGCGGCGCAGTTTGCCGGTGAGATCGTTTTCCGGCGCGACCGCACTGCCGTCGGGTGCACTGATGAGCAGTTCGTTGAGCCGCAGCGGCGCGCTGTAATCGAACAATTCTTCGGTCGCCGAACCATCGACGGTGATCCACGCCGGTTTCGACAGAATCGTGACCGACGGCAGCAGGAACGGGCTATGTGCGAAGGCGAGAGCGGGCAGCACGGCGAGGGCAGCGAGGGTAGAGCGGATTGCGGTTTTCATGCGTTGACTCCTGTCAGGGTTTGAGTTCGAGAGCGATTTCGCCGAGTTCGGATTTGCCGCGAGCGACGGCGCGCTGGCTTTTGGTGGGCGGCCACGCGAACGGCACGCTGACCAGTTCGCGTCCGCCGCCCTCGCGTGCGGCTTCGACCTTGAGCGTGTATTGGCCGGGCGCGAGCTTGCCTTGGGGGAAGGCGTCGTTCTTGAATTCGACCTTGTGTTTGCCGACCGGGCGGGTTGCGCTGGTGATGCCGTCGACCGGCATTTTCAGTTCGCGACCGCTGCGTCGCCACCATTGGCGCATGTCCTTCAGCCATTTATCGCCGCCCGCTTTCTCGCCTTTGGGCATCTGGTACCAGATCGCCAGATTGCCCGCGACGGTGTTGTCCGGACGCTCGATCCATATCGCCGCGAACGGGCGGTGATATTCGGCGGTATTGATCTGCGGCACTTCTACGCTGAGGGTGAGCTCGGCGGCGACGGTCGGCAGCGCGACGAATGCGCCAAACAGTAAGGGCGTGCTTTTTTGCATGAGGGCCTCGTAAATCAGGACAAAGGTTAATGAATGAACAACAGCGCGATGAGCACCGGCAGCACCAGCCCCAGTGCCGTCAGCGGCCAGGTGAAGGGGCGGTTGGCCGCGTGCAGTTTCAGAATCCACAAGCCGGACAGCGCGAATACCAGGCAGGCGACGGCGATGACATCCAGGAACAGTTGCCACACCAGCCCGGTGTGACGGCCTTTATGCAGATCGTTGAGATAAGCGATCGCGCCGCGCGTGGTGCGTTCGTATTCGGCTGCGCCGGATTCGAGGTCGATGCGCAGCCAGGCGTCGCCGCCGGGTTCGGGCAGCGAGACGTAGACTTCTTCCGCAGACCATTCGGCGGTGGCCGATTCGGCGAGCGCCAGGTCGAGATTCTGTCGCGCCCAGTCGCGCACGGTACCGGGTACCGGGGTGTCGTTGTCGGCCGATTCTGCGACGCTTGCGAGCGCTTGCGTCAGCACGGGCGGCAGCGTCGCGGTGCGCGTGACGACCTCGGGCTTGGCTTCGATCAGGTTTGCATGATTGAGCGTTACGCCGGTGATCGAGAACAGCACCAGCCCGGCGAGCGCCATCGCGGCGCTGACCCAGTGCCATTGGGAAAGGGTGCGCAGCAGACTGGGGCGGACGGTGAAACCGGGGGAAACGGACATGGTTTTCAGCCTCAGCTCCATCCCGCTGCGGTCGCGATCCGGTAGGTGACGAAGGACGCGAGATACGCCAGACCGAACAGGTAGCCGGTCATGATGAGCGTCCATTTCCAGCCGCCGGTTTCGCGTTTGACGGTGGCGAGCGTGGCAAGACATTGCGGCGCGAAGACGAACCACGCGAGCACCGATAGCGCGGTCGCGAATGTCCACTGCGATGCGATCAGCGGCATCAGCGCCTGTGCGGTGTCGTCGGCGGTTGCCGATAGTGCGTAGACCGTACCGAGCGCGCCGACCATGACTTCGCGTGCGGCGAGACCGGGGATCAGCGAAATGCTGATTTGCCAGTTAAACCCGATCGGCTCGAAGATGACCGCGAGCGCGCGCCCGAGCGTGCCCGCGAAACTGTATTCGATCGGCGCACCGGTCGCACCAACGGGTGGCGCTGGGTAGCTGGCAAGGAACCACAGGATGATGGTGAGCGCGAGGATGATGCCGCCGACCCGGCGCAGGAAAATCTTGATCCGTTGCCACAGGCCGATGGCGATGTTGCGCACGCGTGGCAGGTGATAGCCCGGCAGTTCCATCATCAGCGGCGCGCTGAAACGCTGGGTCGCCAGGCGCTGGGCGAGCCACGCAATCAGCATGGCACCGACGATGCCCGCGACGTAAAGACTGAACAGCACCAGCCCCTGCAACTCGAACAGGCCGCCGACCTCGCGGCGCGGAATGAACGCGCCGATCAGCAGGGCATACACCGGCAGCCGCGCCGAGCAGGTCATCAGCGGCGCAATCATGATCGTGACTAATCGGTCGCGCGGATTCGAGATCGTGCGCGCGGCCATGATGCCGGGGATGGCACACGCGAAGGAAGACAGCAGCGGGATGAACGAGCGCCCGGACAAGCCGACGCCGCCCATCATGCGGTCGAGCAAAAACGCCGCGCGCGGCAGGTAGCCGGATTCTTCGAGCACGAGGATGAAGAAGAACAGGATCACGATCTGCGGCAAAAACACGATCACGCCACCCGCACCGGCAATGATGCCGTCCACGATCAGGCTTCTGAACCAGGTGTCGGGCAGCAAGGCCCCCACGGTTTCACCCGCCCAGCCGGTGATCGATTCGATGGCGCCCATCGGCGCTTCGGCCCACGCGAACACTGCCTGAAAAATCAGGAACAGCACCACCGCGAGCAACGGCAGGCCCAGCCAGGGATTGAGCACAACGCGGTCGATGCGATCCGAAGTGAGATTGGGCACCGCGCGGTCGAGCCCCAGCGTTTGCAGGATGCGCCGAACGGTTTCGTGATCTGCTTCGACCGTTTCGTCGGCATCGGGATTGGCGAGGGCGGGGCGCTGCCAGGCGTCGGGCTGGTCGAGCAGCGCCAGCAGGGCGTCGGCACCGTGCGCCTCGATGGCGACGGTATCGACCACCGGCACGCCCAGCGCCTGCGAGAGTTTCTGCGCATCGACCTGGATGCCGCGCGCGGTCGCCAGATCGGTCATGTTGAGCGCGACGACGACCGGCAGGCCGGTGCGGCGGGTCGCCAGTACCAGCCGCAGGTTACGCCGCAGATTGGTGGCATCGACCACGCAGATGGCGAGATCGGGGCGCTTCTCGCCTACGGCACGCCCCGCCAGCACGTCGCTGGTGATGCGTTCGTCGGGCGAGCGCGGGTGCAGGCTGTAGGCGCCGGGTAAATCCAGCACGCGCAGGGTTTTGCCCGCAGGGGTGGTGAATTTTCCTTCCTTGCGTTCGACCGTGACCCCGGCGTAATTGGCCACTTTCTGGCGGCTGCCGGTGAGCCGGTTGAACAGCGCGGTCTTGCCGCAGTTGGGATTGCCGACCAGCGCCGCGAGTGGCCCGGCCGGGTGAAAATGCATGACCGCAGCGTTCATGCGGCGACTCCGTCGGCAGAGACATGCACGCATGCAGCCTCGCTGCGGCGCAGCGCAAACGTCGAGGTGCCCACTCGGACCACCAGCGGATCGCCGCCCGGCGCACGCGCCATCACGCATACCGGCTCGCCCGGCAGAAAGCCGATTTCTTCCAGCCAGCCATGCCATTCCGGCGCGTGCGCGGGTGCTTCCACGCGCACAATACTTACCGGGTGCAGGTCGGTCAGCCGATCCAGAGTGTTCATGTTGAGATCGGTGCGCTTACTGGACGGTTTTGGGGTCGGTGATGAAACCGAGTTTGGAGAGACCCGCACGCGCGGCATCGGCCATGATCTGCGCGACGTTTTTATACGCCAGCTCACCGTCGGCACGGATGTGGATTTCCGGCTGCGGGGTCTGCGCGGCGGCCAGATCCATCTTCGCGTTCCACGCGGTGGCATCGACCGGATCGGCATTCCAGTACACCGAACCGTCGGCCTTGATCGACAGGTTGATGGTGTCCGGCTTCACGTCGTTGGGCTGGCTTGCTGCCACCGGCAGGTCCACTTTCACCGCGTGCGTCATCAGCGGCGCGGTGATGATGAAAATGACCAGCAGCACCAGCATCACATCGATCAGCGGAATCATGTTGATTTCCGCGTTGTCGCCGTCACCCGTATCGTTCGAGAGTCCGCCGAAAGCCATTACGCGCTCCTTGCCAGCGGGGCGGTGTACACCTGTGCGGTGTCTTTTTCGATGCGGGTGTTGTTGCGTACGCCGGTGGACATGAAGGCGAACAGGTCGTGCGCGAAGCCGTCGACTTCGGTCAGCATCTGGCGCTTGGCGCGGTTGAAAAAGTTGTACGCCAGCACGGCGGGAATCGCCACGGCCAGGCCCAGCGCGGTCATGATCAGCGCTTCGCCGACGGGACCTGCGACCTGGTCGAGGCTGCCCGAGCCGCTCATGCCGATATTGACCAGCGCGTGATAGATGCCCCACACCGTGCCGAACAGGCCGACGAAGGGCGCGGACGACGCAATCGACGCGAGCATGGTGTGGCCGTACTCCAGCCGCGCGGTGTCCTGGCTGATGGCGCGGCGCAGCGCGCGGGTGAGGAACTCGTCTTCCGAGCCGGATTCGATCAGGCGCGCGCCGGTTTTATTGCGGAACTGTTCGGCGGCTTTCAGCCCGTGGTGCGCCAGGTGCGAGAACGGATCGTTGATGCCGCTTTTTTGCAGGTAGTCGCCCACGGCACTCAGGCCCGGTGCATTCCAGAAGCGTTCCAGAAAGGCTTGCGCGTGTTTTTTCATGCGCCAGTTGGCGATGCTTTTGCTGACGATGAGATACCAGGTGATGACCGACATGGCCAGCAGCACGATGAGCAGAAAATGCGCAAGGCTGTCGGCCTGCGCGATGAAATGGCCGAAGCCCAGTTGGGTGGCTTGCGTGGTTTCCATGGATCAACTCCTGAGGGTGAACTGTATGGGCACGGTGACCCATGCCTGAACGGGTTTGCCCGACTGGCGGGCGGGTTCGAATTTCCAGCTGGACTGCACGGTCTTGCGGGCGACATCGTCGAGCCGGGGGTAGCCGCTGCTCTTGACGACTTCCAGCCGCGCGACCGTGCCATCGGCATTGACCAGCACGTTGAGACGCACGATGCCTTCCTCGTTCAGACGACGCGACAGGGCCGGATAGGGTGGCTTGGGATTGTTCAGGTAATCCGCCGGGCGCGGCGGGCTTGGCGGGGGCGGCGGCGGGGCCGGTTTCGGCGCTTCGGCCACCACGGGTGCGACGACCGGCGGCGGCAGGACTTCGGGAATCGGTTCCGGCACCGGATCGGGCTCGGGGGCCTCGATCACGGGTTGTGGCGTTGGCACCGTGCGTTTGGCAACCAGCACCGGCGGCTTGGGCAGCGGTTTGACTTGCGGTTTGGGCGGTGCCGGTTCGGGTTCCGGCTGCGGATCCGGGGTTTCAACCGCTTGCTCGATCAGGCTCACGGTGATGGGGCGGGGTGCCGTCACCGGCTCGGGCGAGCGGTGGATGAACAGCAACGCCGCCAACAGCGCGGCGTGCGCCAGCGCCACGCCAAGGAGTGACGGACGTGACAGGCGTGCGGAATAAGGACTGACCGGCGTTGCGAGACGCGCCTGCACCGGTTGTCCGGCGGGCGAAACAGGGGCAGTCGTCAGCGAGGGAATCATCCCGGGTAATCCTTAGTGTTCACGAAAGCGGGCGGGGACATTCGCCCTTGGCTGGCCAGACCTGTCCGGTTTTCAAACCCGGTGAGTCGAAAGCTCATAAATAATGCAACGAATGATAATAATTCGCATTATTTATGTCAAGCCTGTGATGGGATAGCTGGAGCGGGCGGGCTATTCCAGACGTTCCCGTACCTGGATGTCAGATTTATGTAGTGCAGAGGGGGCGACTTCGCAAGCGTGGCCTGAGTGCGCGCTGCGCGCATTCGGTTTCGATGGGCGAGAAAAAAGCCTGCGGGTGCAAGCCCATGCCATTGAGCAGCCACACGCCGATCAAGGTGCGGGTAAAGCGTTCGAAACTGGCCTGGCCATCCCAGGTCAGCACGAGAGAATAGGCTGCTCGGCGTGCAAGCGGTTCAACGAAGCTGTAGGCAAGCAGTCCCGGTATGTGGTGCAGGCTGTCCTGGGCCGCGTGATAGGCGTGGCAAAAAAACGCACGGTAACGCGGCAGGACATGAAAGCGGTAGGCAATGGATAAGCCGGTTGCGTGGGCTGAATCGGGTCGGCTCATGGCTGGCTGCCATACAGGGGGGCGGTCCGGGATTGCTGCGTATTGCCAGCCCTGGGTGCAAGCAGGGTTCTGGGCAGGGGGTGTGCTTCCTGACGCTGCATATCCAGATCGTCCGCCAGATTGCGGCAGGCTTCGCGCTCGGCATGGCTGAGACTGTCCTGTTCGGACGCGCGTTGCAGCAGCAGGCGCGCCGTGGCCTGATTGCGGGTGCAGGGATGGCGCAGCACGACGAGTGCGGCAACCAGCAGGGAGGCGACAGATGAAGTGTGCATGGTGTGATCCTCAGGCGGCGGCAACAAAAGACTGACCGGGCTGCCATTCGCAGGCAGTGAGTTCGCCGCTTTGCAGGGCGTGCAGCAGGCGCAGGGTTTCGCGCGCCGAGCGGCCGACGTTCAGGTGGTTGGCGGCGAGGCTCACCACCCGGCCTTCGGGGTTGATGATAAAGGTGGCGCGGACTGCGACACCCGTGCTGGCAAGTACGCCGAAGCCCTGCGCTAGCGCATGCGACACATCGCCCAGCATGGGAAATCGGACTGCGCCCAGCCCGTGTTTGACCCAGGCGCGATGCACATGCGCCGAATCGACACTGGCGCCCAGCAGCACAGCACCCGAGATGTCGAAGTCATGCGCCAGGTCGGAATAGGCGCGGATTTCGGTGGGACAGACAAAGGTGAAATCCAGCGGCCAGAAAAACAGCACCAGCCATTTGCCGCGATAGTGATCAAGCGCAATCGGCTCGATGCGCCCATCGGGCAAATAGGCGTCGCAGGTGATGTCGGGAACACGGTGTCCTATCGAGATCATGGCGATTCCCTCAATGCAGGGTAGCGGGCTGTGGCGTGTGCGCGGATACCACGTTCCACTCGTACGACAGGCGCTGGCAGGCGTCGGCCAGACGCGGATTGTGGGTTCGGGCGCGCATCCAGCCCAGATGCTGCTCGATCATGCGGGCGATGCGTGCGCAGTGGGTCTGCTGATAACGGTGCATCAGCCACAGCGTGGCGGCGATGACAATGTCGGGCGTGTCGTGGGTAGGGGGTGCGGTCATGCCAGTCTCCTGTAGGTGGGGGCTGGCTGGCGCGAGGGCGCGGGCGGGCGAGTCTGCCCGCCAGGCGGGCATGGGGCAGCGCTTACTTGGTGAGGATGAGCTTGCCGTTTTTGGTAATGCGCAGGCGATACTGTTCGCCGTTATGGCTGATCAGGATTTCCTGACTGCCCTGGAATAAAAAATCCGTCGGGATGGCACCTGACGGCAAAGCCCGTATGCCGGGCTCGACCGGTATACGGATGGAGGCGGTGTGCGGCGACGTCATGGTGTCGGTGTCCTGTTCGGGTGGTGCGGGGGTCATTCGGCGGTGCCGTTTGGTGATGTGTTACGAATAATAACGATTCTCATTTGTATGTCAAGGCTGATCATACAAAAAGATGAATATTTTTCTCGCTACGTGGCTTTACGTCAGATGCAATGACCAATGCTGTACGAATCAGCGCATTAGCAAGGGTGGAAAGGCAAGCGGAAGAAACCAGCGGCACGTTGGCCGTAAGGCCGAAACGCGTGTGATCAGGCAGGCGGCGGTGTCCACTCACGCCGCACCAGGGGGGAAGCGATCAGGGTTTCGGGTTGCAGGGTGACATGGGCAATGCCGTGGCGTTGCGCCAGCGCGGCGCGCGCTGACACCAGCAAGCGCGGCCAGTCGGCCAGGTCGCGGATTTCCAGATGCGCCGACAGCGCGATGATGCCGGACGACAGGGTCCAGACATGCAGGTCGTGCACCCGGGTGACGCCGGGCAGGGCGGCAAGGTCCTGCCCGACCGCATCGAGATGGATATGGGCCGGGACGCCTTCCATCAGCACCTGCACTACGCTGCGCAGCAGGCGCACGGCCGATACCAGTATCAGCAGGGATACGAACAGCGAGAGCAGCGGGTCGATCGGCATCCAGCCGAGGGTGAGGATGACGACGCCGGAGGCGATGGCGGCCACTGAGCCGAGCGCATCGCCCATGACATGCAACAGGGCAGCGCGGCTGTTCAGTGTCTGTTCGCCGCGATGCAGCACCCAGGCCACCAGCAGGTTCACCCCCAGTCCGATGACGGCGACGCCCACCACCGGCCAGCCCGCAATGACGCGCGGGGCATCAAAACGCTGGATGGCTTCGATCACGATGAAGGCGATGAGCGCGAGCATGAGCACGCTGTTGAACAGCGCGGCGAGGATTTCGGCGCGCACAAACCCGTAGGAATGATGCAGGCTGGGTGGGCGGCGCGCCAGCCAGGCAGCCGCCGCCGCCAGCCCCAGCGCCGAGCTGTCGGTCAGCATGTGCGCGGCATCGGCCATCAGCGCAAGCGAGTGGGCCCACCAGCCGACCCCCGCTTCGATGCCGGCAAACGACAGGGTCAGCAGCAGGGCAACGATCAGGGTGCTGTTCGCGCCTTCATGCCCCAGATGGTGGTGGACATGGGTTTCACCGCGATCTACCGACAGTTCATCCGGCACAGGCGGATGCGTGGAATCGTGTTTATGCGCGATCACAGTAATCCGTGGGATCGGTCAGCAGGTCGAGGCGGGCGCTGTCCATGCCGAGCCCGGCTATGTGGTGCAGGGCCCGGGTATAGCGCGCGGATTCACGCAGGGCTGTCATGCCGGGGGGATGCGGATGGCCGTGCATGCGCGCCAGTCGCGCCCGTGACTGAGCAGGCCAGTCAAAATTCAGCTGTGCCAGCACGGCATCGGCCAGCTCGGGGTGGTTGCACACCAGGGCCATGTCGCAGCCCGCAGTGAGCGCAGCTTCGACGCGTGCCACCACATCACCGGCGACCGAAGCGCCTTCCATGCACAGGTCATCGCTGAACAGGGCACCGTCAAATCCCAGTTCGTCGCGCAGTATCTGCTGTAGCCACAGCGAGGAAAATCCGGCCGGATGGTGGTCGATGCGCGGATAGATCACATGCGCCGGCATGACCGCAGCGATACCGGCTTCCACCATCAGCGTAAACGGCACCAGGTCGGAACGTGCGATTTCGGGCAGGGTGCGGTCGTCTACTGGTATGGCGACATGCGAGTCGGCCACGACATGGCCGTGTCCCGGAAAATGTTTGCCGCAGGCGGCCATGCCGGCGTCTTTCATTCCCAGCATCACGGCTTGGCCGAGTTCGAACACCGCGTGCGGATGGCGGTGAAAGGCACGGTCGCCGATGACACTCGACGCGCCATAGTCCAGATCGAGTACCGGCGCGAAGCTGAAATCCACGCCGTGCGCGCGCAGCTCGCTCCCCAGCACATAGCCGGTTTCGCGTGCCAGCTGGCGCGCCTGCTGCGGATGGGTATTCCAGATTTCACCGAACGTCCGCATCGGCGGCAGCCGCGTGAAGCCCTCGCGAAAACGCTGGACGCGGCCGCCTTCGTGATCGACTGCGATCAGCAGCGGTGCCGATTTCAATGCGTGGATGTCGCGGGTCAGCGCGATCAGTTGTGCCGGGTCGCGGTAATTGCGGGAAAACAGGATGACGCCGCCCACCAGCGGATGCGACAGGCGCTGGCGATCCGCATCTGTCAGCGTGGTGCCCGCAACGTCGAGCATCAAGGGCCCCAGCGTCATGCATCCTCCGGTAGATAAATGGTGGTCATTGCGTTTCCAGTATCACAAATGCCAGGACGAGATCGCCCTCGTCCGTAAGCGACACATGATGCCCGGTCACCCCGCGTGACGCCAGCCAGGCAGCGAGTTCCGGCGCGCACTGCACATGCGGTTTGCCCTGTGCGTCACGCAGCACGGCCATGTTGCGCAGGGTCACGGGGGTGCGCAGACCGGTACCCGCTGCCTTGGAAAAAGCCTCCTTCGCGGCAAAGCACTTGGCCAGAAAACGCGCCGGATCGCGGCTGCGGGTGTACGCCGCGTGTTCGGCCGGCGCGAGAATGCGGGCGGCGTAGCCGGGCCCGAAGCGCGCCAGCCCCTGCCGGATGCGCGTCGCGTCGAGCAGGTCGGTGCCTACGCCGTGGATCATGCTGCGCGGCTCACAGCGCGACTTTCACCGGCAACCCGGCGGCGCGAATGCGCTCGGCAAAGCTGTCCAGCCAGGCCGCAGGCAGGGCAGACAAACGCGGCGCCTGCGGCTGCATCGAAGGCCGGGCCAGCCCGTAGAGCAGCACACCCTGTACCGGTATCTGCGCGCTCTGGATACGGGCAAGGGTTTCAAGATAGCGGGTCTGCTCGCTGGCGTCCGGCGCTACGCCGTCCAGCGCAAACACACAGGTTTGCAGCAAGGTGGGACACAGCCGGGCGGCAATGCCCAGGCGCTCGAACTGTTTCTCCGGCGCGATCCGTGTCTGGTTGACCGCACGCATTCCGGTCGCCGTCGCGCTGTCGTATTTGAACCAGACCTCACCTCCCAGCGTCGCCATCTGCTTCAGGCCGGCCTGCACGCGTGGCCGGTCGATCAGGCTGCCGTTGGTAATCAGCACCAGCTTGATGGTGTTAACTAGCGCGAAATCCGCCATCACCCGGCCGATCAGCGTGATCACCTCGGGAAACTCGCGCGCGCTGGTCGGCTCGCCGTTGCCCGATAACGCAATGTCATTCAGCCGCCGCGCGCCTTCCGGCACGCGGGTTTGCATGAAGTCACCGTGCACGATGTGGGTGAGCATCGCGCGCAATTCCGCTTCCAGTTGCACCAGATCGATCACCGGCGCCGCGCCACGCTGCAAATCCGGCACCTGGCAATACACACACGCCCAGTTGCAGGCGTTGTTCGGATTCAGGTTGATGCCCACTGACACGCCCCCCGCGCGACGCGACACCACCGGATAGACATAGGTCATCCCCGCGCTGTCGCGGTCGTGGTTGAGTGGATTCAGGGGGGCGGACTGAGCCATGGCAGGATTCTCGCACCAAGCAGGATCGACAGGTGCGCGCACATCGGCAGGCGCAGCATGAGGCTGGCGGAAGCGGTGAGATTCGAACTCACGGATGGCTTGCACCATCGCCGGTTTTCAAGACCGGTGCCTTAAACCGCTCGGCCACGCTTCCCGGATCAGACGCACACGAGGCGCGAATTGTAACGGCATCACCCGGATTTTGTCCTGAGTGGTTGGCGGCTGATTGACAGACGCTGTCGGGTTTTCGTCGGGAACAGACCGGGTTGAGCGTGAAAACAGGCTTTTATCCCCCGGAAATCGCCGCCTGGACGTGAAAGCCCGGCTGTCATGGGCTGGCATGGTTGGTGCAAAGACAGGGACATCTGCAACCGGAGGTCATGTCATGACGGATTTATTTGAAATGCTGGGGACGATTGCACGCCGCAGAAAAGGCACGGAGGACCTATCGCCTTTTGCGACGCCGAAAGACACACAGAAATGGCTGAAATCGCTACCCGCAGATTCAGATTACGACACGCACCATGCGCTGGTGGAAGGGATCGAACGCTTCAATGCCGAGAATGTGAATGCCACGCTGGAGCGCATGAAATCCCTGATTAAACTGGAAGAAGCGGGCTTGCCGCTGCAAATGCGCATCGTCGAACAGTATGTGCGCAACCAGGCCAGTTTCCGCCTGGCGCGGCAGGCGCTGTGGCGCGAAACATGGGTGTTCTGGTCGCTGCTGGGCGAGGCCTGGATGGTGATGCTGAAACAGGCTTACCGCAATCAGGCGAGTGCTGACCTGAAACCGTCCATCCCTGAAATTGCCGCGCGAGCCCTGCGTTATTCCGGGCTGGTGATGCGCTGGGAATTCCATCAGTCACGCAGTCCTGCGCCGTCGATATGGCGTCGTGTGCACAAGATTTACCGTCTGATCGAGCGTGACGGTCTGGCGCGCAACGAGGTCATACTGAATGCCCGCGCGACCGACTGTTCGCGTGAATACACGCTGCTGGTGCTGATGGGGCTGGTGCAGCCGCTGGGCTACCGCGCGCAGGAAATCGAATCGATCGCGCAGATACTCGATGGCTACGAGCCGGTGCCGTTGCCGGAAATCAAGCCCAAGCGCGAGCTGCATACCCACGTGGTGGATCTGTCGATGAGTGAAGGCGCGTGCATACTCGACAGCGAATGGGTACATGGCCGTCGCCTGCGTTACTTTGACCTGATGCCGCTGGTGGCGCATTTGCGTTCGCTGGATAGCGGCGACAAGGCCGAAGCGGAGAACGGCCTGACCCGCCAGATGGCAAGCCTGATCGAGCGCGGCGGTATCCGCCGCAACCGTCAGCGCACCCAGCGCTTTGGCCGGGTGTGGGTGGCCACCGGCATGGACAACATCATGGCGGCATTGGCGCGTCCGGATTCGGCTAAAGAGCGTCCCCCGCTGTTGCCGTGGATGCTGCGTGACGAGAGCGTGGAAGGGATGGGATTTTCCCTGCCCGAAAACCCGAATTTTCCGCAGGGCAAATTAGTGGCGGTGAGCTGGGATCCGGCTGAAGGCATCTGGCAATTGCTGGCGATACGCTGGCAGCGCGAAGAGGGGGGCCAGCATCAGTTGGGCACGCAGCGTTTGTCGCGCCATCCCAAACGGGTGGAAATTCATGCCGAATCCGACGACGGAAAGACGGATTCGGAATCGACCTGGGCGATATTCCTGCCGATGACGCATACCGAGCAGGGGGTCAGCAACCTGCTGATCCCGCGCGAGCACTATCAGCCCGGTGCCATGCTGGCGCTGCGCGATGGTGAAGTGATCTACCGCCTGCGGCTGGGCGAAGTCCACGAAACCCACGAAAACTGGGTGCGGGTGGGCATGGATGTGTTTGGACGGGAAGTGGTGGCGGTCGCCGCCTGAGAAAGACGCGCTGCGGCCTGCACGGGCCGCGTGGCGTCAGCGCGTGCGGATGTCGCCGAAGTGAAAGTCGAATGCGCCGGCGTGGCGATCCTTGAAATACTGCTCCAGCGTGACGCGTACCGTGCGGAACGCGATGTGGTCCCAGGGAATTTCGGCTTCGGTAAAAAGCCGCGTCTCCAGCGATTCGATCCCCGGGGCAAAGTCCAGATCGAGCAGGCGGGCGCGGAACATGAAATACACCTGATTGATATGCGGCAGGTTGAACAGCGTATACAGCCCGCCGACTTCGATGCGCGCACCCGCTTCTTCCCAGGTTTCGCGTACCGCCCCTTCGAGCGTGGTTTCACCGTTTTCCATGAATCCCGCAGGCAGCGTCCACAGCCCGTAGCGGGGTTCGATGGCGCGTTTGCACAGCAAAATCCGGTCTTCCCATTCGGGAATGCAGCCCACCACCATCTTCGGATTCTGGTAATGAATGGTGCCGCACTGCCCACAGACATGGCGCGGCAAGTGGTCGCCATCGGGGATGGCCAGCACCACGGGGCTGCCACATTCGCTGCAAAAATTCATCAGGTTCTGCCCGGTAAGATTGAACGCACGGTAACAAAATCCCCCCACCCGAAGCAAGGGCGAAGCTGGCCGCCACACGCCTGAGCGATTATTATTCACGCCATTTCCCCGTTGTTTGATTGCCATGCGCCCTTCCCACATTGAAACCATCCTCGACCGCGAGTTTGAAAGCGCGGTCGATGGTCACCACACGCCCGTCATGCTGTGGGGGCCGCCCGGCGTGGGCAAATCCCAGATCGTCGCCAAGATTGCGCAGCAGCATGGCGTGCCCCTCATCGATATCCGGCTGTCGCAGATGGAGCCCACGGATTTGCGCGGCATTCCGTTCCGCAACAATCAGCTGGTCGAATGGTCGATTCCGTCGGTGTTGCCGGATGCCGAACGGCACGGTCCGTCCGGCATCCTGTTCCTGGACGAAATCACCTCGGCGCCCCCCACCGTGTCGGCGGCGGCGTATCAGCTGATCCTCGACCGGCGACTGGGCGAATACAAAGTGCCCGACGGCTGGGTGATTTTTGCCGCTGGCAACCGGCAGGGAGATCGTGGCGTCACCTACGCCATGCCCGCCCCGCTGGCCAACCGCTTCACCCACTATGAAGTCGAAGTGAACCTGGACGACTGGATCGACTGGGCGCACAGCGAGGAGATCGATCCGCGTGTCATCGCCTTCCTGCGGTTTCGTCCCGACCTGCTGTTCAGTTTTGATCCGGCGCACACGCCGATTGCTTTTCCCAGCCCGCGCTCCTGGGAATACGCGCACCGCGCGCTGCAAAAATTCGACCGGACCGCGTTGCTCGCCGATTCGCTGGTCGCCTGCGTGGGTCAGTCGGCCGGGCTGGAGCTGAAAACCTTCGTCGACAACATGGCACAGATGCCCGACATCGACGCCATCATCGCGGGCCAGGACGCCGAAGTGCCGCAGGGCGTCGACCTGCAGTACGGCGTCGCCGCCGCACTGGTGAGAAAGGCGATGCAGGCCGCCGACAGCGGCAACGCGGCCACCATCTACGGCAACATCCTGAAGTATGCGCACCGTTTCCCGCAGCGCGAGCTGGGGGTGATGCTGGTGTCCGACCTGCATCGCGCCGTCGGCCGTCCGCTGTTCGCCGTGCCGGCCTTCGCCGAATGGGCGAACAGCATCGCCGACCTGGTTCTGTACGAGCATTGATCGGATAGATCAGGCATGTCCGACGCCGACAACGCCGCACTCGCGCCGATCCTCACCAAACTCGCCGCCGCGCGCACACGGCTCATCATGGAGCGGCCCTTCCTCGGTTCGCTGGTGATGCACCTGCCGCTGAAACCCGCGCCTGAGTGGTGCAAGACCACTGGCACCGACGCCAAGGCGTTCTACTTCAATCCGAAGTTCATCGACAACCTCAGCCTCGCGCAGACGCAGTTCGTGCTGGCGCACGAGGCCATGCACTGCGCGATGGGCCACGACCATCGCCGCAACGGGCGCATCAAGAAGCGCTGGGACGTGGCCTGTGAACATGCGGTCAACCTGATCCTGATCGAGGACGGCATGAAGCCGCCGCTGCACGGGATACTGGCCGACCAGAACTACATGACGCTGTCGGCGGAGGAAATCTACCCGCTGATTCCCGACGACACGCCGGAAGAATCCTTCGACGAGCATCTGTTCGACAGCGACAACGCGACCGGCGCCAGCCCCGACGACAACCAGCGACAGGACGATCCCGACGCCGGCAATTCGGGCGGGCAGGGCAAGGAAGGCCAGAGCGAGGCCGAGGAACGCGAGGGCAGCGGCGGGCAAGCGTCGCAAAAGCCCGATCCGCTGTCGCAAAGCGAGCGCGAGGAACTGGCCGAGCAGTGGAAGAACCGCCTCGCCGCCGCCGCGCAGTCGGCGCGCCAGGCCGGCAAGCTGTCGCAGTCGATGCTGCGCTGGGTTGACGACCTGCTGGCGCCCAGCCTGCCGTGGCGCGCGCTGCTGGCGCGTTTTTTCGCGGTCAACCAGCGCGATGATTATTCGTGGCGGCGGCCGTCGCGCCGCGAGGGCGATGCGATCCTGCCGCGGTTGTCGAGCGAAGGGCTGGAGGTCATCGCCGCAATCGACACCAGCGGCTCGATCAGCGACGACGAACTGCGCGAATTCGTCAGCGAACTCGATGCGCTGAAAGGCCAGGTGCGTGCCAAAGTGACCCTGCTGGCGTGTGATTTCAGAATCGCCGACGCCGCGCCCTGGGAATACGAACCCTGGGATGCGATGCAACTGCCCGCTGAATTGTGCGGGGGAGGCGGAACCGATTTCCGCCCGGTTTTCGACTGGGTCGAAGGGGAAAACCGCAGCCCCAACCTGCTGGTGTATTTCACCGACGCCGAGGGGAATTTTCCGTCGTTGCCACCGAATTACCCGGTGATCTGGCTGGTCAAGGGCAAAGGCAAAGTCCCTTGGGGCGAACGGGTGCAGCTGAATTGAGCGTGACGGAGCCGACCCCCGACCGTACGCGCAGCTTCCTGTTTGAGCAGCTCGACATACGGGGGGCCTGGGTGCAACTCAATCCGGGCTGGCAGGCGATGACACGCGGGCGTGCCTATCCCGACCCGGTGCGCGAGTTGCTGGGCCAGCTCGCCGCAGTGACCACGCTGATCGCCGCCAATCTGAAACAGGCGGGACGCCTGACCTTCCAGTTACGCGGCGATGGCGCCGTGTCCCTGCTGGTGATGGACTGCGATGAACAATTGCGGCTGCGGGGCATGGCGCGCAGCGAGACGGGCATGACGGCAGGCGATTTGCCCGCGTTGCTGGGTCAGGGCGTGCTGACCCTGACGCTCGACCGGGCCGACCAGCCGCAGCCTTATCTCAGCCATGTGCCGCTGCAGGGGCGTTCGCTCGCCGCGGTGTTCGAGCATTATCTGGCGCAGTCCGAACAGTCGCCGACCCGGCTCTGGCTGGCGGCCAGCGCCACCCATGTCGCCGGCCTGTTTTTGCAGGCGCTGCCAGATGCGTCTGTACGCGACCCCGATGGCTGGAACCGGCTGCAAATCCTGGCAGATACGGTGCGTCCGGAAGAATTGCTGACGCTGGGCTCGATCAAGTTGATCGAGCGGCTGTTTCCGGAAGAGGACGTGCGGGTATACGACCCGCGTCCGGTAAGCTATCACTGTCCTTACGACCTGGAAAAAATCCAGGCCATGCTGCGCAGCGTGGGCCAGGCCGAATGCCTGTCCATCCTGGCCGAACAGGGCGAAATCCGGGTGCATGATGACATCTGCAACCACGAGTACGTGCTGGATGCGGCGGCCATAGCCGCACTCTTTAACTGAAGGAGCTGACGATGCACAGAATGCTGTTGTTATGCGCGGGGCTGGCGCTGGCGGGGCTGGCACAGGCGGACGGTGATCGCTACCAGGCTTTGCCGCTGGCCGGTGCCGACGGGGGCAAGGGCGGGGGACGGGCTTTCATCCTGGACACCCGTGACGGCCATGTCTGGATCTGGAGCGAGAACGAACTGGTCACTGCTGCGGATGGTCGCCGTCGTTATGGTGCGGGATTCATCTATCAGGGCAAACTGCGGCCGGGCACGCAGCCGGGCGAATTTATCGAGACCCTGCCGAAATAAGGGTATGCAGGTTTGTTGCAGGATAGAGACAGCCGGGGTGCGCTATATCAATTTTTCAGTAGATAGTGGTTTTCCTTAGCCGATTTGCTAGAATTCCGCGCGTCGGCTGGATCACAAGTCCCGGACCGATCTCTGGTGTGGGTTTTTATATCTGTATGTAAAGGGAAATCAAATGAAATATTCCGTTCTCCTGGCCGCTATGCTGGCTGTTTCGATGACCGCATGTGGCGCTAAAGAAGAAGCTCCTGCTGAAGCGCCTGCTGCTGAAGCTCCGATGGAAGTGCCTGCTGCTGAAGCACCTGCTGCTGAAGCTCCGATGGAAGCTGCTCCGATGGAAGCCGCTCCGATGGAAGCTGCTCCGATGGAAGCTGCTCCGGCTGAACCCGCACCCGCACAGTAATTCGCGGTTGCACGAAAAACCGGCCTTCGGGCCGGTTTTTTTACGTCTGCGTTATGTGCATGGCCGCAAAAGCGGCTTCATGCGATCCACCGCCGCAGCCAACTGGTCCAGCGGCTGGGTATAGGCAAAGCGGAGGTGGCGCGCTGCCTGGTGTACGCCAAAATCCAGTCCGGGGGTGACGGCAATGCCCGCCTCTTCGAGCAGACGCTGCGCCAGGTTCTGGCTGTCCCGGTCGAAGCGGCTGCAATCGGCATACAGATAAAACGCGCCCTGCGGCGTGGCGGGAATGCTGAACCCCAGCGTGCGCAAGGCCGGTAGCAGAAAATTCCGCCGCTGTTCGAGTTCGGCCTTGCGCATTTCCAGTTCGCTCAGCGTGTCGGGGTGAAACGCGGCCAGCGCAGCGTGCTGCGCCGGGGTGGAGGCGGCCAGAAAAAGATTCTGCGCCAGCCGCTCCAGTGCAGGCAGGGCCCAGGCGGGCGCGAGCAGCCAGCCGAGCCGCCAACCCGTCATCAGAAAGTATTTCGAGAAACTGTTGATCACAAAGACATCGTCCCAGCGTGCGGCACTGATTTCCGGCGCGTCGTAGGTCAGCGCCAGATAGATTTCATCGACGATCAGGGCGATGCCCTGCGTGGCACACCAGTCGTGTATGCGCGCCAGCTCGTCAAACGGAATGGCGGTGCCGGTCGGGTTCGACGGGCTGGCGATGAGCACGGCGCGTGTCGCCGCGGTGGCATGTGCCTGGATGGCCGCCAGGGTGAGCTGGAAGCCGCAGGTGGCATCGACCGGCACGCTGACCGCGCGGGCTTCACAAAAGCGGGCAAAGTGGCGGTTGCATGGATAGCCCGGATCGGCCATCAGGACTTCGTCTCCCGGCCCGGTCAGCAGCCCCAGCGCCAGCAGAAGCGCCCCGGAAGCCCCGGGTGTGACAACGACCCGGGCAGGGTCTGCTGCGGTGGCCCAGCGCGTGGTGTAAAAACCGGCAATAGCGGTGCGCAATGCCGGTAAACCCAGTGCGCCGGTGTAATGCGTATGCCCGGCGCGCAACGCGGCGACGCCTGCTTCGATGATCGGCTCCGGCGTGGCAAAGTCGGGTTCGCCTATTTCCAGATGGATGATGTCGCGGCCTGCGGCTTGCAGTGCCTGCGCGCGCGCGAGGATTTCCATGACCCGGAAGGGCGCAATGTCCCCGGCACGACCCGCGATACGCGGGGGCTTCATGCGGTGCGCCGCGCCAGGGGATCCTGGCGGTAAAACTGCCGGAACTGGTCGTAGACAGCGGGGTACGTGTCGAACAGCGATTCCGGCGTTTCGAAAAAAACCTCGGTCAGCACGGCAAAAAACTCTGCCGGTGACTGCGCGGCGTAGGGGTCGATGACCGTGTATTCGTCGTGCGCCACGCGTTCGCATAAATCGTCATAAGCCTGCTCCAGAGTCTGCGCCCAGGTGGCGCTATTCATGCCGCGATGCAAGGGGGGGGAAGCCGTTGGCATCACCATTGAGCATGTCGAGCTTGTGTGCAAACTCATGCAGCACGACGTTGAAGCCGTCGGCCTGACCGCCCGCAAGGACATCGGCAATGGAAAGCACCAGCGGTCCGCCATGCCAGGATTCTCCCGCCAGGATGTCGCGCGACACATGCACCACGCCTGCGTCGTCGGTGATTTCCTGCGGGCGCAGGAAGGCATCGGGATACAGGATGATTTCATCCCAGCCCCGATAGCTGTCGTCGTCCAGGTGCAGGGTCAGCAGGCAGGCTTGCAGCGCAAGCGCCAGGCAGATTGCGGGCTCGACTTCGGCGCCACCTGCCGCCGTAATGCTTTTGTCGGCCAGCAGCAGACTGGCCTGTTCGCGCAAATGCCTGCGTTCTTCGAAGGTCAGCCCGTGCAGGATGGGCAATCCAGCCACGGCTTGATCAAAGTCGGCCTCGGCAATGAGATGGCGTTGCAGGGTGCGGTTGCGACGCCAGCGGGCGAAGCCATTCATTCGTCGTCGATCAGGGGCAGGGCCGGGTCGAGTTGCGGATGATCGAGCTCGACCCGTTCAATCTGCGCAAACCGCTGGCTGATTTTATTGCTGGAAATCCGCACCTCGCCCACATCCTTGCTGGCCTGCTCGATATGGCTGGCGAGTTTTTTCATGCGCTCGTCAAAACGGGAAAAGTCTTTTGCCAGCTTGCTCAGCTCGTCCTTGATCACATGCGCCATGCGCCGGGTTTCGGAATCACGGATCACCGCGCGCGCGGTGTTCAGCACGGCCATCAGCGTGGTCGGCGAAGTCAGCCAGACGCGTTTTTTCTGCGCGTTTTCGACGAGGTCAGGATGATAGGCGTGGATTTCGGCAAACACCGCTTCGGCGGGCAGGAACATGACGGCACCATCCGAGGTTTCGCCTTCAACGATGTATTTGGTGGCGATATCGTCCACGTGCTTCTTCACGTCGGACTTGAATTGCCGCCGTGCCGCATCGCGTTCGCTGATGACCAGGCTGTCGTCGAACATGCGGCGGTAGTTTTCCAGCGGAAACTTGGAATCGACGCACACCGTGCCGGTCGGCTGCGGCAGGATCAGCACACAGTCAACGCGCACGCCGCTTTTCAGCGTGTGCTGGAAACTGTAGGCATCGGGCGGCAGGCTGTTGCGCACCAGCGCTTCGAGTTGCACCTCGCCAAACGCCCCGCGCGAACGCTTGTCACCGAGGATTTCCTGCAGGCTGACGACATTGGACGCCAGCCCTTCGATCTTCTTCTGCGCCTCGTCGATCACCGCCAGCCGGGTCATCACAGAAGTAAAGGTCTCGTTGGTTTTCTTGAAACCCTCGTCGAGCCGTTCCGCCACCTTGCCGGAAATTTCATTCAGCCGCCCATCGACGGTTTGCGAGAGCTGTTGCACGCGTTCGTTGAAATGTGCGGTCATGCCCTTGAGCGTGTCCTGCAGCAGGCTTTGCTCGGCACGGCCCTGCTCAATGAGCTTTTCCAGCATGGTGGTCTGGAACTGGCTGAATTGTCCGGTGACCGTGGCGCGCGTCTCCGCCAGTCGTTCGGTCTGCGCGATTTGCAGGGAAGACAACTGAGCCTGCATCCGGTCGGACTGTTGCGCCAGACCGGCGTGCAGATCGGTCAATACGGCACGGTGGCGGGCTTCCATGTCCTGCGTGATTACGCCTGGCATATCAGCCTGTTCCCCGTGCAATTTGCCTAAACGCAGCAGCAGCATCACTGCGAGCAGGATCAGGACGGCAAGGCCGATCAGCAGGGTGATTTCCATTGGCATCATTGGGTGTCAGAGTGGTTTCAGACCGAGCACACGGGCGGCCTTGTTCAGGCGATGGTCATAACAGGCAAAGCCCACCTCGCCCGGCGCAGCAGCAAGAATCTCATACGCCGAGGCAAGCTGCACGCTATCGTAGCCACGCAAGGCAAACGTTTCTGCGAACTCGCCCGCGCGTTCGACCACCGCCTGCGTGATTTCAACAATCAGAAAATGCGGCCAGTCACGCGCTAGCGCTTCGCGGGCAGAAATGACGGCGGCTTCATCGGCGGGCACTTCTCTTGCCCGCCGCGCCAGCGCCGCGCAGGCTTCTGCCCAGGCAATGCGACACACTGCCACGGCCTCGGCGTGCGCCACCGCATCGTGAATGGCCGGGCTTTCTGCTTCGGCGATATACAGCTTCACCAGTGCCGAGGTGTCCAGGTAAAGGATCACCCGCAAATCACCCGCGATCTTCCAGCACCAGGCGCGACACGGATTGGCCACCCGGTGTCAGCGCGATATGTGCCCCCTCGGGCTTGCCGCCACCCCATTGCGCCGCGCCGCTGGCGATCAGCGCGCCCAGCACCGGCGAGGCCGACTCCGGCACGCCGGTGATGCGCGCCACCACCTTGCGATGCGAGGTGATTTCCAGCGCCATGCCCTCGCGGGCTTGAGCCAGGTAACGTGACAGATGAGCCTTGAGATCGCGGATGGAAACTTGCATGATTATTGTGGCCCCTGAAAACAATTTTATGTGACTAATGTAGTCACATTGGTGCGGTCAGGTCAAGGCGTTTCCGTGGGAGGGTTCGACGCCGGAATATTGCGGTTGGTGGGTTTTATGGTGCGCCGTCGCAGGCTCGTCCATTAAGCGTTGTGATCGTAATAAAACGACAAGGGCCGCGAATGCGGCCCTTGTCGTTTGTGGCGGTGAAGGCTATGCCGCGGCGCGCGAGGCTTTTTTCCGCTCGTGTTCCTGCAGGAAGCGCTTGCGGATGCGGATCGACTTGGGCGTGATTTCGACCAGTTCGTCGTCGTCGATGAATTCGACGGCCGACTCCAGCGTGAGCTTGATCGGCGTGGTCAGGCGTACCGCTTCGTCGGTGCCGGACGAGCGCACGTTGGTAAGCTGTTTGCCCTTGATCGGGTTGACGACGAGATCGTTGTCACGGCTGTGGATGCCGATGATCATGCCTTCGTAGAGTTTGTCGCCGGGCGAGACGAACATACGGCCGCGATCTTCCAGTTTCCACAGCGCGTAGGCCACCGCTTCGCCGTTGTCTTGCGACACCAGCACGCCGTTGTGGCGGCCGGGGAGGTCGGCTTTCACCGGACCGTAGTCGTCGAAGACGTGGCTCATCAGGCCGGTGCCACGCGTCATGGTCATGAAATCGGACTGGAAGCCGATCAGGCCGCGCGCGGGGATGTGGTACTCCAGCCGGGTGCGGCCGTTGCCGTCGGATTCCATGTTGGTCAGCTCGCCGCGACGGCGGCCGATTTCTTCCATCACTGCGCCCTGGGTATCGTCTTCCAGGTCGATGGTGAGGTTCTCATACGGTTCGCACTTCTCGCCATTGATTTCCTTGTAGACCACGCGCGGCTTGCCGACGGCGAGCTCGAAGCCTTCGCGGCGCATGTTTTCCAGCAGGATGGTGAGGTGCAGTTCGCCACGGCCCGAGACGCGGAATACATCGGCCTCGCCGGTTTCATCGACGCGCAGCGCGACGTTGACCAGCAGTTCCTTGGCCAGGCGATCACGGATCTGGCGGGTCGTGACGAACTTGCCCTCGGTGCCGGCCAGCGGTGAAGCGTTGACCATGAAATCCATGTTGAGCGTCGGTTCGTCCACCGGCAGCACCGGCAGGCCGATGGGGGTGTCCTTGTCGCAAACCGTGACGCCAATACCGATGTCGTCCAGACCGGAAATGATGATGATGTCACCGGCTTCGGCTTCTTCCACCGGCACACGATCCAGACCCTGAAAGCCGAGCACCTGGTTGATACGGCCGCTCGCCACCTGTTCTTCATGGTTCATCACCACCACCGACATGCCGGGCTTGATGCGGCCGTTGAGCACGCGACCGACGCCGAGGCGGCCGGTGTAAGTTGAGTAATCGAGCGCGGCGATTTGCAGTTGCAGCGGCGCGTCGGGCGAGCCGGGCGGGGTGGGAACATGCTGGATGACCGTGTCGAACAGCGTGGTCATGTTGTCTGCGGCTCCACCATGCGACGGCGCATCCTTCAGGTCGGTACACGCCCAGCCATTCAGGCCTGATGCATAAATGATCGGAAAATCGAGCTGGTCATCGGTCGCGTGCAGCTTGTCGAACAGGTCAAACGTCTGATCGACGACCCAGTCCGGACGTGAACCCGGGCGATCAACCTTGTTGATCACGACAATGGGACGCAGACCCAGCGCCAGCGCCTTCTTGGTCACAAACCGTGTCTGCGGCATCGGGCCTTCAACGGCATCGACCAGCAACACCACGCCATCGACCATGCCGAGCACGCGCTCGACTTCGCCGCCGAAGTCGGCGTGGCCGGGGGTATCGACGATGTTGATGTGGTATTCGCCGTAGGTGATGGCAGTGTTCTTGGCCAGAATCGTGATGCCACGCTCTTTTTCGAGGTCGTTCGAATCCATGACCCGCTCGTCCACCGCCTGGTTTTCGCGGAAGGTGCCGGATTGCTTGAGGAGCTGGTCAACCAGCGTGGTTTTGCCATGGTCAACGTGGGCGATGATGGCGATGTTGCGGAGCTTGCGGGACATGATTAAGAGCCTATTTCAGTAGAAACCATACCCCGCGCCGGTTGCCTGCGGGATGCAGGGCAAGGCGCGGGGAACGAAGTTTGGTCATTCCAAATGAGCGACCCGCAACGCGGCCATGTGCCCGCAGGCAACCGGCCCTTCGGGTTGGGACCAGGATCGGCGTCTGCGGCGTTGCAGCGCTTGGCAAGGGAACGACCCTTGCCGGCGCACTGCGCCTTGCATCCATCCGATCCTGGTCTCAACGCGGGGCATGGTTTCTGCTGAAACAGGCTCTAAGCCGGATTGCGGAAAACCCGGCATTCTAGCAGGGTTTTGTGGCGTGCTGTCTGCTCATGAGTCCGTCTCGCGAATAAACTCCCGGATCGCCCAGCCCCGCAGCGATCAAACCACGCTCAATCAAAACCGGATCAATTCAACCGGTGCGCCGCCAGCCGGGTGTCGATACGCTGGATGATTTGCAGATAGCGCGGGCTGCCCACCGGGCCGAAACGCCGGTCGAATTCAGCCTGCGGCATGAATTCGGGCAAATCGCTGAAATCCGGCATCAGCGCCGCATCGTCTCGCGCCGTGGCCAGGCTTTTCCGCCATCGGGCGGCTGCGCTGCCGGTGGCGTGTTCGCCCAGCCGCACTCCGGCGCGATTGGCTGCCAGATCAGTGAAGCTGAAGCCCGAGCCCTTGCCCGCGTCTTCTTCCTCCTTGATCAGTCCGATTGCATTGGCCAGCCGGCTGCCGCCATTGACCGACAAGGCGGCGGAAATGGTGAAGTGTTCGGCAAAATCGCGCCGCCCGTGCAGCGACAGCAATACACGCGGCGCGCGCCGGATCGCCCGTCCATCGCTGGCCAGCAGATTGGGCAGGCTGACGCCGGCCAGATACGCGGCGAGTGCGGTCAGCGCCGCACGGTTCTCGCTTGCGGCATCGCTGCCGTTCTGTATCGGTGTGGCAAACAGCGCGGGCATGATCTGCGCGAGCGACAGGGTGCTGCCATGCGGGTAGGGTTTGAGCAGCGTATCCAGATGCTCGGCGTACAGCAGCATACGGGCCTGGTCATCGGGGTTGATCAGCAGTTCGGCGCCTTTGCGTTCGATGCGCGCGAGCAGTTCCGGCTGCCAGCGGTAGTCCAGCGTGGCCTGGTTTTCATCGAAGTTGACGCGGGTGAAGGCGTCTGCCAGCGCGGCGTAGGTCACATCGCGACGCAAATACTGGTGAACCCGCCGCGCGCCCCAGTCAGCCAGCATGGCCGGAACCGGCAGATCACCCAGGCGCAAATGGTCGATGCGGATTCCGTCGGGCGTGTCGGCCACCTCGGCGGTGAGGTTGAGATAGTGCCCAAACGGATTGTCGGGTACCGCCAGCGTGGCGGTGAGGGTGGCTTTGCCCGGCGTGAGTTCAGCGGCAATGCCACTGACATGGCGCAGCTCGACGCTGTAATTCAGCAGGCGATTCAGCTCGTCTTCGTCGAGCCGGATGCTTTGCACGATATCGGGCGTGAGCCGACGCGGATCGTATTTCAGAAACAGCGATTTCACCCAGGCAAGATCCGTGCGGCGCAGTTCCGACGGCGGCTCGATCGCCGGTGCCCGATCCAGCATCAGCCACAGCAGCAGGCTGCTGCCCCCAAGCAGTACGATCAACAGGCTGATGGCGAACCGGCGCATCTCAGCTGGCTTGATTGCGCATGAAGTCCGCCACCTTGAACAGTGCAGCCGACAGTTCCTGCTTCAAACCGGGCGCAATGCCGCAGTCGTCCATGGCCTGCGCCATGCACCCCAGCCACTGGTCACGTTCGGCCAGGCCAATGGCAAAAGGCATGTGGCGACGGCGCAGGAAGGGATGGCCGAAGCGGTCGGTGTATTCGGGCGGGCCGCCGCTCCAGCCCGACAAAAACCAGGCGAGTTTGTCGCGCGACCCGGTCAGGTCTTGCGGGTGCAGCTTGCGGATGGCGTAGTAATCGGGGTCGGTGTCCATCAGGTCGTAGAAGCGATCGACCAGTTGTCGGATCACCTCGCTGCCACCGATGCGTTCGTAATGGGTTTGCATGCTCATGGCGTTACGGGCTTGACAGTGGATGCAACGGACTTGGCCAGGGTGCGTGCGTCATCGGTCGTGGCAGCAGTGGCCAGCGCCACACCCATGCGGCGGCGCTCGAAG
>JAJXUA010000102.1 GCA_021783275.1 Pseudomonadota bacterium
ATCTGATAGCGCAGCGTCACCCCGGCAAACCCCCGATTGAAGGCACTGAAAAAACGTCCCGGTACGTGCGGCTTTTCGCCTTTCAACAGCGCCACGCACAGGGCCGGCGTCAGCGTCAACGCGACGACGCCGGAGATGACGACGGCGATGGAAATCGTCACCGCGAACTGCCGGTACAGCTCGCCGGTGAGCCCACCCAGAAAGGCAATCGGGATGAACACCGCGCACAGCACCAGCACGATGGCGATCACGGGACCGGTCACTTCGCGCATCGCCAGCAAGGCTGCTTCGCGCGGGGTTTTCTTCTCTTCGTGGATGATGCGTTCGATGTTTTCCAGCACCACGATGGCGTCATCGACGACGATACCGATCGACAGCACCATGCCGAACAGCGTGAGCGTGTTGATCGAGTATCCGAGCAACAACAGGCCTACGAAAGTACCGAGCAGAGAGACCGGCACCGCGAGGATGGGGATGATCGTCGCGCGCCAGTTCTGCAGAAACACGAACACCACCAGTACCACCAGCAGGATGGCTTCGCCGAGGGTGAAGAGCACCTCGCGGATCGACACTTCGACGAAGCGCGTCGTATCGTAGGGAATCGCGTAACTCAGGCCCTCGGGGAAAGACAGTTTCATTTCCTCGACCGTGCGTTTCACCTCGTCGCCGACATCGAGCGCATTCGCCCCCGGCTGCAAAAAGATGCCGACCAGCGTCGCCGGTTTGCCGTTGTAGAGGCCGTTGAAATCGTAATCCTTGGAGCCGAGCTCAACCCGCGCGACATCACGCAGACGCAGCAGCGAGCCATCGGCGTTGGCGCGAACGATGATCGCCTCGAACTCCGCCGGTTCCGCCAGCCGCCCCTTGCTGGTGAGCGAGTACACCAGCGACTGGCCGTTATCGACCGGCGGCTGGCCGATCTTGCCGGGCGCGAACTGCGCGTTCTGCTCGCCGATGGCGCGCGTCAGATCGGCAACCGTCACGCCGAGTTGCGCCATGCGGTCGGGCTTCAGCCACACCCGCATCGCGTAATCCTTCGCGCCGAAAATCTGCACGTTGGTCGTACCGGGAATGCGTTTGAGCCGGTCGAGCACGTTGAGCGTGACGTAGTTGCTGGTGTAGAGGTCTTCAAAGCGCCCGTCCGGCGAGAAAAACGCCAGCACCTGCAGGAAGGCCGACGAGCCTTTTTCCACCGTCACGCCCTGGCGGCGCACTTCTTCCGGCAGGCGCGCTTCGGCCTGCTTGACGCGGTTGTTGACGTTGAGCGCGGCCTTGTCCACGTCCGAGCCGATCTCGAACGTCACCTGGATTTCGAGCACGCCGTTCGACGCCGAGGTCGACGACATGTACATCATGTCCTCGATGCCGTTGATCGCGTTTTCCAGGGGTGCGGCGACGGTTTGTTCGAGCACGCCTGCGGACGCGCCGGGGTAAATCGCCCGCACCGTCACCACTGGCGGCGCGATCTCCGGGTATTGCGCAATCGGCAGCACGCGCATCGCGAGCAGACCCGCGAGCACCACCAGGATCGATAACACCGTCGAGAAAATGGGACGGTCGATGAAGAAGCGCGAGACCATGACGGCTCCTTATTGCTTGGCGGCGGGCGGCGCAGCGGCAGGAGGTGACGCCGGATTGGCACCCGCTTCAGCGACAGCCACCGGCATCCCCGGGAAGAATATCCGCGCAGTGCCTTCAACAATGACCTTGTCGCCGGGCTGCAAACCACTCTGGATCACCCAGCGGCCTTTGGCATCTTTACCCGCCGCAGCGTCCTCCGGTTTAGCGCCATTGCCGACCCATGCCCCCACGACCACCGGGCGTGGCAGGGCGACTGTCATGCCGGGCGGCGGCGCGGGCTGGCCGGGCTGCGCCTGGGCCGGGCTGGCGACATAAACGAATTTGCCCTGCGCACCATCGAGCACAGCGGCCTGGGGCACGGTGACCGCATCGGTCAGCGTGCCGCCTTCGACGATGACACGCACAAACTGGCCGGGCTTCAGCGCGCCGTCGGCATTGGGAAATTCGGCGCGCATGTCGAAAGCGCCGGTCTCGGGATTGGCCTTGTAATCGGAGAAGTTGAGTTTGCCGAGCACGGATGGGCGGCTGCCATCCGCGAGTTCCAGACTGACTTTCTGCTGCCCGGTTTGCAGTGCGCCGTCGGCGACCTGTTTTTCAAGCGCGAGCCGTTCTTCCTCGCCGATGGAAAAGCGCGCGAACACGGGATTGATCTGCGCGAGCGTGGTGAGGGCAGGGCCGGTGGGCGAGACCAGCGCGCCTTCCACCTGCAGGGCGCGGCTCATCACCCCCGAGATCGGCGCACGCAGGGTGGCGTAGCTCTGGCCGATCCGGGCATTGGTGAGATTGGCCTGCGCGGCGCGCGCTGCGGCTTCGGTCACGGCCAGTGTCGTCTGCGTCGCATCGACGGCGCGCTGGCTGACGAAATTCTGCGCCGCCAGCGCCTGATTGCGTTCCAGTTCCTGACGCGCCTCTTTGGCCTGGGCCTGACGATTGACGTATTCGGCTTCGGCGGCACGGGTCTGCGCCACCAGCGAGGCGGTATCGAGGGTGTACAGCAGATCGCCCGCTTTCACCGGCGCGCCTTCTTCAAAATGGCGTTTCTGGATCACCCCGGCGATGCGCGGCCGGATTTCGATTTCGCGGCTGGCTTCGAGCCGCCCCACGTATTCGAAACTGATGGGGACGGTCTGCGCGGTCACGGTTTCCACCGTGACCGCCGCGGGCGGCGGCATCCCGCCGCCGGGCGGCGCGGCGTCTTCTTGTTTGCCACACCCGGCCAGCAACAGGACCAGACTCAGGACAACAGGCTTATTCCAGCGGCGCATCACGCCCTCCCGACTTGTAGACGATTTTCGCTGATGATAATCGCATACATACATGAATGTAAATTGATTTGATCCGGGTTTTTGTGGACAATCGGCGCATGGTCAAGAAAACCCGGGCGGATGCCCTCGTCACCCGCGAAACCCTGCTCACCGCAGCGCTGCAGGTATTTCGCGAACGCGGTGTGGCGCATACCCGTCTGGCGGATGTAGCGGAACGCGCAGGCGTGACGCGCGGTGCCATTTACTGGCATTTCAAGGACAAGGCCGAACTGTTTCTGGCGGTGTGTGAACGCGGCACGTTGCCGGTGGACGCCCTGCTGGCCGAAGCCAGCCGGCGCAGCCAGTCTGACCCGCTGGCCACGCTGAAAAAGCTGGCGCTGATGGCGCTGATCCAGCTGGCCGAACACCCGGAAACCCAGGCCATGTTCGACGTGATTTTCCATAAATGCGAATTCACCGAAGAACTCGCCCCGGTGGTCGCCAAGAACGACACCGATCGCGCAGCCTGTCTGGTGCGCGTGCGCGGCCTGCTCGACCAGGCCGTGGCGCTGGGTCAGTTGCCGAAAGGCACGGACACGTTTCTGGCGACGCAGGGGCTGCACGCTTACATGGTGGGCCTGATGCACGAATGGGTGCTCAATCCGTCCAGCTACGACCTGGCCGCCTGCGCCGAGCCGCTGCTGGACAGCTATCTGGCCGGTCTCGCGGCACGGCCGCTGCATCAGTCCTGAGGCGGCATGGCCGCCTGCTTGAACAATGCCAGCGCCTGCACCCGCTGCAGGGCGTGATCGACGATGGGCGCGGGGTAATCGCGACCGATGACCACCCCGAGCCGCGTCTGCTCGGCGGCAGGCAGGGTCCATGGCGCATGGATAAACTTGTCTGGCACCTGCGCCAGCTCGGGCATGTAGCGACGGATGAACCTGCCCTGCGCATCGAATTTTTCCGACTGCGTGACCGGATTGAAAATGCGGAACCAGGGCTGCGCATCACACCCCACTGACGCCGCCCATTGCCAACCCCCACTATTAGCGGCCAGATCAAAATCGATCAGCGTATCGGCGAAATAACGCTCACCCAGCCGCCAGTCCACCAGCAAATCCTTGGTCAGAAAACTCGCCGTCACCATGCGCAGCCGGTTGTGCATGTAGCCGGTCTGGTTGAGCTGCCGCATTGCCGCGTCGATCAGCGGGTAGCCGGTACGCGCTTCGCACCAGGCGGCAAAATGGCCGGGAGGATTCGGCCACGGCAGATCGTTGTATTGCGCCTTGAAACTGTGGCCCGCCCCGACGTCGGGGCGATGCCACAGGATCTGGTGATAAAAATCGCGCCAGATCAGTTCGGACAGCCAGGTGGCGGCGCCGCGTCCGCCCTGCTGCCAGGCCAGTGCCGCCAGATGACGGATCGACACGGTGCCGAAACGCAGATGTACCGACAGGTACGACGGCCCTTTGACTGCCGGAAAATTGCGCGCGTCCTGATACCGGTCCATGCGCGTCAGAAAATCGTCGAGCAGCTGCGCCCCGCCCGACATGCCGGTGGGCAAACGCAGCGCGCGCAAATTGGTCGGGGCAAATCCCATCGCTTCCAGACTGGGCAAAGGCGAGGACAGCGGCAGCAGGCGATCGGCATAGGCCGCCACCGGGTACGCCTGCACGTAGTAGGGCGTGAGGGTTTTCAGCCAGGCGTTTTTATATGGAGTAAACACGCTGTATGGGGTTTTGCTGGCAGTGAGTATTTCCTCACGTTCAAAAATCACGGCATCCTTGCTGTGGGCAACCACGATGCCCAGTGCTTGCAGGGCGGTCTCCACTGCGCTGTCGCGCGCGAGGGCGGCAGGATCATCGTCGTGGTTGAAAAACACCGCCTCTGCCGCAAATTCGACGGCCATCTGCACCACCCGCTCGCGTGCCCGGCCGACGCGCACCACCAGGCCACCGCCTCGCGCGACCAATGACTGTTGCAATTCGCCGACACTGGCGTGGATGAATTCGACGCGGCGATCGGCCGGATGCGGGAGCGTATCGAGGATTTCCCGGTCGAACACGAAGACGCACACCACCTGGCGTGCGCGCTTGAGGGCGTAATACAGCGCGGCATGGTCGTCGTCGCGCAGGTCGCGACGAAACCAGACCAGCGCGCGTTCGAATTCAGGCATGGCAATTGCTGACCGTAAAAGTAAGCATCGGCTGCAAAAAGGGCTTTTTGTCCGATTCAGGCAGATTACAATGGGAGCGCCACCATGGATACCGTCAATCTCACCCACAATTTCCTGATCGCCATGCCGGGCATGGTCGATCCCAATTTCCACGGCGCGCTCACCTATATCTGCGATCACAGCGACCAGGGGGCGCTGGGCGTGGTGGTCAATCGCCCGATCGATCTGGAGCTGGCTGCGCTGTTCGAGCAGATCGGGCTGGCGCTGCCCGAAGGCTTGCACAGCAACACCGTGTATTTTGGTGGCCCGGTGCAAACCGAACGCGGCTTTGTGCTGCACACCCCGCCGCTGACGTTCAGCTCGACGCTCAACGTCAAGGACGCGATCAGCCTCACCACCTCGAAGGACATCCTCGAAGCCGTGAGTCAGGGCTCGGGCCCGGACAAATTCATGGTCTCGCTCGGTTACGCGGGGTGGTCACCCGGCCAACTCGAAGCCGAACTCAAACAGAATGCCTGGCTGTCGGTGGCCGCCGACCCGCAGGTGATTTTTGATCTGGCACCCGAAGCGCGCCTGCCCGCAGCCATGAAGCTGCTTGGCATCGATTTCGCCTGCCTGTCTGAAGAAGCCGGACACGCTTGACGCCGGGAGACACGCACGGCACGGTTCTGGCGCTCGATCTGGGGCTGAAACGGACGGGCGTGGCTTCGGGCGAACTGGCCATCGGCATTGCCCATCCCCTGACGGTCATTCAGGCCGACTCCACCGAGACGCGACTTCAAGCCATTGCCCGGCTGATCAACGAATGGCAGCCGACCCTGCTGGTGCTGGGGCTGCCCAGTCACGCCGATGGGGGCGAACATGAAATGACCCGGGTGGCGAAAAATTTCGCCCGCAAACTGGAATCGCGTTTCAATCTGCCGGTATTCTGCGTGGATGAACGCCACACCAGCACGGCGGCAGAATCCGAACTCCATGCCCTGGGTCTCCATGGCAAAAAAAACAAGGCACACGTCGATGCTGTTGCAGCACAACTGATATTGCAGGGGTTTTTTGATGCACGCCTCACTGCCTGATACCCATACTCTGATCGACCGGCTCGCAACCGCGATTGCCCCCACCATGACGCCCGATACGCTGATTGTGGGGATCCACACCGGCGGGGTGTGGGTCGCCGAACGCCTGCATGGTCTGCTGAAATGCCGCGAACCGCTGGGCGTGCTCAATATTTCGTTTTACCGGGATGATTTTTCGCGTATCGGCCTGCATCCGCAGGTCAAGCCGTCTAACCTGCCGTTTGCGCTGGAAGGCCGCGACATCCTGCTGGTGGACGATGTGCTGCACAGTGGCCGCACGGTGCGCGCCGCGATGAACGAGCTGTTTGATTATGGCCGTCCAGCGTCGATCCGGCTCGCCGTGCTGGTGGATCGCGGGGGCCACGAACTGCCGATACGTCCCGATTTTTCCGGCATCGTGGTCGAGGTCCCGCCACACCAGAATATTCATCTTTCCCGCCTTGACGACGGCCACCTCACCCTCTCGCTTGCATGAATCTACAACTGACCCCGGAAGGGAAACTGCGCCACCTGCTCACACTCGATGGCCTGCCGCGTG
>JAJXUA010000103.1 GCA_021783275.1 Pseudomonadota bacterium
CACCTTGCCTGCGCGACGATTAGGATCCAGGACATACAAAAGGGACGAGAGATGAAGCCAGGCAGACAAAACGGGTTCACACTGATCGAGCTGATGATCGTGGTCGCGATCGTCGCTATCCTGGCGGCGATTGCGTTACCGGCTTATCAGGAATACGTGAAGCGCGGGAGTCGCGCGGCTGCGCAGTCCGAGATGATGGACATCGCCAACCGCGAGCAGCAGCTATTCCTCGCCAACCGCAGCTATGCCGCGGATTCGGACGCTGCGTGGGGAAACACCGGTTATACGCTTCCCAGCAATGTCAGCAGCAAATATGGCTATGCCATCGCGGTCAGCGGCCCCGGGACCCCGCCCACTTTCACCATTACCTTCACCCCTATCCCGTCAAGCCCGCAGGCCAGCGATGGCGTGCTGGTGCTGACCAGCGAAGGCGTGAAAACCCGAGCCGGCGACCCTGCAAAATGGTAAACATTCCTCCTCTGCGCGCGCGTACCCAACGTGGCACCTCCATGGTCGAGGTGATGGTCACGATCGTCATTCTCGCCATCGGCCTCCTGGGCCTGGCCGGACTGCAATCACGCCTGCAGGCGTCCGAGATGGAGGCCTACCAGCGCGCCCAGGCGCTGGTCCTGCTGAACGACATGGCCAGCCGCATTTCTGCCAATCGAGCCAATGCGGCAGCGTATGTCACTGGTACCGCCTCCCCACTGGGTGGCACGGCTGTTTGCCCCACCGCTACCGCCACCCGGCAACAAATCGATGCCAGCGAATGGTGCAATGCGCTTGAGGGTGCGGGGGAGGCCGATTCTGGCGGCAACAGCGTCGGTGCCATGGTCGGTGGACGGGGGTGCGTCGAGGACCTCGGTGGCGGCCAATACCTTGTTACGGTGGCTTGGCAGGGCACGACCCCTATCTCGGCGCCTGTCCCCGCCTGCGGACAAAACCTCTATGACGGGGCGGCAGGTTCGGCCTGCACCGGCGATCGGTGCCGTCGCGTCATCACCACGGTCGTCCGTATCGGGAATCTGACGTGAATATGACTACTGGAAAATTGCATGCGCGCCGGCATGCCCATGGCCTCTCCCTCATCGAGTTGATGGTTGCGATTGCCATCGGCATGGTCGTCATGGCCGCGCTGCTGGCACTTTTTCTGAATGTCACTCGCACCAACAACGAGATGACGAAAATGAACCGGCAGATCGAGAATGGCCGGTTTGCCGTTCAGTTGTTGCAGGATGACATCGTCCATGCCGGTTTTTGGGGCGATTTCATTCCGCAGTTCGAGGATCGCAACGTGAGCGCGCCGGGCGATGTACCTGATGGGCTTCCCGACCCCTGCAAAGCGCCGGCAACCTGGGATGCAGCCGACCGCAACAAGCTCATCGGTATCCCGCTACAGGGCGACGTCGGAACGTGTACGGTCGTTTCCGACCAACAGGCTGATACGGATGTGCTCGTTGTTCGCCATGCCGAGCCCAGCACGGGAACGGCCTGCGGGGGGGAGGTCTGTTTCCAGGCATCGCAATGCAGTGCGGAACTCAATGCCACGCCGCCGCAGAGCTACGTCCTTGCCACCAGCGGACACGTTCTGCACAAGAAGAATTGTGCCCCTGCAACCTTGCCGATCACCTCTGGCGCAATTGCTGTGACGCGCAAGTTCATCTCAGACATCTATTACGTCCGGAACTATTCGGTCACTGCGGGAGACGGCATCCCCACCCTGATGCGCTCCGAATATGTCGGCGGTGTGCATCAGGCTGCTCAACCTCTTATCGAGGGAATAGAGGGGTTCAGGGTTGAGTACGGGATCGACAGGATCGGCAAGAATGGCGCAGCAGTGAGCTACGTGGGTGCAGTGAACCGTGGGGACGGCATTCCTGACGGCCCCTACGTTGATGCTACGGGTGTCACCTGCAACAGCACCGCGGACTGTGATGCCGCGAACGTCGTCGCGGCCCGGATCTATGTCCTGGCGCGCAGTTCCGAACCGACCCCGGGTTATATCGATAGCAAGACCTATCCCATGGGCAGCTCGGGCACCATGGGCCCATTCAACGACGGCTTCAAGCGCCACGTCTTCACCACCACCGTTCGCCTCGTTAACCCGTCGGGCCGGAGAGAGACACCATGATGACGTCCGCAACGCAATGTGCCCAGCGAGGTGCCACTCTCATCGTCGGCCTGATCATGCTGGTGCTGCTGACCTTGGCCGTCACGTCAGCGTTCATGCTTAGCAACGGTAATCTCAAGGCCGTGGGCAACATGCAATTTCGCGACGAGGCCGTCGCTGCCGCTAACCTGGCCATTGAGCAAGTCATCAGTTCCGACTTCACCACGCTGCCTGTGGGCTCGACCGTTCCGGTCGATATCGATCAGGATGGGACAGATGACTACAGCGTCACAGTCATGACGCCCGTTTGTGTTCAGGCGGTCCCGATTGCCACCAGCATATCCACGCTCAGTGGCGTGACGTCCGGGGTACCCACTACGACTGATTACAACACCCTGTGGGATATCGAGACCCGGATCGTTAGCAATGAGAATAGTGGCGGCGCAGCGGTGACCATCTGGCAGGGGGTGCGCAAGCGCCTTACCCAGCCGCAGTACGCAGCATCGGCGTGTGTATGAACATGCCAACTTTGAGGAGCAGGAAAATGACCTTCCCGAAATGGACACGTTGCCTTGCGATCAGCTTGCTTCTCGCCATGCCATTCGCGCACGCAGAGGACATCGATCTTTTCAGCCAGCCGCCTGCGACAAGTACTGATCTCCCCAATGTGCTGATCGTCATCGACAATACGGCGAACTGGAGCACGGCTTTCACGGCGGAAATGGCAGCGCTGGCTTCGACGGTGAACGGGCTGGAGAACGACAAGTTCCGGCTCGGCTTCATGATGTATACCGAAACCGGCGGCGCCAACGGCAGCCCGGATGGCGCCTACGTACGTGCTGCCGTGCGCACGATGACGGCAGCAAATAAAACGCTATATAAAAATCTTGTCCTTAGCTTCGGTTCAAATGCGGACAAGTCCAATAACGGCAAACTCGGACTGACGATGTCGGAGGTCAGCCGCTATTTTTCCGGTAGCACCGCCTACGCGGGCGCCAACAAGGTAAAACGCGACCACGCGGGAAACGTGTCCGGAACCGCGCCTTCCAATGCCGTGTATGCGCTTCCTGGCAATGCGCTGGCGTCGAGTACGGCTACCACCTACCAGTCACCGGTATCCTCGGCCTGCAAGAAAAATTTTGTGATTTTCCTGAGCAATGGCAAGTCGAGCTCCAACAGCAGCGACAACACCACGGCTACGAGTCATCTCGCTGCAGTTGGGGGCAATACTGCAACGATCCCGCTGACGCCCAGCGGATTTCAGGTGGAAGCCGCAGACGAGTGGGCACGCTATCTGGCCAATCGAACCACAAATCCCGTCATCACGTATGTCATTGATGTGGTGCCGACGGTCGCGGGCCAGTACTCCATGGATTACAAGGCGCTGCTGGAGAGCATGGCCGATAACGGCGGGGGCAAGTATTTCAACGCGGGATCGGCGGGCGCAAGTGATTTGGGCGCCAAGATCAAGGCGGCGCTTGACCAGATTACGGTTGAAATCCAGTCAGTCAACAGCGTGTTCGCCTCCGCCAGTCTGCCGGTGAGCGTGAATACCCAGGGCACCTACCTCAATCAGGTCTTCATCGGGATGTTCCGGCCGGATATCTTCACCAAACCGAGTTGGAAGGGAAACCTGAAGCAGTACAAGTTCTTGGCAAGCGTGCAGGGCAGCGGTTTCGCACTCGATCTGGTTGATGCGGACGATGCGCTGGCGATCAACAACAATACCGGCTTCATTACCCAGTGTGCGCGCAGTTTCTGGACGCCACCGACAACGGCACCGGACACCTACTGGGACTATACGAACTCGGAGGCACGGGGTACCTGTACGGCCATTGCAAATTCGATCTGGTCCAACACCCCGGATGGCGACGTTGTCGAGAAAGGGGCGGCGGGATACAGGCTGCGGGCCATCGCGCCGGGGGCTCGCAGCGTCAAGACATGCAGCAGCTGCACGCCGGGTACGCTCGCTGATTTCGCCGATGGGAATACCGCCATTACCGCGACCGACCTGGGCGCGGCCGACGCCGCGGAGCGCACCAAGATGATCAACTGGACACGCGGCATGGATGTGAAGGACGAGGATGGCGACGCGAATGTCACGGAAATGCGGCCTTCGACGCTCGGTGACGTGGTGCACTCCCGCCCGGTGGCGGTGGACTATGGCGGCGGTACCGGCGTGGTGGTGTACTACGGCGCCAACGACGGCATGCTTCACGCAATCAACGGTAACCAGACAGGGGCCGCTGCGGGCAGCGAGTTGTGGTCTTTTGTCGCGCCCGACCAATACGGCAGGCTGAAGCGGATCTACGATAATTCCCTGCTCATCACGTTCCCGAGCGTGGGCGACGCCACGGTCAAACCCTATTTCTTCGACGGGCCGATTACGGCCTACAGGGACCAAGCCGGCACGCATACCTGGATCTATGCGACGCAGCGGCGCGGTGGACGCATGATCTACGCGTTCGATGTCAGCACGCCGGCCGCGCCAGCGTTGTTATGGCGCGCGGGATGTACGACTCCTTTGGGTGACGACACGGGCTGCATGTCCGGATTCGCGGAAATTGGCCAGACTTGGTCCGCCCTCAAGAGCTTGAAGGCCGAAGGTTACGGCGCGGGTGCCACGCCGATGCTGATCGTAGGGGGCGGCTACGACACCTGCGAGGACACGGATAACGGCACCACCAACAATAGTTGCTCCTCGCCGAAGGGCAACAGGATCTATGTGCTGGATGCTGAAACCGGTAGCATTTTGCGAGCCTTTGGTGGCGGTGGCGCCGATGGAAGTATTCTGCGCAGCGTGGTAGGCGACGTCACCGTGGTACCAAACGCAACGACCGGTCTGGCAGATTACGCTTATGCAACTGATACCGGAGGCAATGTCTATCGGATTACCTTCGGCACGGCCGCGCCCGCCGGCTGGGGATTCACCCGGATTGCATCGCTCGGGGGGAGCGCTCCCAATCGCAAATTCCTGTTTGGGCCCGAGGTGGTGGTCACGCCGACATTCAACGCTGTGCTGATGGGGTCGGGTGACCGCGAACATCCGCTCCTTTCGAATACCGCGACGACCAGCGTGGCAAATGCCTTTTTCATGCTGGAGGATAAGCCCCTGGACAGCACTTGGCTTTCCAGTGAGTCGACCACGTGTGGCGGCAACTATCTCTGCGAGGGCTCTTTGCTGGAGATCAGCAATAACGGAAGCACGCCTTTACCAAGCGACCTCGCCGCCAAAAAAGGCTGGTATCTGACGCTCGGCCCCACGGAACAGGTCGTGACGTCTGCTGTGGTGGTGTTTGGCGAAGTGACCTTCAGTACGCATATCCCGGCGGTGTACGCGGAGAATGCCTGCACCTCTTCTCTTGGGACCGCTCAGGTTTACAACGTCAATTACCTGGATGCGTCGCCGGTGGGCCAGTCTACCAGTCGTTACGCACAGGTTTCAGGCGGGGGCCTGCCACCTTCACCCGTGTCAGGTATGGTGACGGTGACCAATCCGGTAACCAATCAGCCGATGACGGTGCCTTTCATCATTGGTGCCAGCCCGGAATCCCCGGTCCAAGTGAAGTTGAAAACTGCCGGGAGCGGCGTGACCGGTAATAAGGAACGCGTCTATTGGTATATCCAGAAATGAGCTGCTTGCACGAAAGCCCTCTCAATGCAAATGTGCGGCCGACGGTGAAGATGGGTCGCAGGGGCGTGACGGGTGGCTTCACCCTGATCGAACTGCTGATCACCATCAGCATCGTCGCCATACTGGCAGCGTTGGCTGTGCCAGCGTTCGACGAGGCCGTGCTGAACAGCAAGCTGAACGCGGTCTCCAGCAACTTCATGGCCAGTGCCCAACTTGCGCGCAGCGAGGCGATCAAGCGCAATGCTCCGGTGACCCTGTGCGCGTCGTCCGATGGCACGACTTGCGTAGGCACCTGGGAGAATGGCTGGGTGGTGCGGGCAGCGGACGGCACGGTGATTTCCAGGCAGTCTCCGTTGCCGAATGGCTACATGTTGTCCGAGTCAGGGGGCGTGACAAGCATCGTGTTCCAGCCGACCGGCGTGGGGGCAACGCTCGCCAGCCTGACGCTCTGCCGCGCCACACCTACGGTCGGTAGCCGGAAAAGGACGCTCGACGTGAGCCTGACCGGCAGGCCGAACGTCACAAAGCAACCTGCCACCAGCTGTCCCTGAGCCGCGGCCGGCGGGGCAATTTGCCGGTGTCGTGAACGAAGGCTGATCCAATTCGTCGGCGCCCCGGTCGTTGCCCGGGTGCAGCCTGAATAACACATTATCAAAATTAATCATGCGCTTAACAGCTTGGCCCCGCTCGGCTACGACTAAAGTTGTATAGACCTGCCTGATCCGTCTTGGCACCCTAGCCCCAACAAGAAATAAGGGGGGAGGGTGATGAAACAATCGGGTGCAACCCTGCTGGAGTTGATGGTCGTCCTTGCCATTGCCGGGATTCTGCTGGCGATCGGCGTTC
>JAJXUA010000104.1 GCA_021783275.1 Pseudomonadota bacterium
TCATGGTCAACACCATCGATCGCAACATTGCAGAAGGTGCTGAGCAATGAACAATGAGCACACAAAATATACCGGGCGACCCCGATTTCCCCGATGCGACCAAGGAACAGCTGATCGCCGACTTCAAGGCGGTCGTGTCGGATGCGGAGGCGCTGATCAAGGCCACGGCCAATCAGGGCGGCGAGGCACTGGCCACGGTGCGCGCCAAGGCGGAAGCGTCGCTTGCCCGGGCGAAGACCCAGATGGCTGACGCCGAGGCAGCCGTGCTCGTTCGCGCCAAGGCGGCCGCCAAAGCGACGGATGTCTACGTACACGAGAATCCGTGGAAAGCCATCGGCATCTCCGCAGGGCTCGCGCTGCTCGTCGGTTTCATCATGGGCCGCCGCTAACCGACCGCCCATGAGCGAACCCTCACCGGCCGGAGGCAAGGGCCTGTTCGACTCCCTGAAAGGGCTCGCGTCCAGCCTCGTCGCCATCGTCCATACCCGGCTCGAGTTGCTGTCCACGGATCTGGAGGAAGAGCGGGCGCGGCTGGTGTCGGTGCTGGTGATGCTGTTCGTTGCGCTGTTCTGCCTCGGCGTGGGGGTCGTGCTGCTGGCGATCCTGATTGCAGTCGTGTTCTGGGATAGCCATCGGCTGCTCGCGCTGGCCTTACTGACCGGGGTTTTCCTGGCAGGTGGTGTGGCAGCGCTCGGGTTTGCGCGACACAAGCTCAGAACCAAGCCGAGGTTGTTCGCGGCGAGTCTGGCCGAATTGTCCAGGGACCGGCAGCACCTGACGGGTCGATCATGAACAGCAAATTGACCCAACTGGCCGAGCGTCGTGCGCATCTGGTGGCGCAGGCTGCGGACCAGCGGACCGCGCTGGCGCAAAACGCGGCGCCCTGGCGCGCACCCCTGGCGCTGGCGGACCGGGGCGTGGAAGCGCTTCGCACCATCAGGCGTCACCCCGGCTGGTTGCTGGGTGCGGCCCTGCTGCTTGTGGCCTTGCGGCCGGGGCGGGCAGGCAAGTTGACCTGGTTTGCCTGGGTCGGGTGGCAGGTCGGACGCAGGGTATTGAGGCGTTGAATTTCAATCAAGACCCGATGCCGAATCACTTCACATTCCGCTTGCCGCACTGCACGTGCGGCAGGCAGGGTTTCTTGATCGACTCTCTCGATCAAGGCACATCGCAGGTTCATCAGTAATCAAGGAGCATGATCATGAAGAAAACCAGTCTTATCGCCGCCGTCCTTTCCGCATTTCTGGCGGTTTCCGTCGTCGGGTGCGCATCGACGTCCAAGTCCGAGGGAACGGGCGAATATGTCGACGACGCCGTCCTGACCACCAAAGTGAAGGCGGCCATTTTCAATGAACCTGGCCTGAAGTCGTTCGAGATCAACGTCGAGACCTACAAGGGCGTGGTTCAGCTGAGCGGCTTCGTCAATTCCCAGGCCGACATCAACAAGGCGGTCGACGTTGCGCGCAGCGTAAAAGGCGTCGTCAGCGTCAAGAACAACATGCGGGTGAAGTAAACGCGTTTAGCCTGCCCCCATCCTGCCCGCCATTGCGGCCGGACTCCGGTCTGGCTGCTGTGGCGCGGTAAACAAGGGCAGCCCGTCGAACTCGGGCCCGCTGAACGACTTCCAAACCTATCAAAGGGGAGCACAACATGCTCGAAACCATCATTGTCGTCCTGGTGATCCTGTGGCTGCTGGGTATGGTGACGTCCTACACCATGGGCGGACTCATTCACATTCTGCTGGTCATCGCCATCATCGTGATCCTGATTCGCGTCATTCAAGGTCGGCGTCTCTAGCCCGCCTCGGATGTTTCCCTTGCTTCGCCGTCGCAGGAACGAACCGGTCTGAATGACCGAACTGCGGCGATCTTCAAAACAGGAGGACAGAAAAATGCGCTACCTGCTTATTATGTTATCGATGCTGCTCGTCCCGCTGACCCCGGCCCGCGCCGAGGTCAGTGTCGGCGTCGGCATCAGCGTGCCCGGCGTCAGCATCGGGATCAACCTGCCGGCGTATCCGCGACTCGTCCGGGTGCCGGGTTATCCCGTCTACTACGACCCGCGGGTGAATGTGAATTTATTCTTTTACGACGGACTGTACTGGGTGTTCCAGGGCGACAACTGGTATGCGAGCAGCTGGTACAACGGACCGTGGGACATGGTGGATCCCTATGACGTGCCGCTTTATGTGCTGCGGGTCCCGGTGCGCTACTACCACCAGCCCCCGCCGTATTTCCACGGCTGGCGTGCCGACGCGCCGCCACGCTGGGATGAGCACTGGGGCCGCGACTGGGAACAGCGCCGCAGCGGATGGGACAAATGGAACCGCCGTTCCGGCCCGCCCCCCGCCCCCTTGCCGACCTATCAGCGCAATTATTCCGGGGACCGCTATCCGCGTGAGCCGGAACGGCAGCAGACGATCCGGTCCGAGCGTTACCGCTACCAGCCGCGCGAGCCTGTGACGCAGCAGCATTATCAGAGGCAGCGCAACGAGCACCAGAATGGTCCTCAAGACCGGGGCCGGGGAAACCAGCGCGATGAGCGCGGGCACGATCGCCAGTAATTGCGGGTGAACGGACGGCGGTCGCAAAGCGGCCGTTGTATGGCATACCGGGTCGTGTGATTTGAGGGCGGTGGATATAGCCGTCCTCGCATGTTCCCTCAAAAAACAACTTGAGCTTCACTCAGGGGAGACGGAAATGAACGCAGTCAAAATCGTGGCAATCGCGTTGATCGTGGCCGGCAGCCTGGCGCTGATGTACGGCGGGTTCACCTACACGAAGAAAACGGATCAGGTCAAGCTGGGTCCGATCGAACTGTCGATCAAGGACAGGGAGACGGTCAACATTCCGGTCTGGGCCGGCGTGGCAGCCATCGTGGCAGGGGCTGCGCTGCTGTTCGTTCGCAAGTAAAACCGTCGATGGCAAGAAGCGCATTGACAACAAATCTGAGAACACCCGGGAGCATCGTCACCGTGGTGAACACGCAATGGGTCATGCCCGATGGTCGGGCGATGACCAGGGAGCAAGTAAAGAGCATGAAGGGCAGAAAATGAAAAAGCGCTATCTGATCATTGCGATATCGATGACCCTTATCCAGGGTTGCTATACCGCTCCCCTCTACCAACCATCCAGCCGTGTCGGGGTCGGAGTCGGAGTCGGAGTCGGAGTCGGATATCCTGGTGTCAACATCGGTATCAATTTTTCGACGTACCCGGATCTTGTCCAGATACCCGGCTATCCCGTCTACTACGACCCCCGCGTGGATTCGAATTACTTCTTTTACGACGGCCTCTACTGGGTGTTCCAGGGCGACGACTGGTATGCGAGCAGCTGGTACAACGGGCCGTGGGATAGGGTGGGTTATTACGATGTGCCGGCTTATGTGCTGCGCGTCCCGGTGCGCTACTACCGCCAGCCCCCGTCGTATTTCCGTGGCTGGCGTGCCGACGCGCCGCCGCGCTGGGGCGAGCACTGGGGCCAAGACTGGGAACAGCGTCGAAGCGGGTGGGACCGTTGGGACCGCGGCTCCGCCCCGGCTCCCGCACCATTGCCGACCTACCAGCGCAATTATTCTGGGGACCGCTATCCCCGCGAGGTCGAACAACAGCATTCGATCCAATCGGAGAAGTACCGCTACCAGCCGCGCGAGCCTGTGACCCAGCAGTATTACCAGCAGCGTGTGCAGCAGCGCCAGCAGGATCAACAGCGCCAGCAGGATCAACAGCGCCAACAACAGCAGATCCAGCAGCGTCAGCAAGACCAGCAACGGCAACAAGACCAGCAACGCCAGCAGGACCAGCAGCGCCAGCAGGACCAGCAACGCCAACAACAGCAGATGCAGCAGCGGCAACAAGACCAGCAACGTCAGCAAGACCAGCAACGGCAACAAGACCAGCAACGCCAGCAGGACCAGCAGCGCCAACAACAGCAGATGCAGCAGCGGCAACAGGACCAGCAAGAGCAGCAACAACGCCTGAAAGAGCAGCAGATCAGGCAAGACCAGCAGCGCCAGCAACAACAGAAGCGACAACAAGATCTAGAGCGGCAACGCTCCCAACCTGAACCGAAGGGCAAGGCTATGGACCGCAAGGGTGCGCCACAAGACGAGGTTCAAAAGGCCAAGGATGCCCGGCAAGAGTATGAGCGGAAGAAGAAGGAGGACGAGGAGCGCTATCAGAATCGCTAGGGCGTGTTGACACGCCGAAGTCCTTCCGCAGGACGGCCTCAGGCAATCGGGCATCAGCGTGACCACCCATGGTGTGGTCAGGCTCAACGGCGCGGCGAGCCGCAAGGCATCGGCCCGTAGGCAAGTAAAGAGGCCGGACTCAAAAATGACATGCCTGGCGTGAAATGTGTTGATACGCCAACCCTTGCCGTCGCAGGAAAGTAATCGGACTAAATGAACACACTGTGATGTGCATCAGATTAGGAGAACAGAAAATGCGCTACCTGCTTATTGTGTTGTCGATGCTGTTTTTCCCGCTGACCTCGGCGTACGCCGAGATCAGCGTCGGGATCAGTCTTCCCGGGATCAGCATCGGGATCAACATGCCGATGTATCCGCGGCTCGTCCGGGTGCCGGGCTATCCTGTCTACTACGATCCCCGCGTGGATTCGAATTACTTCTTTTACGACGGCCTGTACTGGGTGTTCCAGGGGGACGACTGGTATGCGAGCAGCTGGTACAACGGGCCGTGGGACAGGGTGGACCGTTATGACGTCCCGCTCTATGTGCTGCGCGTTCCGGTGCGCTACTACCGCCAGCCTCCGGCTTATTTCCGCGGCTGGCGCGCCGACGCCCCGCCACGCTGGGGGGATCATTGGGGCCGCGACTGGGAACAGCGCCGCAGCGGATGGGATCAATGGAACCGTCGTTCTGCCCCGCCCCCCGCCCCGTTGCCGACCTACCAGCGTAACTATTCGGGGGACCGCTATCCCCGCGCGGTCGAACAGCAGCATTCGATCCAATCCGAGAAGTACCGCTACCAGCCGCGCGAGCCTGTAACGCAGCAGTATTTTCAACAGCGTGTTCAGCCGGCTCAGCAACGTCAGCAAGAGCAGCAGCGTCAGCAGGATCAGATGCAGCAACGCCAGCAGGATCAGCAGCGGCAACAGCAGCAGATGCAGCGGCAAGACCAGCAGCGTCAGCAGGATCAGATGCAGCAACGCCAGCAGGGTCAGCAGCGGCAACAGCAGCAGATGCAGCGGCAAGACCAGCAGCGTCAGCAGGATCAGATGCAGCAACGCCAGCAGGGTCAGCAGCGGCAACAGCAGCAACCAGACCAGGGGCAGAAGAACAGGGCTGCACCACAGGACAAGGGACAGAAGGACAAGGCTGCGCCGAAAGATCAGGGTCGGGAGAAGAGAAAGGACGAAGAGCGCGATCAGACTCGACAGTAATTGCGCAGGACGGCCTCAAGCAATCCGGCACCAGCGTGACCACCAAGGGTGTGGTCACGCTCGACGGCCCGGCGAGCCCCGCAAGGCATCGACCCGTAGGTTCGATCACGTGAAGGAAATCGTCGAAAGATGGTAGGCGTCGAACGTGAAACGATCGCCCACACTGATCTCAGGCAAGCAGGGTCTAAATGACCATCACCGCAAAAAGGCACCCGTAATGAACGAAGATACCGTCAAAGGCAATTGGAAGCAGGTTTCCGGAAAGATCAAGCAAAAGTGGGGAAAACTCACCGACGACGATCTCATGAAGGCCGAAGGCGACAAGGACTACCTGCTCGGCAAGCTGCAGGAGCACTATGGCTTGGCCAAGGACAAGGCTGAGCAGTTTCTGAAGGATATCGGACACTGAGGTGTTCCGGCTGCGCGGATGGATTCGGACTCGATTCTCGATCGTGACGCTGGACGTTTCATGACGAATCGCGTTCTTATCGTTACGGCGGATCCGGACGACGCCCGAACCCTGGAGCGTGTGCTCGGCAAGGCACAAGACGGCCCCTTCGCGATCGAATGGGTCGCGCAGCTCTCGGACGCGATCGAGCGGTTGCGCGCCGGCGGCATCGACGCGATCCTGGCGGACCTGTCACTGCCCGACAGCCAGGGCATTGAAACATTCGACCAGTTGTTCGCCGTCACCCCCCAGACGCCGATCCTGACGCTCAGCGCGGTGGAGGACGACGCGCTGGCGATGGAAGCCGTGCAGCGAGGCGCGCAAGGCGCCCTGTCGAAAGGCCACTTTGGCAGTTCGCTGGTGCCGCAGTCGCTGCGCAACATCATCCAGCGCAAGGCCGTCGAGGAATCCCTATTTCTGGAAAAAACACGTGCCGAAATCACGCTCAACTCGATCAGCGACGCGGTCATCGGCACCGATATGTCGGGCAATGTCGATTATCTGAACGTGGCTGCGGAATACATGAC
>JAJXUA010000105.1 GCA_021783275.1 Pseudomonadota bacterium
TAGTCAAGCACGCACGAGCACGCCAGGCCGTGGTCAGTCTGAGTCAAGATGCTGCACATGTGCGGTTGGTCGTGGCTGACAATGGCTGCGGGATCGACCTGAACGCCCAATCGCTTCTGGAGAAACCAGGCGGCATCGGAATGCTGGGCATGCGCGAACGGCTTGAATTACTGGACGGTCGACTGGAATTGGAATCTTCCCCTAATTGCGGCCTGCGGTTGGTGGCAGTACTCCCGATAGAGGCAAATTCATGATTCGCGTCTTTATAGCCGATGACCACCACCTGGTTCGCGAAGGTATCCGCGCGCTGCTGGAGAAAGCCTCCGATATCGAGGTCGTCGGTGAGGCGGTAGACGGGCAGGAAGCCGTTGATCTGGTTCAGAAACTGATGCCCGATGTTTTGCTGATGGACATCGCCATGCCGCAGTTGAACGGCATTCAGGCCGCTGCGAAGTTGCGCGATGTCGGTTCACGCACGAGCATCGTTATTCTATCGATGTATTCTGACGACATCTTGGTGCGTCAGGCCCTGCATTATGGCGTCAAGGGTTTTCTACCAAAAGGCTCGGTGTCCGAGGAGCTGCTGTTCGCGGTGCGTGCTGCCAGTCGTGGCGCCCTGTATCTCAGCCCGGTGATTTCACCCAGCGTCCTCGCGGACCCGCCGATACAGACTAGCGCTAAGACCGCGAACGGTGGCGGCGCATTGACATTACGCGAGCACGAAATTCTGCGCTTGATCGGTATGGGGCAGACCAACAGCCATATAGCAAAAACCATTGGCATCAGCATCAAGACGGTGGAACGGCACCGCACCAACCTGATGCAGAAACTCAACGCCCATAATCTCGCCGAACTGATTCGCATCGCGCTCTCGCAAGGATTGATTCCTCTCGATCCCTGACAACCCATTCCCCGGATGCCTCACCCGGATGAGGGTAAACCCTCATCCCCATGCAGTTAATACCCGATTGCGCTCCGTCGGCCCCGCTTCCATAGTCCAGCACAATGCCCGGCATTTCACGATCAGGCACCTAATCTAATGACGTGTTGAATATTTATAAAGGGAGCGCAACATGCATGCCACCATGAGTACCACAGAAGTTTTCCTGATCGCGATGCTGCTGATCTTTACCGTCCCCTATCTGATATGGCGGTTAGGCAAAACAGAATATTTCGCACCGCTGGTCGTGGTGCAGATCGTTACCGGCATCCTGCTCGGGCCCGGCATTCTTGGCGCGGCATTCCCCGAATACTACGACTTCGTGTTCAGCAAGCCTGTTATCCAGTCGCTAAACGGCATTGCTTGGTGGGCGGTGATGTTGTTTGTCTTCATTGCCGGTATTGAGCTCGACTTGCAAAAGGCTTGGGAGCATCGTGGCGAAACAAGCATCACTGCGGGCCTGGCTCTAGGCACGCCGATGGTTTTGGGCTGTTTCGCCGCGGTATTCATGCTGAATTTCCAATCTGGCTGGATGGGCCCCAAAGGGCAGAGTTGGCAATTTATTGTTGGCATCGGCATGTCTTGCGCAGTGACCGCTCTGCCTATCCTGGTGCTGTTCATGGAAAAACTGGAAATCCTGCGCCAACCGATTGGCCAGCGTATTCTGCGCTACGCCAGCATGGACGACATTGCAATCTGGGGGGTTTTGGCCCTGATCCTGATGGATTGGGAGCGTGTCGGTCGCCAAATGGCTTTTCTCGTTGGTTTCGGCGTAATTGGCTATGCATTCCGCAAGCTCATGTGGCAACTGGGTGAAAAGGATCGCTGGTATGTGAGCCTGATCTGGCTGGCTGCCGTAGGCTTCGCGGCGGACTGGGCCGGACTGCACTTCATGGTGGGCGCCTTCCTTGCCGGCGCGATCATGAATGCCGACTGGTTCAACCAAAAACACATGGACACCTTCCGTCATAACGTGCTGCTGATCATCATGCCTGTGTTTTTCCTCAGTACAGGCCTGCGCACCAACTGGACCATGGGTGGCGAAGCGGTATTCGTCGCCGCAGGGGTGCTGCTGGTCGCCTCGGTGGCAGGCAAACTGCTCGGCTTGCACGCGGCAGGCAGAATTCTCAAGTGGGAGCCCGGCGAGGCTTCGCTGATCGGCTGGCTCCTGCAAACCAAGGCGCTTATCATGATCATTTTCGCCAACGTGCTGCTTGACAAAGAAATCATCACCAGCGAAACCTTCACTGCCTTGCTGCTGATGGCTGTCGCCAGCACCATGCTGACGGTGCCGATCGTAGCGCCCATGCTGCAACGCATGAAATCGCTGATTTTCAAGACCGCTTCCCAGGCTGCCTGAGCAAGCCGCGCCGCACATGGCGGTGTGGCTTGCCATGTGGCGTATCGCGGCCCCGTCAGGTCCGCGACTAGCGGGTCTGACAGAAAATATTTTAAAAAAACGCACCTCCTCTCTAAAGTCTGCTGAATTCTCGTCGTTACTGTTGATAACTGAACAGGGCAAACCCGTCGTAAGGCGGGGACGCAAAGCTTCCGGTCTTGAATTTACATTTCAAGATAGCGGGGTCGCCAGAATGGATATTCAATATCCTGCGCATGCGTACTCGTGCCCGATCAGTATTTTCGATCTGTCACCAGGAGTACTTTCATGCCGCACCCCAGCCTACCCCGCGTCCAATTTTCCATAAATCACCCATTCGGCCGGCCAGGCAAGACGCCGGGTTATGGATTTGGCTTCACAACAGCTCTCATCTGGGCTTGTTACAGCGGTTCGGCTCTGGCCGCCAACTCGATACCCGTTATCAATTCAATTCCCCCGCTTTCTGTGACAGAAGGCGGGGTATCCACCTATAAAGTCACAGCCACCGATGCCGATGGCGACCTGGTGACATTAATCGCCAGCGGACTGAAAACCTGGATGAGTTTTTCATCGGGTACCTTCACGGCAAAGCCGGGTTTCACTAACGCTGGCACCTATACAGTCAAGTTCACCGCCAAGGATGGCAAGTCGCAATCCAGCTCAAGCACCACAATTACGGTCAGCAATGTCAATCGAGCCCCTGCGTTCAGCGGCCTGACAAACAAGAGCATGTCGGAGGGCGGAACTCTGACCACCAAGATTGTCGCCAAGGATCCGGACGGCGAATTGGTGGCGATCAGCGCCAGCGGCCTGAAATCCTGGATGACTTTCGACGGCCTGACGCTGACCCTTAAACCGGGCTATACCGATGGCGGCACTCACTCCATCACATTCAGCGCGAGTGACGGAAAACTCACTACCTCGGCCCCACTTACCATTACTGTTGCAAGCATCAACCAGGCGCCAGTCCTGTCTGCACTCCCCACGCTCAGCGTTGCTGAAGGTGCAACGCTTAGCCATACGGTCATCGTGTCGGACATCGATGGCGATCCGGTCACATTAAGCGCTACAGGCCTGAAACCCTGGATGAGTTTCTCTGGAAAGACCTTTACGGCGAATCCGGGCTATGAAGATTTGGGGACATACCTGGTAACCCTGACAGCCTCGGACGGACTCAAATCCAGCAAGGGCACGCTCACATTGAGTGTCACTTCCTCCAACCAGGCGCCCGTCATTAACACAGTGGGCAACTGGGGTGTTGGAGAAGACAAAGTGCTGAGTCGGCCGATCATCGCTACGGACGCCGATGGAGACGCGGTCACGGTGACCGCTACTGGTTTGCAGCCCTGGATGAGTTTTGACGGACACATATTCCAAGCCCGTCCAAGCGCGGGAAATAGCGGGGTGTATAGCGTCAGCTTTGTTGCCAGCGATAACAAAAACACCGACACGGAAACCATCAAAGTGACTGTAAGTGCCAACGGAGCAAACTTTCCGCCAGCCTGGAACCAATATGTAGGATCTGTCGGCAATAGCGCCACTTGGTCCGGTTGGGCGCGCAGGCCTTTGTACGGTACGACGGGCATGGGCCTGGTTCAGGATCCGGGAAAAATTACTGATCTGGTGGAACAGGTAACGACAACCTTGCAGACCCAGGATGTCATGTTGCCTGCGGTAGGCATGACTGGAGGCAGCGAGTCGGCTTTTCTGGATTTGATCCAGGATGGGGGAGTGGAAATCTATCAGCAGGCAGTACGCGACCAGGTCGAGACGCTGGCTCCGCTTGATCCCAGCGGCAAACGCATCGTCTATCAATTGGGCAATGAAATCGCCACAACATTGATGAGCGAAGGCTTGCGGCAGTGGGCGGCAGGCCGGGGGATAACTATCCCGGGCGCAGCCATGGACTACGACCCGGAATTCATTTCTTATTACGTGGAATACCAGTTGGCGCCAACCGTTGAGGCGATGCTTGAAGCCAGCGCGGCCGCCTATGGCGACCCGAACAAAGTCACCATCGTCCTTGGCTCAGTCAATAACGGTGGCACGCCTGAAGCACGGGCCTGGCTCGATGCATTGCTGGACTACACTGTGCAGGGGACATTCGCACCCAGTCTTGCGGGCAAGCACGTGTACGATCTTATTGATATCGCCAGCGTCCACTACGTAGGCGGCACCGGAAAATTTGAGCCGAGTTGGGACAAGTGGAACGGCGTAGGCACTGTCAGCGGTTTGTGGACGACCGAAGAAGTCGGTATCCGGGCAGCCGATGAAGGGCGCGGCGCGGGTCTGGCCATCGATAAGGTCATGGATTACCTGAACTGGTATTACGTCCAGGGCCTGAATCAGGAACAGGTAGGCGTGAGTCTTTACGGTTGGGATGTAAACGGGCCGGTCGCCGGCACCAGTTCCGATACATCGATGCTCGCGCTTTACGACTTCCTGGGCGCCGTACCTGTGGAGCCCAGAACGGATGTCGTCACGGCTGAAGTCAGCACCGGAGCAGTCGAAACGTATCAATTGCAATCCCTGTCCGACGACAGCAAGCGTGTCATCGCGGTCACCCTGTCGGGTGCTGACGCCGCCACGGTGAGCGGCTTGCTGTTCGACGCACAGGGGTGGACCGGAATGGTGGATGCAACCCTCCATGTGTTTTCGCCCGATGGCCACACCGTCACGCCAGTCACGGTCGCAGCAGAAGGCAGCAGCAACCGAATTGTGCTGCCTCAGCCGACCCAGTTCCTGAGCAATGGATATGCCATGTTGATTACCTTGCAGCGTCGCTGATCCAGAAGTAGACGTAATGACAGGCGGTCATGGCCATAGTGCCATGGCCGCCCATTTTTTTCCGGGCCTGCGATTGCGTTGCAAAGCACTTCAGACTTGTATCGGCGCTATATTTTTCCGTTACGCCACAAGCGGTCACACAAACCGCTGATCTTCAGATATCCGCCAGCAACTGCTGCACCACGGCCCCCGCCAGCATCAACCCGAACAGCGGCGGCATGTAGCTGATGGTGCCGTTGACGGCGCGTGCGCGGCCGCGGCCTTCCACCGGCTGCGGCGGCAGCGGCGCGCGTCCGGGCTCGTCCGAAAATACGGTCAGCACGCCTTTCGGAATGCCGCGCTTGCGCAGCCGCTTGCGCATCACCGATGCCAGCGGGCACATCTCGGTTTTCGATATATCGGCGATCTGGATGCGGCGCGGATCGAGCTTGTTGCCCGCGCCCATGCTGGAGGCCACCCGCAGCCCGCGTTCGAAGCTGCTGGCCACCAGCGCAACCTTGCAATTGAGCGAGTCGATGCAGTCGATCACGTAGTCGACGTCCGCCGGCACGATGTCGGCCACGGTTTCGGGCACCAGAAATTCGCGGATCACGGTCAGTTCGCACGCCGGATTGATGTCCCGGATGCGCGCCGCCATCAGCTCGGCTTTCGCCTGCCCCACGGTAGACAGCAACGCGGGCAACTGGCGGTTGATGTTCGAGGTGGCGACCACGTCGTGATCGATGATCGTCAGCCGCCCCACCCCCGCACGCGCCAGCGCCTCGGCGCAATAGGAACCGACCCCGCCCAGCCCGGCCACCAGGACGTGCGCCTGGGCAAGCCGCGTCTGCTCGCCGGGTTCGAGCAGAATCCGGGTACGTTCAAATTGGGGCGGCTGGGGCGCATCCATCGGCTAAAATTCTCTTATGGTGAAATGGCTGGTCACACTGGTTCTGGCGCTGCTGATTCTGGGCCTGCTCACGCCGTGGCTCAATCGCCTCGGCTTGGGCCGTCTGCCCGGCGACCTGCAGATCAAACGCAAGCGCGGCGTATTTTACTTCCCCTTCACCAGCGTCATTCTCATGTCGCTGTTTCTTTCCTTGCTCGCTTACCTGTTGGGCCGATGAACAAAGCTTTCGTAAAAGAATCCGACGCAGCCGACGACGACGAGGACGACCTCGCCGCGCCCGCCCTGCCGGTCGGCACCAAGAATTACATGACGCCCGCGGGCTATGCGCAGCTCGATGCCGAATTCAACCAGTTGTGGAAAGTCGAGCGC
>JAJXUA010000106.1 GCA_021783275.1 Pseudomonadota bacterium
CTGCCCTCGTTGCCCACGATCAAGGCCATCGGTCCCACACAATCCTGCGCATAAAAATCGTTGGCCTGCCCCAATGCCAGCGCGATGCTGCGGCCGGCAAAAGCATGCAGCCACGCCGCCAGTTCCTCACCCAGCAGCATCGGCAGCACAAACTGCGCGCCCTGCCCGCCGCGCAAGGCCTTGGGCGACCACGCGTCGTGGCAGCCCTTCGACAGCACGGCGAGCGTGGCCCCAGCCGCCGCGCCGCTGCGCAGCATGGAACCGAGGTTGCCCGGATCCTGTATGTCTTCCAGAACGATAACGAGCGGCGTGGCGTCGATGGCAGGCGGCGCAAGCCAGGCGGCCTCGGCCAGCATGCCGGTCGGCGTGGAAACCGGAGAGAGCGCGGCGAACAGCGCGTCGGGCAGCACGATGCGCTTGGCCTGCAGACAACGGGCAGCCAACGCTTCAAAAGTAGCGGCATCGAACGAAGTCGCACGCACCAGGGTATGCGGCTGGCCACCGGCGTCGAGATACGCCGCCAGCAGATGCTCGCCGTCGAGCAAGGTCATCCTTGCTTCGCGCCGCGCGCGCGCGGATTCGGCCAGCTTCTTCAGCCGCTTGAAAATCGGGTTGTCGTGCGACGAAATGGCGGTTTCTGTCATCCGCCCAATTATCCGCGAATCGCCTCGCCCGGCGTAAACTCGCGCACATGCGCATCGCACTCATCACCCCGTATGGCGCGGCCCATCGCAACGGCAACTGGCACACAGCCGCACGCTGGGCGCGCTTCCTGCGCGAGGCGGGGCACACGGTTCGGGTACAGACGGAATGGGACGGCCGCCCAGCCGACCTGATGCTGGCGCTGCATGCGCGGCGCAGCTTTGCCTCGATCCACGCGTTCGCCGAGCGTTTTCCCAGCCGGCCGCTGCTGCTGGCGCTGACCGGCACCGACCTGTATCGCGACATCCATGAAGACGCCAATGCACAGCAGGCGCTGGAGCTCGCACACCGGATCATCGTGCTGCAAGAACGCGGCGTTGACGAGCTCGCGGCCCATCTGGCCGCCAGGACACGGGTGATTTACCAGTCATCGCCCGACACCGCACGCAAATCCGCGAGTACAAAAGTTTTCGAGGTACTGGTCATCGGCCACCTGCGTCCAGAAAAAGATCCGTTCCGCGCTGCGTTGGCGACCGCCTATCTGCCCGATTCCTCGCACATTCAGGTCACCCACCTGGGCGGCGCGCTGAGCGAGGACATGGCCGCCACCGCCGAACTGGCGCAGGGCAAGCTGCCGCGCTGGCACTGGGCAGGCGATGTACCGCACAAAACGGTGCTGAACCGGCTGGCGCGCGCGCGACTGATGGTCATCAGCTCGGTCATGGAAGGCGGCGCCAATGTCATCTGCGAAGCGCTGGCGGCCGACGTGCCGGTGCTCGCTTCGCACATGCCCGGCAACATCGGCATGCTGGGCGAGGACTATCCCGGTTATTTTCCGGTGGGCGACGAGCGGCGACTGGCCGAGTTGCTCTCGATGGCCGAGAGCAACCCCGATTTTTATGCTGATCTGCTGCGGCACGCCCGCACGCGCCGCACGCTGATGCGGCCCGAGCAGGAAGCCAGCCGGCTGCGGCAGGTCGTCGCGGAATTCGAGCAGACGCCGGCTTGAGCCGCGTTCAAAACCGCACGTTCAGCGCAACGTTGAGGGAGCGCGCCCGGCCAGGAAGACTCATGCCCCAGGGCACGCCGCCGGTCGTCATCGAATTGCCCTGACCGAGATAGGCGCCGCCCATCGGCAGAAGGTAGAACGTATCGAAGACGTTCTCGACATCGACGTCGAGGCGCACGTGCTTCCACTCGTAACTGCTGCGCAGATTGAACAGTGCATACCCCGGCGTCGCCACTTCGTTCCTCACCTGGGAGATACGCGTCTTGGCAGCCACGCCCTGCACTTCCGCGGCATTGGTCCAGCGCCCGAGGCGCTGCTCCAGTCCCAGCTTCGCATTGAGCGGCATCATGTGATACAGGTTGTCGCCGGTACTGCGGCTCTCGCCGCGCACATAATTCACCAGACCGGTCGCGGTAAAGCTGCCAAGCTGCTCGCTCCTCCCGAGGCGGAGATGGCCGGACAGGTCAAAACCGTAAAGCCGCGCCGATTGATTGACGTATTGCAGCAGCACGTAGGCGTTGGTCGTCGTCAGGTAGGCATTGGTATTGCACACGGGCGGGCCACAGCGTTTGGCATTGATGAAATCCTCGACCCAGGTCGCATAGCCTGTTGCCTTGAAGCCCCATTCCGCCTGGTTGGCATCGTGCCAGTCGGCGGTTGCGCTGATGGTGTGGGCGACTTCGGGTTTCAGATCGGGGTTGCCGATATAACCGTTGCCGTCGCCAACGAAGTTGTTCATCAGCGCCGCCATGGCGAACGTCGACCACGGATAGAGCTCATACAGATTCGGCGCACGGGTTTTTCGTGCAAGGCCGGCCTCGTAAGTCTGCGTCTGGCTCGGGGTGTAACGTGTCAGCAGCGTCCAGTCCCAGTTGTGATAGTCACGACTACGATCGAGCGCGTTGAAGCGGTTCGCGTCGCCCTGGTAGCTCCCGCTGCTGTATCCCTGTACCGGCCCGGTGTTCACCTCCACGGTATCGCTGCGGATGCCGGTCAGTGTGAGCCATTGCGGATTCCAGCGCGCCTCCCATTCGGCAAACAGGCCGACGCGGTCACGTTCGCCGTCGTTGATATTCCAGAAGTCCTGGCAGCACATCGCGCCCGGGAAGGGACCGCCTATCGGTGGCCACCAATCGTCCAGGCGGTACTTCTGGAAATCGCCCCCGATCCGCAGCGTATCGGTTTCGGACAATTCGATACCGCCCTTGACCTGCCCTCCCAGCGTCGTTGATTCCGTATCCATCGGCATCAGCATGCCGAAGAACCGGTCCTGCAGCATGTCCATGTGATGCTGGACGCTCTGCCTGAAAACCTGCGCTTCCAGCTGGCCCCAGTCGTATTGCCCGGTGTAGCGCAGATTGACCAGCCGGTTGACGTTGGCGGGCTCGTTCTTGTCGATCAGATAGTTGCCGGGCACGGTTGGGTCGGCCGGATCGGGCGCGCTGGAAACCATATCCATGCGCTGGTTGGGAAAACCTTCGTAGTCGAGCTTCTGCTCGCTCACCCCGAGCTCGACCAGATGGTTCGACTGGCTGAACGCCAGGTCAAGCGCCCGATTCTGCGCCCCCTTGTATGCACTGGACCCCACCTCATTCGGGGCCACTGGGACCTCGCCGAAGTTCTGCCACAGGCCGGGCAGCTTGAAGTCCCCCGCCGCTTCGTAATTGTCGGATTGCGAGTTCGATTCGGTATACGAAACCGCCATCTGCTCGCCTGCGAGCGCGACCCCGAAGTTATAGCCGAATGCGTTGCCATTGCTGCGATAAAACGTACCCGCCTGGCCCTCGACACGCAGGCCTTCGTCGGCCCGGGCGAATTTCAGCGGCGCGGATTTCATCTGGATGGTGCCGCCGATGCTGTCGCCGCCCACGCTCACGGGCGTGATGCCCGCGAAAACCTCGATGCTGGCGACCCGCGACGGGTCGATGTAGGAGAGCACCGAATTCATGTGATTGGGGCATGCCGACATCAGATCCATCCCGTCGACCTGAATGCGCAAGCGGTCGTCCGCCAGGCCGTGAATAGCCGGCAGTCCGGAAATTCCGCCCGCACTGTTCACGCTCAACCCCGGCACGTCTTGCAGCAGTTGCGTGCTATCGCTGCTGCGTGTGCGCAGCGGGGCCAGTTCCTTGCGCCCCAGATGCGTGCCGCCAACCAGCGCATCGTCCACCGGCGTACCGGTCACGATCACCGTCATCAATGGCGTCGAATTGAACAGGTGCGGTTGCTCGACCGGCGTCTCTGCTGCGGCGGGACACGCGCATGCGAACGCAAGCCAGCCGGCAAGCGTTCGCAGCGGGGAAATGCGGGGCATCAAATCTTGCGGCGGCGTACTGCCCAGCCCACCAGGCCCAAACCGGCGAGCAGCATGGCGTAGGTCTCGGGCTCGGGCACGGCGGCGGTGATGAGCTGCGATACCGGATAGCCGCTCATCGTGCCGATCGCACCGTAGCCTGCGATAGTCGTGCCGGTCATGCACACCGCGCCCATCATGCCGCCCGGCGCGCAGTCGGCGTAGGCGAGCTTGTCGATCTGCGCCTGGTTGAGCATAGCCAGCGGATCGTCGGGGACGAAGATCAGGGCATAGGCGTTGCCTGGGTTGGCACCCGCGCTGGGGAACCCGTAGAAGACGCCGCCTGCCGCAATGCCTGCCGCAGGCGACCATCCGTCGCCACCGAACAGGGTCGTGAAGGTGTTGGTATTAGCGTTCTTGAAGGTCGCGGCGAAGGTGCCGCCCAACGCTGCGTCGTACCACGACACCATTTGATTACCGAGCATCAGCCAAGTCATGCCGTAATCGCCGTTGGGGCCGGGTACGCCGGGATCACCGGTCATCGATTCCGACAGCATGCCCTGCAGATTGGACACCGTGTGCGTGAGCTCGTCAAAATCGAATGTCCCGTTGAAGATCGTGTCGCGCGGCTGCGTATCTGGCTCGTAGAAAGTCAGCGTGACGTTATAGGTTTCGACATTCGCAAACGCCGGTGCAGCGCCAATCATGGCCAGCGCAGTGAGTGCATACAGGGGTTTTTTCATTTCAGGCTCCTTTATCGTTATAGGGTATCAGACGCGTTCACGGCGACGTGCGGCGAACCCCACCAGACCCAAACCAGCCAGCAACATGGCGTAAGTGTCGGCTTCCGGCACGGCGGCGATGGTTTGTGTAATGGGAAATGTGCCCTGCATGGTGCCGCCCGACAGGTCGGCCGCTGTACCCACCCAGCCGGTCATGCAGGTCTTGGCACCCGTCCCCATGCCCATCAGGCTGCCGGTCGTGCAGTCGCCGTAGGCCAGCTTGGCGACCTGGTCAGTCGTCAACGCCGCCGTGGGATCGACGGTGTTCACAAAAATCGTGGCGTAGGCGTTCTGGTTGCCGTACTCCTTCATGCCGCCCGTAACAAAACCGCCGCCCTGGAATACATCCGTCGTGTTCTGGTGAAAAACCGACACCAGGAGGCCACCGAGCGTGGCGTCATAAACCGAGGACAGCTGATAATCCAGCGAACGGAACGCGGTATTGCCGGTCATGGCCTGGCTCAGTGAGCCAGCCAGATTCGTGACTTCCCCGGTATGTTCGTTGAAATCGAAGGTGCCGATGAAGATTGTGTCCCAGGTCGGGTTGGAAACGTCGTAGACAACCTGGTTGTACATCTGCGTCACGCTGTAGGTGACTTCGTGGGCAAGCACCGGTGCGCCCGTTAACAGGGCGGCAGCGCTTGTTGACATGAAAACGGCGCGGCGCGCCAGCCTGGATATTCCAATCGACATTATTTTCTCCCTGAGGGCGATTGTTTTATGGGTATAACTCGTTCACACAGGCGCATTATATGCTGCTGCCACAGGACATCAATTAGGCATTTTGTCGCACCCGCGCAGATGCACATTTCATGCGGACTCTTCGTGGCATCGAAGCAATCCTAAAATGTACGCACGCGCCTTTCACAGGCCGAAATCCTGCCCACAGCGCGCGCACCCCAGAAAACGCAGCCCCGGACAACGCTGATGAAAGCGGCTGAGCTTCAGGATGAAATCATCCGGGGAGGCGTAAACGCCGATCGTTTAACGCCGCACTTGACGCATGGCTTATGCTGTCGGCAGTTCAAAATCGGGCCCATCCCATGTCAGCCACCGAGCATTTCATCCCCGGCAAGGACGCTTCGCTCGAAGCCTCCATCGCCACCCTGCAATCCAAACTCGACGCCTTGGGGTTTCATATCGAGGAGCGCTCCTGGCTCAACCCGGTGGAAGGCGTGTGGTCGGTGCATATCCGCGACCGCGACTGCCCGCTGCTGTTCACCAACGGCAAGGGCGCTTCGGAATTGGCCGCGCGGGCAAGCGCGCTGGGCGAATATTTCGAGCGTTTGTCGACCAACTACTTCTGGACGCATTTCTATCTGGGCGAAACGATCGCCCAGCGCAGCTACGTTCACCACCCCGACGAACGCTGGTTTGACGTGATCGACAGCGATAGCGACGCCTGGCCTGCCGGTTTGCTCAACCCGGAATTGCACGCGTTCTACAACCCGGATGACAGCGTGCGTGCCGACCAGCTGATCGATCTGAACTCCGGCAACGCCGAACGCGGCATCTGCGCCATCCCCTACCAGCGTCTGCGCGACGGCCAGACAGCGTATTTCCCGGTCAACCTGATCGGCAATCTCTATGTCAGCAACGGCATGTCGGCCGGCAATACCTTGATGGA
>JAJXUA010000024.1 GCA_021783275.1 Pseudomonadota bacterium
TGCGTGCTGAGCTTTGAACCGCACCCGCGTGAGTTTTTCACCCCCGAACAGGCCCCGGCGCGGCTGTCCAGCCTGCGCGAAAAAGCCGAATGCCTGCAGCAACTGGGAATCGACCGGCTGCATGTTTTTCGTTTTGACCGCAGCTTTTCTGCGCTTGCCCCCGAGGATTTCATCCTGAAGGTGCTGGCCGATACGCTGGCTGCGCGCTATGTGCTGGTGGGCGACGATTTTCGCTATGGTGCGCGGCGCAGCGGGGATTTTTCATTGCTGGCTCAAATGGGTCAGAAACTAAATTACGATGCTGAATCGCTGGCCACAGTCGAAGTCGGCGGCGAGCGCGCGAGTTCGACTGCGGTGCGCGCCGCACTGGAAGCCGGCGACCTCGACCGTGCCGCCGCCCTGCTCGGTCGGCCCTACAGTATTTCCGGGCGGGTCGTGCACGGCGACAAGCTGGGGCGTGACCTTGGCTTCCCCACGGCCAATATCCAGTTGAAACACAACCGTCCGCCGCTCATGGGCATTTTTGCCGTTGAAGTCGCCGGGCTCGCTGACAAACCGCTGCCCGGCGTCGCCAGCCTCGGCCGCCGCCCGACGGTGAAAAACCCCGACGCCGCGCCCGTGCTCGAAGTGCATTTGTTCGATTTTGACGCCGACATTTATCGCCGTCGCGTGCGCGTGGATTTCCTCCACAAGCTGCGCGACGAAGCCAAATACCCCGACCTCGACAGCCTCGTCGCGCAGATTCATCGCGATTGCGACGCCGCCCGCACTTACCTGAGCCAGCGCCATGTCTGACCAAGCCAAACCCGACTACAAAGCAACGCTGAACCTGCCCGACAGCCCCTTCCCGATGCGCGGCGACCTCGCCAAACGCGAGCCGGGCTGGGTCAAAAGCTGGCAGGAGAAAAAACGCTACGAGGCGATCCGCAAAGCATCCGCCGGGCGACCGAAATTCATCCTGCACGACGGCCCGCCGTACGCGAACGGCGACATCCATATCGGCCACGCGGTCAACAAGATCCTCAAGGACATCATCGTCAAGTCGAAGACTTTGAGCGGCTTCGACGCCCCCTACGTGCCGGGCTGGGATTGCCACGGCCTGCCGATCGAATTGCAGGTCGAAAAAACCCACGGCAAGGCGATCCCGCCCGCGCAGTTCCGCGAGCTGTGCCGCGCTTACGCGGCGGAGCAGATCGAGCGCCAGAAAGCCGACTTCATCCGCCTCGGCGTGTTGGGCGATTGGGCGAACCCGTATCGCACGATGGACTTTCAGTTCGAGGCGAATGCCTTGCGCGTGCTCGGCCAGATTCAGCAGGCGGGCTATCTGTATCAGGGCGCGAAGCCCGTGCACTGGTGCGTCGATTGCGGCTCGGCGCTCGCCGAAGCCGAGGTCGAGTACGAAGACAAGAATTCGCCTGCGATCGACGTGGGTTTTCGCGTCGCCGACCGCGCGGACTTCGGCAAGCGTTTCAAGGTCGATCTTGGGGATGAAGCGGCTTACGTTGTGATCTGGACGACGACGCCGTGGACGTTGCCCGCGAACCAAGCCGTCGCGCTGCACCCCGAATTCACTTACGCACTGGTGAAGACCGGCAAGGGCTTGATCGTGCTCGCCGAATCGCTGGTCGAAGCCGCGCTGAAACGCTACGAACTCGAAGGCGAAATCATCGCCACGGCAAGCGGCGCCGATCTCGAAGGTGCGTTGCTGTGGCACCCCTTCGACGAGCGCCAAGTGCCGGTCATCACCGGCGACCACGTCACCGCCGACGCCGGCACCGGCGCGGTTCACACCGCCCCTGGCCACGGTCTGGAGGACTACAACGCGGGGCTGCGCTACGGCCTGAAAGTCGACAACCCGGTCGGCGACGACGGCAAGTTCTACGCCGCCGTGCCGCGCTTCGGCGGCATGAGCATCTGGCAGGCCAACCCGCTGGTGATCGAAACGCTGGAAACCGGCGGCAATCTGTTCGCCCACGAAAAACTCGAGCACAGCTATCCGCACTGCTGGCGGCACAAGACGCCGATCATCTTTCGCGCGACGCGGCAGTGGTTTATCGGGATGGATTCCAGGGGTCAGGATTCAGGGGCCGGGGGTCAGGGGGAGAACCTCCGTGAACACGCGATGCGCGCGGTCGATGCGACGCAGTTTTTCCCCTCGTGGGGGCGCGCGCGCCTCGAGGCGATGATCAAGAACCGCCCCGACTGGTGCGTCTCGCGCCAGCGTAACTGGGGCGTACCGATGCCGTTTTTCGTCCACAAGGAAACCGGCGCGCTGCATCCGCGCACGTCCGAGCTGCTGGAAATCGTCGCCCAAAAAGTCGAGCAGGCCGGGATCGAAGCGTGGTTCGCGCTTGACCCGGCTGAACTCTTGGGCGACGACGCGGCGGTTTATAAAAAAACCGGCCACACGCTCGACGTGTGGTTCGACTCGGGCGTCACCCACGCCTGCGTGCTCAAAGCGCGGCCCGAATTGCAACACCCCGCCGACCTCTACCTCGAAGGCTCCGACCAGCATCGCGGCTGGTTCCAGTCCTCCTTGCTTACCGGCTGCGCGACCGACGGCCACGCGCCGTACAAAGCCTTGCTCACCCACGGCTTCGTCGTCGACGGCAAGGGCCACAAGATGAGCAAGTCCAAGGGCAACGTCATCGCGCCGCAAAAGGTCATGGACCAGTTCGGTGCCGACATCCTGCGGCTGTGGGTGGCGACGACCGACTACTCGGGAGAGCTGACGATCTCGGATGAAATCTTGAAGCGCGTCGTCGAAACCTATCGCCGGATTCGCAACACGCTCAAATTCCTGCTCGCCAATATCTCGGACTTCGACCCGGCCAAGGACGCGCTGCCAGTCGTTGACTGGCTGGAAATCGACCGCTACGCGCTGGCGTTGGCAGCGCAACTGCAAACCGAAATCCGCGCGCATTACGACGCCTACGAATTCCACTTCATCGCGCAAAAGCTGCAAAGCTTCTGTTCCGAAGACCTCGGCGGCTTTTATCTCGACATCCTCAAGGACCGGCTCTACACCAGCGGTGCCGACAGCCGCGCGCGACGTTCGGCGCAGAGCGCGCTGTTTCAAATTACCCACGCGCTCGCGCGCTGGATGGCGCCGATCCTGTCGTTCACGGCGGAAGAAGTGTGGGGCGAACTGTCGCACGATGCCGACGACTCGGTGCTGCTGCACACCTGGCATACGCTGCCGGGCGTCAGTGACAGCACGCTGATCGAGCGCTGGGCGCAGATTCGCGCCGTGCGTGCCGAGGTGCAGCGGGAACTGGAAACCCTGCGCGCAGCAGGAACGATCGGTTCGTCACTGCAAGCCGAAGTAACGCTCCACGCCAGCCCGGAATCCTATGCCTTGCTTGCACCGCTGGGTGATGATCTGCGTTTCGTGCTGATCACGTCGAAAGCCGAACTGCTTGCCGCCGATCACAATCGTATCGTCGCCGCGCCAAGCGCTGCGCAAAAATGCGAACGCTGCTGGCATTACCGCGCCGATGTCGATCGTCACGCCGACCATCCCGGACTGTGCGGACGCTGTGTGAGCAACCTCTTGGGTGCAGGCGAGGTGCGCAGCCATGCGTGATTTTTTCAATCCCGCTGTACGCAAATGGCTGTGGCTGGCGCTGGCCATCATCGCCATCGATCACCTCACCAAGTTCTGGGTATCGTCGGTGCTCGACTTTCAGGAATTTGTTCCGGTACTGCCTTTTTTTTCGCTGGTGCTCGTCTACAACACCGGCGCGGCGTTCAGCTTTCTGGCAGATGCGGGCGGCTGGCAACGCTGGTTCTTCATCGCCGTGGGCATCGTCGCCACGGTGATTATCGTCCGCCTGCTCAAACGCCATGCGCATGAGCCCCGGCTGGCGTTTTCGCTGGCGCTGGTGCTGGGCGGCGCGCTGGGCAATGTCATCGACCGCATTGTGCTGGGTCATGTGGTCGATTTTTTGTACCTGCACTACCGCACGTTTGCCTGGCCCGCGTTCAATGTCGCCGACTCCGCCATCACGGTGGGGGCCGCTCTGTTGATATGGGACAGCCTGCGCGGCAAACCCGCAGACCCGCCAGCCGACGCGACATGATGAACGCCCCCCGCGCCGTATGCAGCGGCGACACACTGGAACTGCACTACGCCCTGCGTCCACGTGGTGGGGACGATATCGTCTCCAGTTTCGGCGACGCCACGCCCGATACGCTGACGCTTGGCGATGGCACACTGTCGCCGTTGCTGGAACAGTGGCTGATCGATCTGCTGCCAGGCGAGCGCCATGTATTTCTGCTTGACCCGTGGCAAGCGTTTGGTGAAAGTCAGGCTGAGCTGATCCAGACCCTGCCGCGCAGTGATTTTCCGGACACGCTGATATTGGAGACCGGGCAATGGGTGGAATTCGCGTTGCCGGGGGGAGAAACACTGGCGGGCCGCGTTCTGGAAATCAGCAGTCAGACGGTCAAAGTTGACTTCAATCACCCCCTGGCGGATTTGTCGATAGAATTCGAAGTCGAAATCGTGCGTATCCTCTAGGGAAGCGCTGATTTATTCGGTCATCGCGAGGAGCGTAGCGACGTGGCGATCCAGCGACCTCTGATTCTGCTGACATCTGGATTGCTTCACGGAGTTTATGCCCTCCGGGTATTCGCAATGACAGAACCTGAATAAATCCGCGTTTCCCTAGAAAATACTGTATCGCGCACCCGCCTGACCTTCGTCCAGAGCCTGTCGAAAGACGTGTTCGGCATTGACTGACCCACATCCCCTACGGGTAAACCAGGAGACGCTTCATGAAAACCATCGGTCGCCGCCAACTGCCCCCCCTCACCGGCTTCGCCAGCGGAGCCCAACTGGCGACAGGCAGCCGCTTCAGTGAAACCCTCAGTCACTTCAGCCCGCAACTCGGCATCACCAAAGGTATTTATCGCTACCCCAACCATGAAGCGGCCAACCAGCACTGGCTGGAGTGCATTGCACACAATATGGCCCGCCACCGCCATGGATGAATTCAGCCGTCCCGCTACGCTGGATGACCTCAAACAATTGCTCTCCGCACTGAACGAGGCAGGCGCTGAATATTTGCTGATCGGCGGCTATGCGCTGGCGGCACATGGCCATCACCGTGCGACCACCGATATCGATATCGTCGTGCCCGCCAATCCTCAATCCGGGCAACGTATCAAGGACGCACTCATGGTTTTACCGGATCAGGCTGCGCGCGAAATCGACCCTGCCTGGTTCAGCGAAGGGGAAAATATCCGCGTCGCCGACGCCTTTGTGGTGGACATACTCCTCAATGCCAATGGCTTGACCTACGAAACGCTTAATGACTATGCCGAGATAATCGATCTCGACGGCATCCCCGTACGCACCCTCAATCTCGAAGGCTTGCTGCTGACCAAACAAACCCTGCGCGACAAAGATGCAGCCGACCGCATCCTCATTGAACGCGCGCTCGATCTCATCCGGAAATCCTGAACACCATGGCCTCTACCATCCTGCTTGCCAATCCCCGTGGCTTTTGTGCCGGCGTTGATCGCGCCATTGCCATCGTCGAACGCGCGCTGGAAAAATTCGGCGCGCCCATCTACGTGCGCCACGAAGTCGTGCACAACACCTATGTCGTCAATGACCTCAAGTCCAAGGGCGCAATCTTTGTGGATGAACTCGCCGATGTACCGACCGGTGCCACGGTCATTTTCAGTGCCCACGGCGTCTCGCAAGCCGTGCGCGCTGAAGCCGAATCCCGCGGACTGCACGTGTTCGATGCGACCTGCCCCCTCGTCACCAAAGTCCACGTCGAGGTCAGCAAGATGCGCGACAAGGGCTACGAAATCGTGATGATCGGCCACAAGGGCCACCCCGAAGTCGAGGGCACGCTCGGACAATCCACCGGCGGCATGTATCTCGTCGAAACCCCGGCCGATGTCGCCAGCCTGCAGGTGAACACCCCCGACCAACTGGCCTATGTCACCCAGACCACGCTATCGGTGGACGATGCGGCACGCGTGGTGGACGCCTTGCGCGCGCGCTTCCCGAAAATTGTCGGGCCGAAAAAAGACGACATCTGCTACGCCACGCAAAACCGGCAGGATGCGGTCAAGGCGCTGGCGAAACAATGTGATGTCGTGATCGTGGTGGGATCGCCCACCAGCTCGAATTCGAACCGGCTGAAAGAGGTGGCGGAGAATCTGGGGGTGCCGGCGTACAGGGTGGATGGTGCGGAGGAAATCGATCCGCGATGGGTGGCCGGCAGGCAGCGTATCGGCCTTTCGGCCGGGGCCTCGGCACCGGAAGTCCTGGTCAGCGCAGTCATCGAGCGCTTAAAGCAATGCGGCGTCAACGCCGTGACGAATCTGGAAGGCGCGCAGGAAAAGGTGGCTTTCGCGCTGCCGAAAGATCTTGTTTGACGATCAGGCTGAGCGGTCTATCAGGCGGGACAGGAAGCCAGTGTAAGCTTGGTGGTGCGTGGCCTGCCCGAACTACTGATTACAATCGCCCGGGCTAGCTTTGGCGACGCCGACACCTCACACACCGTGAGCGTGCCAACCTGATACACACCTGAAAGTGTACGGGTTGCTCCGAGGGGCGTATACGAAATGTAGTTGGCCACATGTGAATTTCCCCGCACACGAAACCTGTCCTGAAGACCAGACTGGCTATGGATCACGGCCTCGCCCGCGTCCAGCACTGCATTGTTGTTGCCATCATGAAACATCAACCAGCCCTGATGCCAGCCACCGCTGGCCGCACACGCGGTTCCGCTTGCGGATGGGCATAGCACAGTGCGCGCATTACGCTTGATGGCTTCGCTGCGTGCCAAATGCAGCGAAGCCACCATGGAATTGGTTGCTTGCGTCAAATGACCACTGGAGACCCATGAAGCAAAGGACGGGATGCCAATCGCCAGCAGAATCGTGGCAATAGTCAGCACCACCAGCAGTTCCAGCAACGTTGCTCCGGAGTGTTTCATTCGTATCCTCCCGATCATGAGAAATGCGATCAGGATGACATTCCGACTCCGGGCAGGCTATACGACTTTAGTTGTAGTGTTTAATTTACTTGATGAATTTAAAGGATTTTTTATTTTCAGGCGACGGCTCAGGGACAGGATGTTGCGCCCGGCACTTTTTCCACTCCCGGCCTGCCTGTGGCGCTCACATGGATAATGCGCTGCAGCGAGCCGACCTCTGGCGTCGAACGACACAACGTCAGGTCTGCTGCGGTTGCCCCCACCCCGCTTGGCTGGAAGTCAAGTGATGTCAAACCACCCGCATCCACCAGTAAAAACCCATTCGGCAGAATATCCTGACGATAAATCACCGCACCCCCCGCCAGCACCACCCAGCCATCTTTCCAGGCACCGGCGCAAGTGGTGCCGTCCGACGAGGCACACAATGTCACCTCTGTATTGCGCTTGATCGCCTCGCTACGCGCCAACTGGGCACTCGCCACAAAGTTGTTGGACAGCGAAGTCAGCTTGCTCGACAACGCAACATTCTGGAAAGACGGTACCGCGATCGCCAACAAAATAGCCATGATCGAGACCGTAATCATCAGCTCGATCAGCGTGAAACCCGATTCAGCAAGCGAAATCCGGTCAACCGGGCAACCCGTGCTTAGCCCCGTCACGCGCTGATTTTCTGTCAACTGACTCATTGCTGGATATACCAGAATGTACGCCGACGTATTGGTGAGGGTTCCACCGTAACCAGACACGGTGCAAGGCCGGAAATACCGCACCCAGGCGGGCCAGGAGGCGGAGCGCCGCCGCCGATAATGAACGGCACATTGGTCATCACAGGCGTGCCGTCCGGGTTTGTCAAAGGAATACCGTTGGCGTCCGTCGGGTTGATCGTGACCACCCCCGCGACAGGAGAAGGCGGCAGGCCACCACCCGCGAACTCCGAGAACCTGACGCCGTCGCTTGTTGTGGAGGCATCCAGATAATTCACCGCATAGCCGCGCGCTTTCCCGAGGCTGGTACCGCAGGCCGTCGGAGCGATGGGTTGATGGGTACTGAAGAAAACCACCCCCGAAACCACGATGGCGGACGTCACCACCTGCTCTTTGTCGTGATCACCCGTGCCGAAAGCCAGATACCAGCCCTTGCTCGTTGCAGGAACTGCCGGGGACGGCAAATCGGGATCGATCGCAACCAGATCGGTGGGCGTAACCACGGTCGGGGATGCACTGTGATCGTCCTTGATCATGAAGAACGCGTTATCCACGTTGACCGCCTGATTCGTCTCTAGCGGGCGCTCCCGGTTGCCGGACCCGACCAGCACCGCATTGAAGTCCGTCCCCTTAACCACCTCGGGTGCAAACAGGAACTTGCGGTTGCCTCCCACTGCGGCGATTTTGTTGATCGTCCAAGTATCTGGCGCAGCGCTTCCAATATTGATACGGTAAACGTTGCCTCCGGTATCCGCCGCATACGCCACATCGACCTTGCCATCGTTGTCGCTGTCCACCGCCGTTACGTCTGCGGCGACTGATCGATCCGTCGATAACGTCGCCAGCAGTGTCCCGTCATTGGCATCCAGCACATACACCTGGTTGCCTTTGGGCGTGGTGCATGCTGTATTCGGCACGGCATCCTGATCCTCGCAGGGATCGTAGCCGCCTCCCATGATGATCAAAGGCTTGGCCACACTCGACACGTCGACGTAACCCGTTACCGTGACGACTTTGGGTTCCGACCAGGTCTGCCCAATGTTGGAGAAACCCGTGCTAGTAGCATTACGCTTCCATTTCAACGCTGGCGAAGCGGGCGCGCTCACGTCAAAGGCATAGACTGCGCTACCGCCCCGGCGCATGGTCGGGTAAATCCATTTGGTACCGCCATTGTTGTAAACCCCGATCGGGCCATCGAAGAAATAATCCTTGGGCTCGGGGTCAGGCACCGTCGGTATCCCGGGAAATTTGACCGACGGGCTATTGCTCCGCAGCCGTTTGAATTTGCCGTAGTGCTCGGGCGCGACAAAAGACCATAATTCATTGCCATCGGTATCGGCCTTGTTGCCATTAATCGCGCGCAAGGTCCCGTCGTTGCTGCCATAAAACACCACCACATTGGTCGTGCCACCATAATCAATGGCCAAGGGACGTGAATGCACCACATCGCCATGCACGGAGGGACGCATGGCATCTGTCCCCTTGGTAAAGGAGGCATCGGTCGGCTTCACTTTGAGTTCTTCGTCATCCACGTTCTGCCCGCGCACCCAATTAACCAGGGCGCTCTGCTCGGTCGCATCCGCCACTCCAAGGGCAGCGATACTCGCTTTAGCGGTAGAAAGCGCGGCCAGATTATCGGTGTCGCCGAAGCTCTCGGTGTACACCGTGCGCGCCGTGGCACCCGATGCGCCCGACACCGCACGCAAATGCTGTGCGACTGCGCCTTTTTCGACAATCTCCCCATCCGGGGCATTTGACCTTACGTCGGTCAAGCCCGTCAGCAGACAATTCCCAGGGTATCCGCCCGGCCAATAGGTGTCTGCGGTCGACCAGAAACCCTGCGCACAGGGATCGATAAATCCGTTAAGCGGGTTAATTGCGTTCAGCTTGTTAGTCTTGTCAACCAGTCGCAGCGCAATGACCTTCCCCTGATCATCCGCATCGGCTCTGAACTGGTATTGCTTCATGTTGCCGTACCACCTGGGCTCGAGCTCGGGTCGGAACATGCCAATAAAAACCTGGTTCAGATAAGTGCCCTGGGTATTGACGCTCACCGGCAGGCTGGCCGAGGCAAAGGCAGAGTTCTCGGACCGGATTTGCGAAATAATCGTCTCAAATGCGGCTTTGATCTTGTCTCCAAGATCGCTCGCACCTGCGGATCCCGCATTGAAATACTCGCCCTGCCCTTGCGCAGCCATACTTTGCAGCAAGGCCTTGTAATCAAGGGAATACTGACCCGCAACCGTCGGCACCACATCGATCACATAGGTCACGACCGAATGGCTGGGCTTGTTCGACAGATAGCGTGCCCATTCATCGGCAACATCGCTCTGAAAACCCGTTGGAGACAGCGGAATCGTGGTGGTATTGCCCCCAATATCACTTAAATGTGTAGTGGCTGTCGCATTGTCACTGGTATTCGCATCCGACTTGCCGTTGCTGAGAAAAATCACGAAATTCTTCTGACAGGGCGATGCAGCCGGCGATTCATAAGTCGTTGCCGCACTCGATGCAAGCGCATTCCCACTTAAGGCATAAACGGCATTGGACGCGCCCAAGCCTGAAACAGTATTTCCGGCGTAATCACGCTTGACTTTGTTGGCGCCAGCATAGGCGGTTGCCCCGGCGAAATACCGATCCACTTCGGACATGGTGAGTCCCAGCTTGCCATTATTGGATTTGTCGCCGTTGACATCGAAGCTGTTGACCAGTGTCTTATAAAGCGCTTTGTTAGTCTCCGTCATGCTGCGAACGGCCGCGCGGACATAAGCGCCATCCGGATTGCCGTTACCGCCGCCCGTTTCGCTGTACATCATGAATCCGATACGAAACTGATCCTGCGGGAGATCCTCTATAGTCGAGAACAACGCCGTCATTTCCGCAGTAAACGCGGTACTCCAGTTGGCCGTGTTATCGATGACGATCAGTATGTTGGGCGAATCGGTGCCTGCAGGCGTCCCCACAAACAGATCGATATCCTCCGCAGGTGCATTGAGGCACGCCAATGACATGGACGCTGCGAACGCCATCTTCAATAATTTTTTTACCATGACTGCACTCCTTGTGCTTTTACGGCGGCACTGCATACTGAATGTTCACGTACAGCTACTGGCACCCGTCACATTCACGCGTTTACTGATTCCCTGTCGGGTCGTGGCTACCGCACCCGTTGCCTTGCCCGCGCCCGACGCAGAACTCACGGTGGCACTGACTTCCCACACGGTGTCGTAACAGAGCACGGCACCCGTACTGCCAGAGGTACATTTCACCGCATCGGGATCGCTGGCGGGCAACGAAGTGAGGCCTGTGGATTTGATGCAGCTGGGCTTCAACACGTTAATCGTGTACTCAGCCGTTCCGTCGTTGTCCAGATCGACGGTGTGCGTGCTGGCCACGGGCGCGGTGGTGAAATCCGCGCTGATGACCCGCTCAATCGCCACATTGGCCGCTGCAATGGCCTCGTTGCGAAACTGCATATTGCCTACTGATCTGAGATTGCTGCCGCTCAGCGTAAAAGCGGAAATCACCATCAGGGTAATCAGCACCAGCATGATCAGGCCGACTATGAGGGTCACGCCGCGCTGACGGTGCAAAGGGGTCATGGGTATCATGGAATTTCCCTTCGACCAGACGGATTAACGAGTCGTATGGTGGTGGAGAACACATGGCGCTTGTACCCCGTATCTGCCGGCGGCACCGCGTAAGAAGTGCTCCCGAGCTGATAGGTTTTGCCATCGGTATAGCCTGGCGACTTTTCCAGGCTGCGCGCCAGTACGTGTGCTTTGACGGCGACGATATTGCCAAGCTGCGCCAGTGTAGTGGGCGGAGCGGACAAGTAGCTGTCCGGGACTCCATCATTGCCTGCGCTGTCGATGCCGTACTCAAACCGCATGGCCTCGATGCCCTCGATCAACGGTTGCGCATTTTGATACACACCGTCAATCATGGAAACGCGCATCAGCGTGGGCTGGCCATTGCTGGTGGCGAGGTAATAGATATTCGTCACCACTTTGCGGCGTGCTGCAATGGTGGTGCAGTTTTTATCCCTGAGCGTAAACGTTGCAGCGCTTTCGCTGTCGATTACAAATGACGGTTCGATGGATGCTGTGCAACCCGACACCTGAATATGTGGTCCATCGTCGGGATTGGCAAGCGTATCGCCTTCGCAGCCAGCTCCCGTCACACACGTATTCGCATGGCGAACCATCAGGATGTCGCTACTGCCTAACACAGTGGGCGTGCTAGCCAAGTTCGGGCTAGCAAAACAGTTCGCCAGAGAACTGACTGCTGCAAAGCCCATCACAGGCATACCGAGCGTATTGGCTTTGAATGCAGCATCCCAAGATGCAACCGCCAGACAGGGGTCAGCCGGAACAGCCGTTGCCGCAGCAGGGCTTAACTCACCCCAAAACCCCGCATGGACAAGGTCGGTTTCCAGTAACTGCAAGGCAAATCGTCCGCTCTCGATCTGACTGTTGACCTTGGCCAGTTCGCTGTTATTGCGGGTGATGTTCAGATATAAGGTGGACAGCGCCAGCGTGATCAGCAAGCCAATGGTGACGGCGATCATCAACTCGATCAGCGAAAAACCGCGCTGCGGTATGCGCGATAGCAGGTTGAGATTCCTCATGTTGTCAGATCACCAATACGAACGATGGTGGTGACCGTGCGGCGGCAAAGATCGCCGGTGCAGCCCGAACCTCCGTTATAACTGTTCAGACCACAGGCGACGCTGGCGGGCGGTGCGGAGATAGGGGTCAGGCCCTGCCAGGCAACGGTAATCAAAAACTCATTGCCTGCCAGAGCCTCGACGCAGCCACGCCCGCCAACCATGGCGCCGACTTTATTGGTGGACCCGATTTTTTCTCCGGCACCTTGAAGTGCATTGCACCATTCGCCCGCATCGATTTCTTGCCGGGTGCTGGTAGTGGTAGGGCAGGCACCCGTACCTCCCAGCGGCGCAGTGGTGGGGGCGGCAGTGGCGTAGCTCGCAGCGTTGGCCCGATTGGTGGCGATACGGCTGGCCATGTCGTTCAGCAATATGAGCGCCTGCGCGCGCTGATAGGCCTCCATTTCAGAAGCCTGCAGGCGCGTCTGCAAACCTGCCAACCCGAGCAAGCCGATGGCCAGAATCACCAGGGTAACGAGCACTTCGATAAGGGTAGTGCCCTGCTGGGCGCGCGATGGCGACATGATGGCGTTGGCTACCATTTTGCGGAGGGCGTCTTAACGCCTGCGCTGTTGAGCGTGAGAGTGCCATCGCTGACTTGCGAGCCCGATGGCACAAAGGTGATGGTGAAAACGGGCGGAGTAGCGGTGTTGTCCACCGCCATATTGGTGGGATTCAAGCTGTATTTCGAAACGACATCTGTCGGGATTGTGTAATTCAATGTGCCCAAGCTATTGGCATAACCCCGGTTGGCAAGGAAGTATTGCTGCTGACGGTCGGCTATAGCCATCATCACAGACTGCGCAGCGGCGCGATGTCCGCGTTTCACATATTCCGAGTAGGCAGGAATCGCAATCGCTGCGAGGATGCCGATGATCACGACGGCGATCATCAGTTCGATCAGCGTGAATCCGTGTTGTCTGCCTAGCTTCATGTTGTTCCCTTTTTCTATGTCTGCACCCTAATTGCCTGGCCGGCAAGTCGCCACCCATTACCGATGACTGGCCGGTTTGGGTGAACAGGCGGGCGTCGATGTGCAACATGCAGCATTCTGGAATGCCGCGATCGGCATTTCATAACGGCAAAATATCCTGTAACTGAAGGCCGTGGGTAAGACGACTGCGTGCGAGCCTGAGCAATCCCCCCTAAAATTGCGCCATGCTGAAAAACAATTTGAATTGCGTAGCGTGGGGATTGGCGGTTTGAGCGGACATACGCTCATTGTCGGTGGCGGCGTCTCGGGTTTGAGTGTCGCGCTGGTATTGTTGCAGCGCGGGCACCAAGTGACAGTGCTGGAACGCGGACACACCGGCGGCGAGTCATCCTGGGCGGGGGGCGGCATCCTGTCCCCGCTCCTGCCGTGGGACTATGGCGCATCGGTCTCAGCACTGGCCTTGCGCTCGATGGCAGCCTACGGCGAATGGATTACCGCTATAGAAGCGGTGTCACAGCTGGATACCGAGTTCTGGCGTTGTGGCTTGCTGGCAATGGCCGTGACCGTTCCGGAACAGGCTTTGACCTGGTGTACACAACAGGGGATGGTGGCGACGCGCGAGGTGCCTGTCAGCCTGTGCCTGTCAACCGTTGCCGGTGAGGCTTTGCCCCTGTGGCTGCCCGAGGTGGCACAGGTACGCAATCCACGGCTGGTAGCTGCGCTGCGCGCGGCCGTGACCAAGCTGGGCGGCACCATCCACGAAAACTGTACGGTCAAGGGCCTGGATGCGGCTGGCGGGGTGGCGACCACGCTGCAAACCACTGCCGGGACACTGACGGCCGACATGATTGTGATCGCAACCGGGGCCTGGTCGGGACTGAGTCTGACTAACCTGCCTGCCGTTCCCCACGTTCGTCCGATCCGCGGCCAGATGCTGTTGTTCAAACTCGAGCCGGGTGTGCTCGATACCATACTCTACCGCCAGGGGCTGTATCTGATCCCGCGCCGCGATGGCCATATTCTGGTGGGCAGCACGCTCGAAGACGCGGGCTTCGACAAATCGACCGATGCGGTAACGCTGGCCCGATTGCACCGCGAAGCAACGGAACTGCTGCCTGTGCTGGCCGGGGTGCAGCCGATCCGCCACTGGGCCGGGCTGCGCCCCGGTTCGCCGGACAACATTCCGATCATCGACCGCCACCCGGATTTCGACAATGTCTTCATCAACGTCGGCCATTACCGATACGGCGTCACCCTCGCCCCGGCCTCGGCCGAGCTGCTGGTTGATCTGATGGAAGGCCGCACCCCGGCGCTCGACCCTGCGCCCTACCGCTGGGCGGCGGCCTTGCAGCGGCGCTGGGGGGATACGCTCTGACGCGCCACATGCCTTACACTGCGGGCTTCGCCGCTAGCCTTAGATTGCGGCTTCGCCGCCTGTATCGTCTGTATGCCCCCTGTTTTCTCCCGATTCATGGCCGATGATTCCGCAGTCTGAATTGCCGTTGATCATCTGGATCATCAGCGACGGCAAGCCGGGGCATCTCAACCAGTCGCGCGGCCTGGCCGAGGCGCTGGCGCGGGCAACGCCGGCTCGCATTCATGTCCTGCCCGCTGTATCGGCTGCGCGCGCTTTGCTGGCTGGTGTCTTCTGCCGCGATCTCTGGCCCGACGCGCCTGCGCCCGATCTGATTCTGGCCGCCGGTCACGCCACGCATCTGAGTCTGCTTGCGGCACGGCGCGCTCGGGGCGGCCGTGCTGTGGTGCTGATGAAGCCCAGCTTGCCACGACGCTGGTTTGAGCTGACCGTGGTGCCGCAGCACGATGGCCTGCAGGCCGATGCCGCGACGCTGGTCACCACTGGTGCGCTCAATCGCCTGCATCCCCCGGCCGAACACCCGAACTCACGTGGAGAGCAAGCCCTGATCCTGATCGGGGGACCCTCCCCGCATTTCGAATGGCACGATGACGCCATCCAGCTCCAGATCAAAAGCCTGCTGGCCCGCTCACCCAACCTGCGCTGGACGCTCACCACCTCGCGCCGCACGCCGGAAAGTTTTCTTGCCACGCTGCCTGCGCACCCTGCGCTCACCGTCGTCCCGCACACCGCCACGTCACCTGACTGGCTGCCCGAACAGCTCGCGGGCAGCGGCCTGGTCTGGGTCAGCCCGGACAGCGCCTCGATGGTCTACGAGGCATTGACCGCCGGGGCCGATGTCGGCGTGTTCGATCTGCCGGTCAACCCGAAAAGCCGGGTAGGACGGGCTATTGCCGACCTCGCTGACACGCAGCGCGTGACCCGCTTTATTCAATGGTGTGCCGATGGCACGCTGCATCCCAACACCACCCCGCTGGCGGAAGCCGACCGCTGCGCCGCCTGGATACTCGCATGGCTGAAGACAGGAAACTGACCGTACTGCAACTGCTGCCCGCGCTGGAATCGGGTGGCGTGGAGCGTGGCACGCTGGAAGTGGCCGGCGCACTGGTACAGCACGGCCACCGCGCGCTGGTGATCTCGGCGGGCGGGCGTCAGGTCGAGGGCCTGCTGGCAGGGGGGGCTGAACATTTTGTCTGGCCCATCGGCCGCAAATCCCTGAAAACGCTGGGGCTGGTCTACCGGCTGCGGCGTTTTCTGGTGGAACAGCGCGTGGATATCCTGCATGCCCGTTCGCGCATCCCGGCGTGGATCGCCTGGCTGGCCTGGCGCGGCATGAACCCGGCCACGCGACCGCGCTTTGTCACCACGGTGCATGGCCTCTACGGCGTCAGCCGCTACAGCGCCATCATGACGCGTGGCGAGGCCGTCATCGCGGTATCAGACACGGTGCGCGATTACGTGCTGCGCGAATATCCGGCCACCCTGCCCTGGCACATCCACGTCATCCACCGCGGTGTCGAGGCGCGCGAGTATCCCTATGGCTGGAAACCCGACGCAAACTGGCAGCAAGCTTTTTTTGCGCAATATCCCCAGGCGTGCGGCAAGCAACTGCTGGTGCTGCCCGGCCGTATCACCCGGCTCAAGGGCCATGAGGATTTCATCGAGCTGATCGCCCGTCTGCGGCGGCGCGGGCTGCCAGTGCATGGCCTGATCGTGGGTGGGGCCACGCCGTCCAAGCAGCGCTATCTGCAAAAACTGCGTTACCGCATCCGTGCCCAGGGGGTGCAAAACGACGTGACGCTGACCGGCCAGCGCGAGGATCTGAAAAACATTCTGGCGATCTCGCAACTGGTGCTGTCGCTGTCGCAGCAGCCCGAATCCTTCGGCCGCACCACGCTGGAAGCCTTGCGGCTAGGCATCCCCACAGCAGGTTATGCGCATGGCGGGGTCGGCGAGATTCTGAAAGCCATTTACCCCGCCGGTTTATTGCCTATGGGTCAGATCGACGCGACCTTCCAGCGGCTGCTCCCGCTGTTGCAGCAGCCGGAGACTGTACCCGAGGGCGACTTCTATCCGCTGCAACACATGCTGGACGCTACGCGCGCTCTCTACGAACAGCTGGCGCGTACCCCGCGCCACTAGTCTGCATATCCCTGTCAGCTGCGCCCGCGCAGGGCACCGGGCAGATGCAGCACGCGCCCACGCAGCTTGGACCACACATCACGCGCGGCGACCCACGGGCTGGACAGCCGCATCGCCCGGCGCGACAGCAGCTCGCCACCCGCATCCGGTCGGGCCTGCTGGTCGTGCCGCTCGGCAACAATACGCGCAACGACGGCAAACATATTGTGTTCGAACATGACGCACCGCCGGGCTTCGATCAGCGCGGGCAGGCGCTTCTCGTATTCGTTATCGGCGATGGCGGCACGCATGATGTCCAGTGCCTGACGCGGCTTGTGGATGTCGATCGCAATCACGCTGTCGGGTGGAAAATAATCTGTGACATTGGGGCAGCCATAATAAAAAGGCAGCGCCAGTCCCAGAAACGGGTCTGCGAGTTTTTCGGTCCAGTGATGCGGCCCGATGAAGTTTTCGATCGCGACGTGATAGCGGAAAGACCGCAGGCAATCGGCTTTGTCGTCAAGCGGCCGGGCGGTTTCGCGGCCAAAGGTTGCAAGCTCGGGCATGTGCTCGACCAGCCAGCGCATGAAGCGGGCGCGATGATGATGCAGGGTATGCCGCATCGCCTTGGGCGAGTACACCATGGACACCGTTTCCGACTTCGATGTGGGTGGCTCGGCCAGCAGGGTATCGAACGGCACCCGCGCCTCGCGCCCGACACCATAAAACCAGTGCAGTGCCGGCTGCGCGTAAATGCGCCCGGGATGCGGCAAAGCCCACGCCGGCTGGCTGGTGAGCACTGCGCCGAATTGCCGGGTGAAATCATCGCCGTAAATCTTGACTGACGAGGGCTCGGTGGTGATCAGGAGCGTGTGTGCCTGCGGACACGCCAGCGCTTCCCGAGTCGTGCGCTTGGCCTCACCGGGCCGCTCGGACAGGTCGTCATACACCACCAGCCAGTCGTAATCGCGCGCGTCGCGCTCAAAGATGAAATCGCAGTTCCCCCACACTGGTTCGCCATGCGGAGCCTGGTGCAGCCAGGTGCGCGCAGGCAAGCGGCCAAGGATTTTGACGCGCACGCGCGGGCCGGTCAGTTCAGCCATCAAAAGCTCCTTTGGCCTTCTCGCCATGTCTGCCCGGGAGTCAGCTCACCACGCATCAATTCATGCGCGCGATGAGCCAGCCACTCCGGAGTTATCCGTTTCATGCACGCGTGATGCTCGGGATTGCGACAGGTCTTGCTGTAGCAATTGCTGCACGGCAGCTGGGTTTGCACAGCCACCGTCTGCTGACCCAGGGGCTTGACGCGTCGCGGATCGGTGGGTCCGCACAGCACTAGCAGCGGTCGACCGGCGGCCGAAGCAAAGTGTGCAGTGCCGGTGTCATTGCCAATGATCGCCGCAGCACCGGCACACAGCGCCGGAATGTCGTTCAGCGCCAGCGTGCCGTTCAGATTGAGCACGAAGTCGCCCGACCGGGCGATGGCCGCGCAGTCCTCGACCTCGTCCGGGCCACCAATCAGCACGATTTTCTCGACGCTGGACTGATGCAACAGGCGAGCTAATGCTGCGTAGTGCGCCACACCCCAGCGCTTCAACGGATGCGCTGACGCCGCGCCGGGCAACAACACCACATAGCTGCCGTCGGCCAGTCCATGCGTCTGCCGCATCGCGGTGACAGCCTGTTCACGCGCTGGCGACACGCGTAGCACGGGCTGTGTCGTCGGCGTGTCGATCCCGAGCGTGTGCAGCACCGACTGCATCATCGGCAAGGCATGGCTGCCCGAACGGCGGATGGCCGGTTGATGGGTGTAAGGAAAGCCGCCGCGATTACCGATCCGCACAGTTGGCGCACGGCCACTAAGCCACCACAGTGTCAGCAATAAGCGGGAATGATCCGAACGTTGCAGGTCGATCACCAGATCATAGTGCCCGTTGCGCGCCTGCTTCAGCCAGGCAAGGCTGCTGCCCAAGCGGTTTGCCCGGCTGCGGACGTTGACCGTCCACACCCGGGCAAACCGTGTGTCTTCTTCAAACAGGCCTGCATACGCGGGCAAGGTATTGAGATGGATTTCTGCGGCGGGAAAGGCACGCGCGATGTCTTCAAACAGGGCCGTGGCAATGACGATATCGCCGAGCGCACTCCATTTGATCACCAGGATACGGCGAAACTCGCCAGGTAAAAATGGGCTCACGGTGCTTCCGGCTGATATTCCGCAACCCAGGTCTTGAGTTGGCGCTTGACTGTCGCCTCGTCGCAAATTTCATGTTGCGCCAGCCAGGCCTGGCAGGCTTCCTGCCAGCCCGCATCCGGCGTGCGTGCCCGGGCGATACGCAGTTTCGGATGCGGCGTCGGCAAGGTCGATTCATCGTCCGCCAGCAGTTCTTCGTAGAGTTTTTCGCCGGGGCGCAAGCCGGTATACGCAATCCGTATACGCTCAGGATCGCTGCCCGAGAGGCGGATCATCAACTGCGCCAGCTCGGCGATTTTGACCGGCTCACCCATGTCGAGGACGAAAATTTCGCCGCCTTCACCCATCAGGCCTGCCTGCAACACCAGTTGGCACGCTTCGGGAATCGACATGAAATAGCGCGTGATGTCGGGATGCGTGACGGTCACCGGCCCGCCCGCCTCGATCTGTTTCTGGAATTTGGGAATCACGCTGCCGGACGAGCCCAGCACATTGCCAAAACGGACAGAAACAAAACGTGTTCTGCCGGGTTGCTGCATTGCCTGGCACACCATTTCGGCCAGACGTTTGCTCGCGCCCATGACATTGGTCGGATTCACCGCCTTGTCGGTAGAGATCATCACGAACTTGCGAACCCCCTGCTGCCGCGCGGCCTCGGCGACCACCTGCGTGCCAAGCACGTTGTTTTTCAGGGCTTCCCAGGCGTTGCCGTTTTCCATCAGCGGAACATGCTTGTAGGCGGCGGCATGGAACACCACGGCAGGTTGATGTTCGGCCATCACCCGATTCACCCAGGCAGCGTTCTTCACATCGCCGATAACCGGCTCGAACACCAGCGCAGGAAACTGTTGCGGCAGCGCTTGCTCCATCGCATACAGCGCGTATTCGGACTGCTCGAACAACACCAGCTTTGCCGGTGAAAAGCGCGCAATCTGCCGACACAGCTCGGAACCGATCGAGCCGCCCGCCCCCGTCACCATCACCACCTGACCGGATAACAGCTTATGCAGGCCGCTGTCGTCGAGTTCGACTGGATCACGTCCCAGCAGATCGTCGAGTTCGACACGACGCAGGCTGGATACGGTGACCCGTCCGGCCACCAGGTCTTCCAGCGACGGGATGGTCAGGACATTCAATCCCGCTTCGGTGCAGCGGTGGGTCAATTGCCGCCGCACTTCGTGCGCGGCCGAGGGCAGCGCGAGCACGATATCGGTCACCTCCATTTTGCGCGCGTGCAAAACCACACTGTCGAGCGCACCCAATACCGGAATCCCCTGCACCAGCCGCTTCTGCTTGTCGCGGTTGTCGTCGAGCAGGCCCACCACATGAAAGCCCGCCGGGTTGCGCGCCAGTTCACGCAGCAGAAAATCCGCCGCCGACCCCGCGCCTGCGACCAGCACCGGTCGGCTGTTTGGCCGCAACACACTGGCCAGACGGTGCTCCTTCCAGGCCCGGTACGCGAGCCGGCTACCCCCCATCACCATCAGCAGCAGCAAGGGATCCAGGATCAGTACCGAACGGGGTACGACGGCGCTGACGCGAAACAGGATCAGCACCCCCGGGATCATCACCGCTGCCAGTCCCACGGCCATGACGATGCGTTTGAGATCGGGCAGGCTGGCGAAACGCCAGATGCCGCGATACAGGCCGAAGCGCCAGAATACCAGCGCCTGCAGCGGTACCACCCAGATGAGTGTAGCCAGCGCGTCATCACGGTATTCGAGCGGCAGCGCCAGATTGAAGCGCAGCCCGTAAGCCCCCAGCCAGGCCAGGGCCGCGACCAGAATGTCGTGCAGGATGATGATGACAATACGGGGATTAAGGGTCATGGCGGGCGCGCTGCCAGCGCAGGTCGATGATCAGGAAAAGCAAGCCATACAGAACGCCCGACAGTATAAGCATCCCGGCCGCGTGCCGGGGCCACACGAGCGCAACCCAGGCCAGACCCACCATGACAAGCATCAGGCCCCAGGCTGCGACCGCCAGCTGGCGATGCGTCGCACCCAGCAAAATCACCCGCTGGTAATAATGCGAACGATGTGCCTGCCAGATTTTTTCGCCCGCAAATAGCCGCCGCATCAGCGTCACACTGGCATCGACAATAAAAGGCGAGAACACCAGCAACGGAAATATGCCGCTCCACAGGCCACGATGCATCCCGGCCACGCCGATCATCGCCGCCAGAAACCCCAGCGGGATCGATCCGGCATCGCCCATGAAGAGACGCGCCAGTGGAAAGTTGAAACGCAGGAATGCCAGCGCCGCAGCCGCGATAGCAATACACAAGGCAGCCAGTTCCATCGCGCCACCCCAGCCTGCCGCGAGCCCCAGTGCGCCAAAGCCGATCACGGCCATGCCGCCCGCCAGCCCGTTCGAGCCGTCCATGAAATTGTAGAGATTGGTCATCCACACCACCGCGAGCACGCCAGCCAGCCAAGCCCAGCCCGTGACCGCCAGCCCAAGCAGCACCGCCCCTGCCGCGACGAAGTGCGCCAGAAACCGCACGCGCACCGAAAGCCCCCGCACATCATCGAACAGCGAGACACCCGCCAGCGCAAGCGCGCCGAGCACGATGGGCAGCACGTCGTATGCAAACAGCCAGGGGCTCGCAGCCAGCACCCCCGCGAGTATGCCCACGCCGCCGATGCGCGGCGTGGGCGCGGTATGCAGGGAACGGGCATTGGGATGATCCATCGGCAACCCGTCGCGGCGGCGCAGCAATGCCGTCAGCACCAGCCAGCACACAACGAATGCCGTCAGCCCTGCCAGAGCTGTCATTTCAGCGCCGCCACCGTCTCCGCCAGCCCCTGCGCGCGCGTGAACGGCGGCGTCCAGCCCAGCGTCCGCCTCAAATGCATCGCATCGACCACCAACGAACCCGTCAGTCGCGCCGCCGCCGCGCGCCTGCCCGCCACCGCCGCGAGCCCGCGCAATACGACCGTTGGTACCGCCACCAGCCGCGCCGGACGCTCCATCGCCGCCGCCAGCTCGCGCACCAGTTGTGGCGTCGAAACCGCCTCGCCGTCGTCGATCAGAAACGTCTGCCCCGCCGCCGCCGGATGCCTGACACAGTGCGCCAGCGCGCTCACCAGATTGCCCCGATAAAGCAGACTGCGCCGGTTGGTCAGCGCCCCCAGTGGCAACGGCCAGCCGCGCCCGACTGCGCGCATCAGCGCGCCGAAATTCGCCCCCACCCCCGCCCCGTAAACCAGCGGCGGGCGCAGCACCACCACCTCCAGCCCGGTCTCGCGCGCGAGCGCCTGCAAACCCTGCTCCGCCTCCCACTTCGATACCGCGTAAGCGTCCTGCGGCTGCGGCGCGTCGGCCTCGGTGTACGGTGCCTCGCGCCCCTCGCCGTTGACCTTGATCGACGACACGAACACCAGCCGCCGCACCCCAGCCGCCACCGCCTGCCGCGTCAGATTCAGCGTGCCGTCTACATTCACCGCGCGATACAGCGCCAGCGGATCGGTCTCGGAATCCCGCATCACATGCACCCGCGCTGCGAGGTGAACGACTGCATCACAACCCGCGAGCGCCGCGCGCCAGTCGGTCGCCGCGTCGATCCCGCCGACGCTCGCCCGCGTCGCCGCGACCACCGCGACGCCGTCCGATTCGAGCATCGCGACCAGCGCGCGACCAATGAAACCGTTGGCACCGGTGACGAGGACTTTCATGACAGCCGGGGACGGCGCTGACGCCCGCCGTGCTTGAAAAAAAATCGCGCCATGCTCGTCAGATGCCAGCGCATAAAACGCCAGCTGCGGTGGCTCTCGCGGCGCGCATCGTGGATTGCGGTTGCCTGTCGGCAAAGCGCGATGCGTAAGCCCGATTGCCGGGCGCGTGCGCAAATATCGACGTCTTCGTAATACAGAAAAAACCCCTCGTCGAACCCACCCAGCGCCACAAACGCCTCGCGTCGCCAAAGCATGAACATCCCTGCGATCCAGTCCGGAGCGCTATCCGCACGCCGGTGCAAACCCCGGTCGCCGAGCACCGCCTTGCGTGCCAGGCTAGCCAGCGTCGGGAACTGCCGCGCGCTATCTTCGACAGAGCCATCCGGCGCAAGGATGCGCGGCGCGACCATCGCCGCGTCGCTGTCCGAGAGGCAACGCCATAAGGCCGGAAACGGATTCTCCGGCAACGCAATATCCGGATTCAGCACACAAAAAAAAGGCGCGTTGCAATGCACGAGCGCCGCGTTGTGATTGGTGCCAAAACCCTTGGGCGTCGCGTTGTCGAGCCAGGTCAGACGCGGATCGGCGTAGTCGAAACCCGCCTCGGGGATATTGCGCGTCAACACTATCTGCGACACCTCCTGGAATTCCAGCAAGCGCGCGATCAGCGATTCGACCATTGCGCCGTGGCCGTGGCTGACAACCGAAATGCAGATCACAGACTTACACCTCCAAGTCTGAAAAGCATCATGCCCGCCTGACGTACCAACCGATGACGGGCACACACCTGAATAATTTGAGCAAGTAACGGGTCATCCGCACACTTGCTGCCGAATCGCGCAACACACCGAGTCTAAATAGCCTGAGGTACTTGACCAGCCGCCCTTGTTCCATGCACGGGCGAAGTCTTCCATTCCACAACTGACCATCCGCACAATTATCACCACATCGCTCCATCAGCCATTTAAATCAAACTCGATCCCTGACTGCAATCTTCCTGTAAATAACCAGGATCAGCGATATAACAGGCATAAAGGGGTACAAGTAAGGAATCCCGAACATTTTCAGAACCAAGCTACTCTTTTCATGCGTGATGTATCGTCTGGAAATCCATACCCGGTAGGTCATCAGTAATTTATGCCGTATAACCAACCATGGGCTCACATCAATATATGACTTAACCGAGTATTCAAGGAACACACGAATATTGTCATCGACCAAACTACCGGCCTTTATATTCTTGCGTGTCATCTGCGCGTCATGAAAACGAACAGAACACAAGGGAGACTCGATACTCATCAACTTTCCAGTCTCCAGCAACCTGAACCACAATTCCATGTCCATAACCTGCGGAAGATCATCGCGAAATCCTTCAAGGACATCTGATTTCCTGAACATGACAGCCGATGGTTCGCCAATATAATTGCGCCCATATAGACATCGGGTGATCGCTTCATGGCCAGGGATGATTTCCTTGCGTGATGAGTAGCGTTGCAAACTGAAAGCCCGCCCGGATTCATTGATGCCAAGTCGCCCTCCACACACCAATGAAACCTCCGGATGTGTATCAAGTTCAACCACCATCTGTTCCAGACAACCGGGCAAGAGCAAGTCATCTACACACAGGTATTTGATGTAGTCACCTCGAGCGTATTCGAGACACTTGTCAAGATTCCCTGCCAGCCCGATGTTTTGTTCGTTTCTGAAGAAACATATCTTCTCAGACTGCGAGGAGAGTTCCGCGACCAAGGCTTCCGTTTGGTCCGTGGAGCAGTTATCAACGATTACGACTTCAAAGTCCTGGTATTTTTGCTGGAAAACTGAATCAAGAGCGCCCCTGATATATCCCGCACCGTTGAAGATTGGAATACAGACGCTTACTTTGGGTGTGCTAGCCACGAAACTGCGATCCTTCAAATGATCAATTCCAAATCGTCATGGTTCCTCGTCCTCCCGTCTCAGGAAAACAAACAAAGTCGATTCCGAGTCGGCAGGAGAACCAAAATGTCAATCGACCCTCTTAAAAACCATTGTGTAAGCGCTTCCCTTACCTTCACGCCGTTCAATGGGGGCAAACAGCCGGGCAGCCAACCTCCCGATGCGGTGCAAGATCCGCTTGATGTATCGGTGCGAGCTTAGGTTGATAAAGGAAACTTCCCATCCACCGACATTACATCTCAGACTCCCTTCGTCACCTGTCGTCATCCATTCAGCCTTCATACCCAGCTGTTCCATTTTGGTCACGAGCAGTTTCATGGGTATCAGCATGACATGGCGTGGCGCATCGACGTGCAGCCAATAGCGCCCCATGACGCGAAACTGGAATGCATCCGGATTAGGGGAAGCCAGCACCACGTACCCACCAGGTTTAACACGAGCGCACGTCGCCTCCAAGGTTTCCCAAGCATTCGGCAAATGCTCAATTACATGCCAAAGCGCGATGACGTCGTAGGGACCGGCTTCCCGCAGAGCCTGAACAGCGTCGTCACTGTTGATGGCATGCACGCCCACTACGTCACGCAGAAACTCGCAACACTTGGCATTCATTTCAATCGCATCGACGCAGAAGCCCGCCTTCTTCGCAAGATAGGAAAAGCCACCATACGAGGGACCTATCTCCAACAAATTCCCAGCCTTCACAAATCGTTGGACGATTTCTATCTTGTAGCGATCAGGTTCGGATGCCTTCTCCAGACTGTCCATTGACTCCGGTATGAAGTGGTAGGTATCCGGATAATATGAGCCCAAATTTTCAGGCACTGGCGATATGAAGATGAGTTCACATTCCGGGCAGTGGTAGTGGTGAAATACCTCGTTGGTTACGTGCCGGTTATAGTCCTTGCTAGTGAACCAAGGCTGGGACTCCGCTCCGCAGTTCGGACAAAGGGTTTTCATAACGCGCCTGCCCTCAGTTTTTTGAGATCAAAGTATCCCGTGCCCCATGCAGAAACAGCGAAAGAAAACATAAGTGTCATCAGAATCCAAGCAAACGTAATTGACTGAGAAGCATTGTTCGGCAGCGCCATGTAGAAACAGAGGACAACCAAGGTTACAAGCAAAAGCGGTTGAATGATGTCACGTCGATACCAATTTCGCATTTCCGCCTTCAGCAAGCGTCGATGCATGATCGGCACTTCGATCGCCAAATATCCTAAATTGAGGATAAACCACACTATCGCCGCACCAATTCCTTGGTACCGGTTAACCAAAACCAGCAGCAATGGCACAAGAAATACCGATGCAATGAGATTCTTATATATCGAAAACCGGGTCCATCCATGGGCAAGCTGCAAGGAAAAGGGCACCACCATCATGGCATTGAACGCTGTTCCGATCATCAGCAAAACGAGGATTGGTTGCACATTTTCCGACACGACAGGGTCATTGAGCCAAAGAGCCAGAATTTCATTTGAGAAAAAAATCACCGTCGTGGCGATCGGCAGCATCAGGGCTGACAGGAGGCGCGCCCCTTTGTGATAAAGAGAGGCCAAGCCATTCATGTCTCCAGAAGCAACCAGCTGGGTGAATTTTGGAAGAAGGGCCGAGTAAATTGGGAACGAGAAATTATTCAGACTGTTCGCGACGTTGAATGCGAGCATGTAATAGCCAAATGCCTCTAATGAGAGCATTCTACTTAAAATTATTTTATCAAGCTGAGTAAGCAAGATAGTCACCAACGAGATGCCGGTCATTCCCGTTGCGAATCGCCAGTTCTTCAGCAGAAGCAATCGCTCGAATTTCGCA
>JAJXUA010000107.1 GCA_021783275.1 Pseudomonadota bacterium
CTGATGTGACAAATGGATGTCCGGCCAGACCGGAATCGGCTAAAGTTGCGTCCGGATTTACCCGAAATCAATTCACTATGACCCGTCTGTCTGCTCCCCCCCGACCTTCCCGATTCAAGCGGGTGTTGCCGCTGTGCGCTGCAGGTGCTATCGCCTTGCTGACAGCGGGCTGCGCCACCACGCAGCAGGTCGAGCGTGAACCCGGCGACCCGGTGGAAAACCTCAATCGCTCGGTCTACAACTTCAACGATGATCTGGACGTGGCGGTGTTACAGCCAGTGGCAGGCGCATATGTCAGTGGATTGCCCCAGCCGGTACGCACCGGCGTCAGCAATTTCTACGACAACATCCAGTATCTTGATACCACGCTGAACGGATTTCTGCAGGGCAAGGTCTTGCAGGGCACGTCCGATCTGGGGCGTTTCGTGCTCAATTCAACGGTGGGTATCCTGGGCATTTTCGACGTGGCCACACCTATCGGTCTGGTACGGCATGACGAGGATTTTGGTCAGACCCTGGCAACCTGGAATGCCGGTGACGGCGCGTTCCTGATGTATCCGCTGATCGGCCCCAGCTCGGTGCGTGACACTGGCGGCATCATTTTCAGCGCGCTCACCAATCCCATCATGTACGCCTCGGCACCCGTGGCCATCCCGCTGGGCCTGCTGGGAATTGTCGATCTGCGCGCGCGCAGCGAAGGCTTTGTGCGCTTTCGCGATCAGGCTGCGCTCGACCCGTATATCTTTACCCGCGAGTCGTATCTGCAAAACCGGCAGTTCATGATTTACGACGGCAATCCGCCGCGCCCGGCTTTTCTGGATGAGCCCGATGTGGACGTCCCTGCGGCCGATGCCAGCGCGCCCCCCGCACCCGCGATTCCGCCTGCCGACACACCCAACTAATGCACCACGTCGTGCCGGTGGCGTAGCCAGATCGCCAGCATCACCGTACTGATAAACACGCCGAAGACCCAGATGATGGTGTGGATGTGCCAGTCGGCACGCACCATCAGGGCGTATGCGCCGGTTAACAGCAGTATGCTGATGTTCTCGTTGAAATTCTGCTGCGCGATGGAGTGACCGGCGCCCATCAGTAAATGGCCACGATGCTGAAGCAGGGCATTCATCGGCACGACAAAAAAACCGGCCAGCATCCCCAGCAGGGTCAGCAGCATGATCGCCAGCGCCAGGCTCTCCACCCAGATCAGCGTGACCGGTACCATGCCCAGGATGATCCCGGCGGGCAGGGTGCGGATGGCGTGTTCAAGCCGGACGTATCGACCGGCCAGAATGGACCCCAGTGCGATGCCTACCGCCGTGGCGGCGGTCAGCTGGGTGGCCTGACTCAATCCGTACTTCAGGTTGAGCGCAGCCCATTCAATGATGAGCAGGCGCAAGGTTGCCCCCACCCCCCAGAACAAGGTCGTGACGGCCAGCGAGACCTGACCCAGCGGATCGCGCCACAGCAGGCTGAAACTGTGGCCAAAATCATGCAGGATGAACGCGGGCGATTTGCTGGGCAGCTTGTGGTCGATGGGCAGCCGGGGAATATAGAGATTGGCGATGGCGGCAGCCAGATACAGCCCCGTGACCACGACAATGGTGAATTTCGGCGCGATGAGCTGACTTTCCAGACCCATGGCCAGCAGCAGGGACTCGGCCAGCTGCGGGTTGATGAGCGCACCGCCTATGATCGCCCCCAGCACGATAGCCGCCACAGTCGTACCTTCAACCCAGCTATTGGCCACCACCAGCCGGTGTGGCGGCAGCAGTTCAGTGAGGATGCCGTACTTGGCAGGTGAATACATCGCCGCGCCGATGCCGACCAGCGCGTAGGCAAACAGCGGGTGCAGGCCGGCCAGCATGGTGATGCAGCCGATGAATTTCACGGTGTTGGCGATCAGCATGACCCGGCCTTTGGGCAGCGCGTCGGCAAACGGGCCGACCAGCGGAGCCAGCGCAATATAGGCAATCACGAACACGGTTTGCAGCAGCGGCGAATGCCATTCCGGCGCGGCATGAAACACCAGCAGGCCAATCGCGGCAAACAGCAGCGCGTTGTCGGCGAGCGCCGATAAAAATTGCGCCAGCAGGATGGTGTAGAACGCGCGATTCACCAGCAAGCGGATTCAGGTGTGTCGGAGCAGGACACCGGCACGCCGGGTGCGGGTGAATGAAAGGCCTGTGATTACAGGTGTCTGATGACGCGGAGGTTTCAAGACGGGCGGGTTTGTGGTTGAATAAAATTCTTTATTGACCCGTGGGCAGACGTTTATGGCCGACCGCAGACTGCAAGTATTCTACACCGTCGCCAAGCAGCTCAGTTTTACCAAGGCTGCGGATATTCTCTACATGACTCAGCCTGCCGTGACCTTCCAGGTCAAGCAGCTGGAAGAGCATTTCAATACCCGGCTGTTCGAACGCAGCCACGGCAAAATTTCACTCACCCCCACCGGTGAACTGGTGCTGGGTTATGCCGAACGTGTGCTGGCGTTGACCGGTGAGATGGAAGCGCGGGTGGGGGAGCTGACCGGCCAGGTAACCGGCCCGCTGATGATCGGCGCGTCCACCACGATTGCCGAATACCAGTTGCCCCGCATCCTGGGCGAGTTCAAAGCGCGTTTTCCGCAAGTCCAGGCGCGGCTTACCGTGGCCAATTCGGAAACGGTTGCGGCCAAGGTGGCCGATCATTCGCTGGATGTCGGCCTGATCGAGGCCCCCTCGCATAATCCCAATCTCACCACCCTGGCCTGTTGCGAAGACGAACTGGTGATGATTTGCGCGCCGGGTCATAGCCTGGCGTCGCGTTCCAGCGTCAATGCGCGGGATATAGCGGTTGAGCCCTATGTGTCACGCGAGCATGGCTCGGGCACGCGCGAAGTGGTGGACGGTTTTTTCAGTGACAACGGGGTGAATCCGGACGATCTGCATATCGAGATGGAGCTGGGCAGCCGTGAAGCCATCAAGGGCGCGGTGGAAGCCGGGCTGGGCGTGGCGATCATGTCGGCTTCGACTGTGACCAAGGAAATCCAGCTGGGTACGCTGGTGGCGATTCCACTTGCACCCAGGCTGACACGTCAGCTGTCGATGGTGTATGCGCCGGAAAAATTCCGCAGCAAACTGCTGGATGCTTTCATCAACTTTGTCGATGACAAATTCCGCAATTGCAACGTTGACATGGTTCCACTCAAACGCCTTGCAAAAGGACGCGCACGCTGATGCGGGACAGTCGCTATCTGGCCATGACCTTCCGCGCCTTGTCCGAACCGCGCCAGGCCGCGTTGCTGGAGTACGCAGAATATCTGGCGAGCAAGGAACAGGCCGAAGTGGCAGCCAAGCCGCCTTCCGAGCCGCTGCCGATTCCCCGGCCGGCTGAGGAAAACGTGGTGAAAGCCATCCAGCGTCTGACCGAAACCTACCCCATGCTGGAACGCAAGCTGGTTTTTCACGAAGCGTCATCCCAGATGACGCGCCATCTGATCCATGGGGTGAAAGCAGCGGATGCGATCGACGAGCTGGAGCGGATTTTTGCCAGGCACTACGAATTACACCGGGAAAAGCTCGAGCAGGATGAATCGTCCCGGCAGCCCGAACTGGCCGCGCCGACTGAGCAAGACGACCAGCACCTGACCTGAATTCAGGCGGGCAGTGTCTGCCCGCATTGCCAGCAGCTCAAGAAATTTCCCGGATTGATTCCGCCGCAGGCGGCGCAGGCTTTCTCGCTATCGCACGACGCGGTGCGCCATTGCAGCAGGGTTTCAAGGGCATCATTTTCCCGGCTGTCTTCCTCAATCCAGATTTCCGGCTGCGCCTGCAGAAAAGGCACTTCGCCCAGCGCGCCTGCGGCATGGGCATTGAAAATATGATTGGTGATCCCGAGACTGGACAAGGCGTCTGAAGCCAGTTGGGCTTCTACGAGGGTGGCCGCGACATGAACCCGTTTCACGACGGGTGGGTGATCAGTCCGCGTGACGGATACGGACGATCAGATCGATGCCTTCGGTCACCATCCCGGCGGGAAGCTCTGGCAAACCGGAAATCTGGATATGGGTGGCATCGATATCGGTCAGCTTGCCCGTATCCACTTCATACAGGTGGTGGTGCGCCGATGTGTTGGGGTCGTAGAACACCTTGTGAGGATCCACGATGACTTCGTTTACCAGCCCTTTTTCCAGAAACAGCTTGAGGGTGTTGTACACCGTGGCTTTCGAGGTTTCGGGGTGGTCGGTGTTGACGATGGCCATGACCTGGTCGGCCGACAGATGCTCCAGCCGCGAAAACAGCGCGTGCGCGATCTCGATCCGCTGATGAGTCGGATTGATGTCGTGGCGGCGTAACAGCCCCGCCATATTGTCGCGGTTGTATTGCATGGCGTCATGATAAACGCCAGGCTGGACATTGTCTAACTTCAGGATCGGGCCTCAGGCTCGGGTGAAGGCATGTGATGCGGAACGCCATCCGGAGCGGCTTCGATCCAAAAAACGGTACAATTCCGGCTGAACTTCAAGGATGTATTTGCGTGGTCACCCTCACCCGTCTCGACAGCACCCAGGCCGATTTTCAGGCGCACCTCAGCCGGCTTTTACAATTTGATGACGCGACCGATGCGTCCATCGAGCAAACCGTTGCGGCCATACTCGCCGACGTCAAGGCACGCGGCGATGCTGCCGTGCTGGAATACACCGCGCGCTTTGACCGGCTGACGGCCACCACGCTGGCGAGCCTGGAAGTGGATTCCGCCAGCCTGGTCGCGGCGCGCGACAGCCTGCCCGCCGAGACCCGGACAGCACTGGAGGCCGCAGCAGCGCGTGTTCGCCGATACCATGAAAAGCAGGTTCAAGCCTCCTGGACCTATACCGAAGACGATGGCACGGTGCTCGGCCAGCAGATCACGCCGCTGGATCGGGTTGGTCTTTACGTGCCTGGCGGCAAGGCCGCCTATCCCTCGTCGGTGCTGATGAACGCGATACCTGCCAAAGTCGCGGGGGTGGGTGAACTCATTATGGTGGTGCCCACGCCAGGCGGGGAAAAGAACGCGCTGGTGCTGGCAGCGGCAGCGATAGCGGGCGTGGATCGGGTGTTTACCATCGGAGGCGCACAGGCGGTGGCGGCGCTGGCCTATGGGACACAGACCGTGCCGCAGGTCGACAAGATCGTCGGCCCGGGCAATGCCTATGTCGCCGCAGCCAAGCGCCGGGTGTTTGGCACGGTGGGGATCGACATGATCGCCGGACCGTCAGAAATCCTGGTGATCGCCGATGGCACCACCCCGCCCGACTGGGTGGCGATGGATCTGTTTTCACAGGCCGAGCATGACGAACTGGCGCAATCGATTTTGCTGTCACCGGATGCGGCGTATCTGGAAGCCGTCGCTGCTGCGATCAACCGGCTGATCGCGGACATGCCGCGCAGCGAGGTCATACGCACCTCACTGACGAATCGTGGCGCGCTGATCCAAACCCGCGATCTGGCCGATGCCGCAGCGATTTGCAACAGCATCGCGCCGGAACACCTGGAGCTGTCGGTAGCCGATCCCGGCGCACTGTTGCCGTTGATCAGGCACGCTGGTGCCATTTTCATGGGCAAGAACACGTGTGAGGCGGTGGGCGATTACTGTGCCGGGCCCAATCATGTGCTGCCGACTTCGCGCACCGCGCGTTTTTCCTCGCCGCTCGGCGTCTACGATTTCCAGAAACGCAGCAGCCTGATCCATGTGTCGCAAGCCGGTGCGCAGACGCTGGGGCAGATTGCCGCGACCCTGGCTTACGGCGAGGGATTGCAGGCCCACGCGCGCTCGGCCGAATACCGGCTGACGCCCACCTAAGCGGCTGTGCCATGAGCCGATACTGGAGCGCGGTGGTCCGCAACCTGACCCCCTATGTGCCGGGTGAACAGCCCCGGCTCGCCAATCTGGTCAAGCTCAACACCAATGAATGTCCCTACGGACCGAGTCCCAACGTGCTGGAGGCATTGCGCAATGAGGCGACAGCGTCTTTGCGTTTGTATCCGGACCCGAATTCGGACCGTTTGCGCGCCAGCATCGCCGCCTGTCATGGCGTGGGCCCGGAGCAGGTGTTTGTCGGCAACGGCTCCGACGAGGTGCTGGCGCATGTGTTCATGGCGCTGCTGAAGCAGGATCGCCCCATCCTGTTTCCCGATATCACCTACAGCTTTTACCCGGTCTATTGCGGGCTGTACCAGATTGCCAGCCAGACGGTGCCGCTGTCCGATACCTTCGAAATACGCGTCGATGATTATCACCAGCCTAATGGCGGCGTGATTTTCCCCAACCCCAATGCG
>JAJXUA010000025.1 GCA_021783275.1 Pseudomonadota bacterium
CACCTGCCCAACGACGAGGCGCCGACGCATCCTGCACTCGAACAGTTGCGCGAACTCGATCCCGATGCGCTGACGCCGAAGGCGGCGCTGGATATGCTCTATGCGCTGAAAGCGCTTCTATAGAAACGCAGCCACGGCACGGCAATTACGCTTGGTTCAGGCTGGGTTGCCGGATAACACTCGAACCGTCTGATCTAGACACCGTACCGTCTGGCCCGCCCGGATCTTTGCCGTCTTGCGGCTTTCAGGCTGGCCATCAACGGTCACTTCGCCGTTGGTGATCATGAGCTTGCCCTGCCCGCCGCTATTGGCGATGCCGGCGAGTTTGAGCAGGTCGCACAGGGCGACATATTCGCCGCGCAGGGTGAATTCCTGGGTATTCATGCCTGTGTCCGTTTGTTTACTCAACCCGGATTGTCCTTGGGTCATGTTATTGCCCATGAAGCACCGGTGGAGCCAAAGCGTCGGGCTGACGAAACATACCCTCCCACTAGCACGCGTACCTCAGGAGGCCCGACACCGTACCGCAAATCCGACCAGACCCAATCCTGCCAGCAACATGATCCAGGTATCCGCTTCTGGTACCGCCGTGATCGTGCCACCGCCAGCTTCGCGGGCAAACAGCACCATGTGCGAGAGCGCAGGATGCTTGCCGCCGTTGTTGGTAAAAGCAATGGAGAAGGTGCCGCTGACTGAACCATCGAACATCACGTCATCAAATCCCCACAAGGCATATTCGTTACCCGCTTTGAGTCCCACTACCAGGTCGATGGCGATTGGCAGACTGCCTGCGACGAGGTCTTCGCCGGTCAGCGTCCAGGTGCCGCTACTGCCTGCACTCACTTCGGTCATGAACGTGACGTCCATGAAATTGTCGGTCGATGCGCCGGACGCATCGAGATATGTCCAGCCGGTGCCCCAGTTCATGGCATTAAGCACGGGTGCCCCTGCAAATTTGCCACTGCCGGTGATGTTGCCATCCGCGACACCGAAGCAGTCGTCAGCACTGACGCCATTCACCATCACGTCGGACTGACTGATTCCTTCGCTGGCGGTGCCGTCGATGCAATAGCCGGCAGCAAAAGCCTGCGGAGCTAAAGCCAGCAGGAAAATGCCCGCCATTATTTTAAAGTTCACGCGTTTCATAAATTTCTCTTTTGATATTTATCCAAACAGCCGGAACGCAAGCATCCGGTCTTGCCCCCAGACGACGCACCAGCCATAAACGAAAAAACTGCCACGTTCACGATTGTTACTTTTCTACCAGTCCCATACAAGGTTCGATCACGCAAGGCACAATCCATCAAGGCCGCACAAAACGACTCAGCACACCCGGTCAGGAACCTGAAAACGCAGCGCCAACCTGCGTTCGCACGAGACATCGTCTGGCGGACGCCAGGCGAAACAGAAGTGCATGACACATCCTGGTGCCGCCTGCATTCCTCTGCTTTTAATATATTACCGCCATCGAAAAAGCCAACATGCTGTTGGATATAGCGCTGAAACACTCAAGCAATTAACAGTCCAGATTCGCTTTAGATATTTCAAGCTATTGTTTTGTCTGAATTTAATATTTCATGGATTACAAATACCAAAGAAATACTGAGTCTGAGCCCTATCGGTATGTAAAAAATACCAACAAAGTAAACGGGTTGAACGCACTAAAACCGCCCTGCCCTACCCGCCCCTACGCCGCCACAGATAGCGATACACAAACCCCGGATACGCAAACACCACAAACAGCGCGGCGTTGACGGCGTAGAACTCCCAGTTTTGCGGGTGGATAGTGCCGAGCTTGCTTTCCAGCAGCAGGGCGATGCCGCCGACCACGAAGAACATCACGATCAGTTCCAGCAGCCGCCAGGCGATATTCTTGTCGCCGGCTTTGGGCTGGATGACGAAAAAAATGCGCTCGACAAGGAACGGCAAGTTGGCGGCGACGAACGCCAGGATCAGCAGGAGGGTGGTGGAAAAATTCACGGCAACTCAGAAAAAATACGGGACGCCGGAGCAGACTGTGCTGCCCGCGACAAGTTCAGCATGATCCGGCTCAGAACGACACGCTGATCGCGGCGACACACACCGCCATCAGCGGTTGCGGCAGGATGCCGAGTGCGAGCACGGCGATGCCGTTGGCCGACATCAGCGCGCGGGCATCGAAACGGGTGCGGATCGTTGTGGTGTCGTGCGGCTCATCAAAATACATGAGCTTGACGATGCGCAGGTAGTAAAACGCGCCGACCAGCGAGAACACGACGGCGGCCACCGCCAGCCAGACGTAGCCGAGCTCGACCACCGCCTGCAGCACCGACAGCTTGGCGTAGAAACCGACGGTGGGCGGCACGCCGGCCATCGAGAACATCAGCAACAGCATCAGGAACGCCAGCCACGGGCTGCGGCGATTCAGCCCCTTGAAATCGTCGAGCTGGTCGGCTTCGAAACCCGCGCGCGACAGCAGCAGGATCATGCCGAAGCCGCCCAGGCTCATGAGCACGTAGACCAACACGTAGAACATGGCGCTGCCGTAACCGTTTTGCGTACCCGCCAGAATGCCGAGCAGCATGAAGCCCATGTGCGAGATGGTCGAGTAGGCGAACATGCGCTTCAGATTGCTTTGCGCGATGGCGGCGAAGTTGCCGACCGCCATCGACAGCACGGCCAGAATAATCAACATATCCCGCCATTCGGCGACCTGCGATTCCAGCCCCTGGCCGAGGATGCGCACGACAAAGGCAAACGCGGCGATCTTGGGTGCAGTGCCGATGAAGAGCGTCATCGCCGTCGGCGCACCGTGGTACACGTCGGGCACCCACATGTGGAACGGCACGGCACCGAGCTTGAACGCGAGCCCGGCGACGATGAAGACGATGCCGAACACCAGCGGAATCCGCAGGTCGGTGCCATCGGCCAGGTTTTGCGCGATGTCGCCGAGCGCCAGCGATCCGGTGACGCCGTAGACCATGGACATGCCGTAGAGCAACATGCCGGAGGCCAGCGCGCCGAGCACGAAGTATTTCATTGCCGCCTCGGTGGCGATGGACGAATCGCGTTGCAGCGCGACCATGGCGTAGAGCGATAGCGACAGCAGTTCCAGCCCGAGATACAGCGTGAGGAAATGGCTGGCTGACACCATCACCATCATGCCCAGCAGCGCAAACAGCGCGAGCACGAAGAACTCGCCCTTGTAGAGGCCGCGCTGTTTCAGATAGTCGCGCGAATACACCAGCACGGCGGCGGTGGTCAGATACAGAAACAGCTTCAGTACGTCTGCCAGCGGGTCGTCGATGAACAGGCCGCCCAGCGCCAGCACCGGCATCACCGAAAGATTACGCGCGGTGAGATAAGCCGCCCCAGCCAGCGTGACGAGCGAGAGCCCATAGGCGAGATAACGTTTGCTGTCGTCCACGGCGGCGTCGATGATGAGGATCAGCGACACCATGGCCAGCACGAAAATTTCCGGCAGCGCGGGGGCAAAGGACATCAGGTTCATGGCAGTTTGCTCTGCGCCACGTGCGCCAGCAGGTCCACGACGGACACGTGCATCACGTCGGTGAAGGGTTTGGGATAGAGGCCCATGCCGAGCACGCACACGGCGAGCACGGCCATCAGCAGGATTTCACGCGCGTTGAGGTCGGTCATCTCCTCGACGTGGGGGTTGGTGACATTGCCGAACACCACGCGCTTGTACATCCACAGCGTGTACGCCGCGCCGAAAATCAGCGTGGTGGCGGCGACGAAGGCGTACCAGAAATTCACCTCGACGGCGGCCATGATGACCATGAACTCGCCGACGAAGCCGCTGGTCGCCGGCAGGCCGGCGTTGGCCATGGCGAACAGCATGAAGAAGGCGGCGAACACCGGCATCTTGTTCACCAGCCCGCCGTAGTCCTTGATCTGGCGCGAATGCAGGCGGTCGTACATGACGCCGATGCAGAGGAAGAGCGCGGCGGACACGAAGCCGTGCGAGATCATCTGCACCAGCCCGCCTTCCCAGCCGAGTTCGTTGAACAGGAAGAAACCGAGGGTGACGAAACCCATGTGTGCGATGGATGAATACGCGATGAGCTTTTTCATGTCGGACTGCACCAGCGCGACCAGGCCGATGTAGGCGACGGCAATGAGCGACAAGGTGATGACGAACCAGGCGAGTTCGTGGCTGGCGTCCGGCACGATGGGCAGGATGAAGCGCAGGAAGCCGTAGGCGCCGACTTTGAGCGTGATCGCCGCCAGCACCACCGAGCCGCCGGTCGGCGCCTCCACGTGGGCGTCGGGCAGCCAGGTGTGCACCGGCCACATCGGCACCTTCACCCCGAAGGCGAGCAGGAAGGCGAAGAACATCAGTGTCTGCGCGGTCATCCCCAGCGTCGTCGTGTGCCATGTCTGGATGTCGAAGCTGCCGCCCGACTGGAAGTAGAGATAAATCATCGACACCAGCATCAAGAGCGAACCGGCGAGCGTGTAGAGGAAGAACTTGAACGCCGCGTACACCCGGTTCGGCCCGCCCCACACGCCAACGATGAGATAGAGCGGAATCAGCATGCCTTCGAAGAAGACGTAGAACAGGATGCCGTCGAGCGACGCAAACGCGCCGTTGATGAGGCCCGACATGATGAGGAAAGCCGCCATGTACTGCGCGACGCGATCCTGAATCACCTGCCAGCCCGCAATCACCACCAGCACGGTGGTGAAGCTGTTGAGCAGGATCAGCGGCATCGAAATACCGTCCACACCCAGGTGATAGAACACGTTGAAGGCGGGAATCCACGGCGTTTTCTCGACGAACTGCATCGCCGACACGGCGGTGTCGAAACCGGTATAGAGCGGAATCGCGACGATCAGTCCGGCGAGCGAACCGGCCAGCGCCAGCCAGCGCGCAAGCGACGCATTGCGGTCAGAACCGGTGGCGAGCACGAGCGCGCCCGCGAGTATCGGCACCCAGATCACGAGAGAAAGCAGGATGTCAGTCATGGCTCAGTTGAGGCGGGCAAACCAGGTGACGAGGGCAAACACCCCGATCAGCATGGCAAATGCGTAGTGATAGATATAGCCGGACTGGAAGGCTTTGAGCAGGCGGGCAGCTCGACCGATGAGCCGGGCCAGGCCATTGACCGCGCCATCGATGGTGGCCTGATCCCCACCACGCCAGAGCCCGCTACCCAGCAGGCGCGCCCCCTTGGCGAAGACAAAGCTGTACAGCTCGTCGAACCAGTATTTGTTCAGCAGCATCGAATGAACGAAGGCAAAGCGCCGGGCAATCGCCGCCGGAATATCCGGGCGCAGCAGATAGAAGTAGGCCGATAGCCCAACCCCCGCCGCTGCCAGCCAGAACGGCAGTGTCATCACGGAATGCAGGCCCATCGCCACAGCACCATGGAAATGCTGGTTCAGCTCGTTCATCACCGGATGCCGGTCGGACACATAAATCGCGTTGCCGAAGAAATCGCCGAACAGCATGGGTTCGATGGTCATGTAGCCGATGGCGAGCGAGGGCAGCGCCAGCGCCAGCAGCGGGCCGATCACCACCCATGGCGTCTCGTGCGGGCGGGCATCGTGACCATGACCGTGGGCGTCGGCATGCGCATGATCGTCATGGTGGGGCGCGTCGCCATAACGCTCCTTGCCGTGGAACACCAGAAAATACATGCGGAAGGAGTAGAACGCGGTGACAAACACACCGATCAGCACCGCCCAGTAGGCCAGGTTGGCCACCGGCAGGTGCGAGAGCTTGACCGCCTCGATGATCGTTTCCTTGGAATAGAAACCCGACAGGAACGGCGTGCCGATCAGCGCCAGTGAGCCGATCAGCGAAGTGATCCAGGTGATCGGCATGTACTTCTTCAGGCCGCCCATGTAGCGGATGTCCTGATTGTGATGCATGGCGATGATGACCGAACCGGCGGCGAGGAACAGCAGCGCCTTGAAGAAGGCATGCGTCATCAGGTGAAACACCGCGACCGAATACGCCGACGCACCGAGCGCGACGGTCATGTAGCCCAGCTGCGACAGTGTCGAATACGCCACCACGCGCTTGATGTCGTTTTGCACGATGCCGAGAAAGCCCATGAACAGTGCGGTGATCGCGCCGATCACCATGATGAACGACAGCGCCACATCCGACAGTTCGTATAGCGGCGACATGCGCGCGACCATGAAGATACCCGCCGTCACCATCGTCGCCGCGTGGATCAGCGCGGAGATGGGTGTGGGGCCTTCCATGGAATCAGGCAGCCAGACATGCAGCGGAAACTGCGCTGATTTGCCCATCGCGCCGATGAACAGCAGGATGCCAATGACTGTCATCAGGCTCCAGGCCGAGTCGCCCCAGATCGTAATGGTTTCGTTGGTAAGCTGGGGCGCCTTGGCAAACACGGTGGCATAGTCGAGCGAGCCGAAATGCGCCAGAACCAGACCGATGCCCAGGATGAAGCCGAAGTCGCCGACCCGGTTGACCAGGAAGGCCTTGAGGTTGGCGTAAATCGCCGTCTCTTTGGTGTACCAGAAACCGATCAGCAGATACGACACCAGGCCGACCGCTTCCCAGCCGAAAAACAGCTGGAGGAAGTTGTTGCTCATCACCAGCATCAGCATGGCAAAAGTGAAGAGCGAGATGTACGAGAAAAAGCGCTGATAGCCGGGGTCGTCGTGCATGTAGCCGATGGTGTAGATGTGCACCATAAGCGAGACAAAAGTGACGACCAGCATCATCATCGTGGTCAGCGAATCGATCAGGAAGCCGACTTCCAAACGCAGATCGCCCAGCACCATCCAGGTGTAGACGGTGCCGTTGTAGGTGTGGCCGGCGAGCACGTCCTGGAATATCAGCACCGACGCAATCAAAGCCACGGCAACGCCGGCGATGGTGACGACATGCGCCCCGGTGCGGCCAATCAGCCTGCCGAAGAGGCCCGCGATGAGCGCACCGAACAGCGGTGCTAGCGGCACGATGAGATAGAGCGTCTTCATGTCCATCAACGTCAACCTTTCAGGTGGTCGAGATCATCGACGTTGATGGTTCTGAGATTGCGGAACAGCACTACCAGTATCGCCAGACCGATGGCCGATTCGGCCGCGGCCACCGTCAGGATGAAGAACACGAATATCTGTCCGTGGATGTCGCCCAGGTAATGCGAGAACGCAATGAAGTTCATGTTCACCGCCAGCAGCATCAACTCGATCGCCATCAGCAGGATGATGACGTTCTTGCGGTTGAGAAAAATGCCGAGCACGGCGATGGAAAACAGGATGCCACCCAGCACCAGGTAATGCGACAGGGAAATCATCGCGCCGCCTCCGCGTCGCGGTGAGGGGTTAAGCGTGAGGGGTGAGGTGTCGAACTCAAGGGACGCTGCAAGTTCATGGCTTTTGCTCCTCACTCCTTACACCTGCCGCCTCACGGCGCACCGAGTCCATTTTCACGATGCGCAGCCGGTCGTTGCGCTTGACCTTCACCTGCTCGGCCGGGTCGATGTACTTGCTGTCCTTGCGGCGACGCAGCGTGAGCGCAATGGCGGCGACAATCGCGACCAGCAGAATCACCGCGGCCAACTCAAACGCATAGACATACTCGGTGTAAATCAGCCGCCCGAGTTCCTTGGTGTTGCTGTAGTCGGCAGCGTGCGGCACGGGCGTGCCCATCACGTCGAGGCCGAAATGGCGGCTGCCCAGAATCAGCGCGATTTCAATCATCAGCAACACCGCGACGAAGCCGGCCAGCGGCAGGTAGTCCCAGAATCCTTCGCGCAACTTGTCCAGATTGATATCAAGCATCATCACCACGAACAGGAACAGCACCATCACTGCGCCGACATAGACCAGCACCAGGGTGATGGCGAGGAACTCGGCTTCGAGCATCATCCACAAGCCCGCAGCGGTGAAGAAGGCCAATACCAGATGCAGCGCAGCGTGCACCGGGTTGCGTGAGGTGATCACGCGCAGTCCGGCAAATACCAGGATGGCGGCGAAGAAATAGAAGATCGCGGTGGTGTAGGTCATGGCTTAACGGAACTTGGCATCGGCAGCGCGATCCTTGGCGATCTGTTCCTCGTACTGGTCGCCGATGGCGAGCAGCATGGGCTTGGTGTAATACAGGTCGCCGCGTTTTTCGCCGTGGTATTCGAGGATGCGCGTCTCGACAATCGAATCGACCGGGCACGACTCTTCACAGAAGCCGCAAAAAATGCACTTGGTGAGATCGATGTCGTAGCGCGTCGTACGGCGGGTACCGTCGTCGCGCTTTTCCGACTCAATCGTGATCGCGAGCGCGGGGCAGACGGCTTCGCACAGTTTGCAGGCGATGCAGCGTTCTTCGCCGTTGGGGTAGCGACGCAGCGCGTGCAGCCCACGGAAACGCGGCGACTGCGGGGTTTTCTCTTCGGGGAACTGGACGGTGATCTTGCGCGCGAAGAGATGCCGCCCGGTAAGCGCCATGCCCCGGATCAGTTCGACCAGGAACAGGCTGCCGAACGCCTGGCCGACGTTGCTGAAAAATCCGGTCTTCATCGCAGTCTGTTTCATCGCTGTCCCTTTCATCTTGCCGACCTCAATGGAACCAGCCCGACAGCGGCGTCTGCATCATCGCGCCGACGAAGACGATCCAGACGATGGTGATGGGGATGAAGACCTTCCAGCCCAGACGCATGATCTGATCGTAGCGGTATCTGGGAAACGTCGCGCGGAACCACAGGAAGAGGAAGAGCACGAAGCCGGTTTTGAGCAGCCACCACAAAATCCCGTCCGGCAGGAACGGCAGCGGCGAGAGCCAGCCGCCGAGGAACATAAGCGTCGTCAACGCGGCGATCAGGATCATGTTCGCGTATTCGGCGAGGAAGAACACCGCGAACGCCATGCCGGAATACTCGACGTGGAAACCGGCGACGATCTCGGATTCGCCCTCGGCGACGTCGAACGGCGCGCGGTTGGTCTCTGCGACGCCGGAAATCAGATACACGATGAAGAGCGGAAACAGCGGCAGGAAATACCAGTTCCAGATGCCGCCTTCCTGCCCGCGCACGATGTCGACGAGATTGAGCGATTGCGCCGCCATGAGCACGCCGACGAGCGCGAAACCCATCGCGATTTCATACGACACGATCTGCGCGGCCGAGCGCAATGCACCGAGAAACGCGTATTTCGAATTCGACGCCCAGCCCGCGATGATGACGCCGTAGACGCCCATCGACGTAATCGCCATGACGTACAAGAGGCCAGCGTCGATGTTCGCGAGGACCAAGGTGTCGGTGAACGGAATCACCGCCCACGCCGCGAGCGCAGGCGCAATCGCCAGAATCGGCCCGAGGATAAACAGGCCCTTGTTCGCGCCCGACGGGATGATGATCTCTTTCATCAAGAGCTTCACCGCGTCGGCGATGGGTTGCAGCAGGCCGAACGGCCCAACTCGATTGGGCCCGATGCGCACCTGGATCCAGCCGATGATCTTGCGCTCGGCGTAGGTCAGATACGCGACCGAGAGCATCAGCGGCGCGACGATCAGCATGATCTTCAAGAGCGTCCAAGCAACGGTCTGGATCATGTCCCAGTCGAGGCTCATATCACACGGCCTCCGCAGTGATCGGGCCGAACATCGGGCCGAGGCTCGCGGTCAGCGGATGCCCGGCGGGCACGCGCACGACGTTGTCGGGCAGATGGTCGTCGGCCTCGACGCGCAAGGTCAGCGCGGTCGCGGTCTGGCGCACCGAGACGCGGCCATTCTCGGTCAAGCCGAGTTTGGCGATCAGGCGGCTGTGCATGCGCGCGACCGGCAGCTTGGCGTCCTGCGTGCCCTGTAGCGACGGCGAGCGGCGCACGACGGCGTCGGTCTGGTAGATCGGGACTTCGCTCACGCGTTCGAGACTGGTCGAAGTGCCGGGCACTGCCGCAGGCACGCCACTGACTTCGTTATTCAGAAAACCCTGCACGCTGCCGGTCGGCGTGTCGCCGAAAATCTCTTTCAACACCGCCGGGCTGTCGTTGAAATCGAAACCCGACAGCCCCAGCAGATTCCCCAGCACGCGCAGCACCTTCCACGCCGGGCGCGTCTCGCCGAGCGGTTTGACGACCGCGTTGAAGCTCTGCACCCGGCCTTCGGTGTTGATGAACGTGCCCGAGGTTTCAGTCCACGGCGCGATAGGCAATAGCACGTCGGCGTAGTCGAGCGACTTGCCCTTGTAAGGCGACATGACGACAACGAAGTCAGCAGCGTCGAGCGTCTGCATCGCCGTCACCGGGTCGTGCGTGTCGAGGTCGGCTTCGACCGCGAGCAGCAGATACGCCTTGAGCGGCTTCGCCAGCATCTGCGCGGCGTTGAGGCCAAACGTCGCTTCGACACCGAGCGCGCCGTGATGCGGCACCGCGCCGACCGCCGCTGCGCCGACGCTGTTCGCGGCTTCGCCCAACACGCCGAAACTCGCACCCGCGAGCCGCGCGACTTCCTGCGCCAGCGCGTGGATCTGCGCGTAGGTCGGATGGTGCTGCGCCATGTTGCCGAGGAAAACGGCTCTGGTCTCGCCACCGGAAATGCTTGCCGCCATTTTTCGGGCGGTGTCGTCAGCGACACCGTGCGCAGCGATCGTCGGCACTTTCTCGTTCTTCAATTCTGCGAGCGCGACACACACGCCCGCGAGCGCCACCGACAACTGCGACGGCGCGACGATGCGCTTCGCATTCACCTTGCCGAGAAATTCGTCTTCCGCCGCGTTGATGAGATTCAGTTCGCCGTACCAGCGCACCGACTCGCGGATGCGGTGCGCCATCAGCGGATGGTCTTTGCGCAAGTTCGAGCCGACGACCAGCATGCGGTTAAGCCGCGACATGTAAGTCACCGGCATCCCGAGCCAGAAGCCGCCTTTGGCGTAGGCGTCGAGACTGAAGTCAGACCAGCGCAGGCGGTGATCGACGTTGCCGCTGCCCATACCACGCATCAGTTTTTGCAGCAGATACAACTCTTCAGCAGTCCGGTACGGCGTCGAGAGCGCGCCGATCTCTTGCGGCGCGACGCCCTTCAATTTATCGGCGACGACATTCAGCGCGGTCTGCCAGTCGGTTTCGACCCACTGGCCGTTCTGCTTCACCATCGGCGCGGTCAGGCGCTCGGACGTGTTCAAGCCCTCGTACGAAAAGCGGTCGCGGTCGGCGAGCCAGCATTCGTTCACGTCTTCGTTCTCGCGCGGCAACACGCGCATGACCTTGTTGTCCTTGACCTGCACCGTGAGGTTCGAGCCCAGGCTGTCGTGCGGGCTGATCGAAAACCGACGGCTCAATTCCCAGGTGCGTGCCGAGTAGCGGAACGGCTTGCTGGTGAGCGCGCCGACCGGGCACAGGTCGATGACGTTGCCCGAAATTTCGGACGCGACCTGGGTCTTGAGGAAGGTCATGACTTCGGTGTGTTCGCCGCGCCCGGCCATGCCGAGCTCCATCACGCCGGCGATTTCCTGGCCGAAGCGCACACAGCGGCTGCAATGGATGCAGCGCGTCATGTCGGTGGAGATCAGCGGGCCGAGGTTCTTTTCGACGACGACGCGTTTGACCTCTTGATAGCGCGAATTCGACGCACCGTAGCCGACCGCCAAATCCTGCAAGGTGCATTCGCCGCCCTGATCGCAGATCGGGCAGTCGAGCGGGTGATTGATGAGCAGGAATTCCATCACCGACTTCTGCGCGGTCTTGGCAAATTCACTCGTCGTGTGAACCTTCATCCCGTCAGTGACGGGCGTGGCGCACGCGGGCAGCGGCTTGGGCGCTTTTTCGACCTGCACCAGACACATGCGGCAGTTGGCCGCGATGGAGAGTTTTTTGTGATAACAGAAATGCGGAATCGGGATGCCGAGCTGGTTCGCGGCTTCCATGATGGTGCTGCCGGATTCGATTTCCAGCGGGCGTCCGTCGATTTCGATGTTGAGTGTGGCCATGATTTAGCTCTCGTCCCTCACACCATGCACCGCTTGTGTTCGACGTGATACGCGAACTCGTCGCCGAAATGCTTCAAGAAACTCTGCACCGGCATCGCCGCCGCGTCGCCGAGCGCGCAGATGGTGTGCCCGCCGATCTTGCCCGCGACGCTGTTCAATAATTCGAGGTCGTCGGCCCTGCCCTGCCCGTGTTCGATGCGGTGGATCACGCGGTACATCCAGCCCGTGCCCTCGCGGCACGGCGTGCACTGGCCGCACGATTCTTCGTGATAGAAGTACGAGAGCCGTTCGAGCGCGCGCACCATGCACGTCGTTTCGTCCATCACGATCACCGCGCCCGAGCCCAGCATCGACCCGGCCTTGGCGATGCAGTCGAAGTCCATCGTGCAGTCCATCATCACGTCGCCGCGCAGCACCGGCGCGGAGGAGCCCCCGGGGATGACGGCCTTCAATTTGTGGCCGTTGCGCACCCCGCCCGCCATCTCCAGCAGTGCGGAGAAAGGCGTGCCGAGCGGCACTTCGAAGTTGCCGGGCTTGTTGACATGGCCCGACACCGAAAACAGTTTCGGCCCGCCGTTGTTCGGTTTGCCGAGTTCGAGAAACGCCTGTCCGCCGTGCTGGATGATCCACGGCACGCTCGCGAGCGTTTCGGTGTTGTTGATGGTGGTGGGCTTGCCGTAAAGCCCGAAGCTCGCGGGGAAAGGCGGCTTGAAGCGTGGTTGGCCTTTTTTGCCTTCCAGGGATTCCAGGAGCGCGGTTTCTTCGCCGCAGATGTACGCGCCGTAGCCGTGGTGGGCGTGGAGCTGAAAGCTGGTTTCTGTGCCGAACAGGTTATCGCCAAGGAAACCGGCTTCACGTGCCTCGGCGAGCGCCCGCTCGAAAATGTCGTAGCAGTCGAAAATCTCACCGTGAATGTAGTTGTACCCGACCTTCGCGCCCAACACATAGCCCGCAATCGCCATGCCTTCGATCAACTGGTGCGGGTTGTAACGCAGGATGTCGCGATCCTTGAACGTGCCCGGTTCGCCTTCGTCGCTGTTACAGACGATGTATTTCGCACCGGGGAAAGAACGCGGCATAAAGCTCCACTTCAAGCCAGTCGGAAAGCCCGCGCCGCCGCGCCCGCGCAAGGCCGAGAGCTTCAAAGACGCGATGATGTCGTCGCCCGAAATCGGCTCGGTGACGACGCGCCGTAGCGCTTCGTAACCGCCGTTCGCCACATAGGTCGCGAGTGACGCGGGATTGTCGAAATCCTGCGTCCACGAACAGACCTTGACCGAGGGAGCGCGCAGCGTCATTCGAGCGACTCCAGCAGCGCGTCGATCTTGGCGGGCGTGAGCTTGACGTGCATGACGTGGTTGTTGTGCAGGCACATCGGCGCGTCGCCGCACGCGCCCATGCACTCACCCTCCTTCAATTGAAAGCGGCCGTCTTCGGTCGTTTCGCCGTAGCCGATGCCGAGTTTTTGTTTCAGGTAATCGCCGAGATCGAGCGCGCCCATCAGCGTGCACGGCAGGTTGGTGCACAGCGTGATGACGTGCTTGCCGCCCGGGCGCGTCGCATACATGTTGTAGAAAGTCGCGACTTCGTACGCGGCAATCGGCGGCATGTCGAGATAGTTCGCGACGAACTCGATGGTCTCGGGCGCGAGCCAGCCCTTCTCGACCTGCGCGATGCGCAGCGCGCCCATCACCGCCGACTGCTTCTGGTCAGCGGGGTATTTGGCGACTTCAACGTCGATCAATTTCAGGGATTGTTCGGTCAGCATCAGCGATCAATCTCTCCAAAGACAATGTCCTGCGTGCCGATAATGGCGACGACGTCGGCAATCATGTGGCCGCGCGCCATTTCGTCGAGCGCCGCAAGATGCGGATAACCCGGCGCGCGGATTTTCAGGCGATACGGTTTGTTCGCGCCGTCCGACACCAGATAGATGCCGAACTCGCCCTTGGGGTGCTCGACCGCCGCGTAGGCTTCGCCGGCCGGGACGTGCATGCCCTCGGTGAAGAGCTTGAAGTGGTGGATCAGCTCTTCCATGTTCTGCTTCATCGACAGCCGATCCGGCGGTGCAATCTTGTGGTTGTCGACGATCACCGGGCCGGGGTTTTTGCGCAGCCACTCGACGCACTGCTTGATGATGCGGTTCGACTGGCGGAATTCTTCGATCCGCACCAGATAGCGGTCGTAGCAGTCGCCGTTGGTGCCGACCGGAATGTCGAAATCCATGCGGTCGTAGACTTCATACGGCTGCTTCTTGCGCAGGTCCCATTCGACGCCGGAGCCACGCAGCATCGGGCCGGTGAAGCCGAGCGCTTTGGCACGCTCGGGCGAGACCACGCCAATTCCAACAGTCCGCTGTTTCCAGATGCGATTGTCGGTCAGGAGCGTTTCGTATTCGTCGACGTACGCGGGAAAGCGATTGGTGAAGTCTTCGATGAAATCGAGCAGCGAACCCTGCCGATTTTCGTTCATTGACTTCAGCGTTTTTTCGTTGCGCGTGTGCTGCGCGAAATACTGCGGCATCGTGTCCGGCAGGTCGCGGTAGACGCCGCCGGGGCGGTAGTAGGCCGCGTGCATGCGCGCGCCGGAGACGGCTTCGTAGCAGTCCATCAGGTCTTCGCGCTCGCGGAAGGCGTAGAGGAAAACCGTCATCGCGCCGACGTCCAAAGCATGAGCCCCGAGCCACAAGAGGTGATTCAGCACGCGCGTGATTTCGTCGAACATCACGCGGATGTACTGCGCACGGATAGGCACTTCGATGCCCGCGAGTTTCTCGATCGCCATCACATAGGCGTGCTCGTTGACCATCATCGACACGTAGTCGAGGCGGTCCATGTACGGCACGGACTGGATGAAGGTCTTGTGCTCGGCGAGTTTTTCCGTCGCGCGGTGCAGCAGGCCGATGTGCGGGTCGGCGCGCTGAATGACTTCGCCGTCCAACTCCAGCACCAGCCGCAGCACGCCGTGCGCGGCCGGGTGCTGCGGGCCGAAGTTCATGGTGTAGTTGCGGATTTCAGCCATGCTGAAACTCCGGGACGACACGCTTTGAAACCGTGTAATTGCGGGCTGTTTTAATCAAAATCTCGGCCATCTCAGCGATCCCCGCCGTAGGAATCATCGCGGACGATGCGCGGCGTGACCTCGCGCGGCTCGATGGAAACCGGCTGATAAATCACCCGTTGCTGGGTCGGGTCGTAACGCATTTCGACGTGGCCGGACAAGGGGAAATCCTTGCGGAACGGGTGGCCGATAAAACCGTAATCGGTAAGGATGCGGCGCAAATCGGGATGGCCCTCAAAGACGATGCCGTAAAGGTCGAAGGCTTCGCGCTCGAACCAGTTCGCGCCCGGCCACACATCGACCAGCGACGCGACCACCGGCAGCTCGTCGTCCGGGCAAAACACCCGCACCCGCACGCGCTGGTTGTGGGCCAGCGACAGCAGATGTACGACGACGGCGAAACGCGCGCCCTGCCCATCAGCAAACCCAAGACCATCGGCGTAATCTGAATAATCCATGCCGCACAAATCGATCATCTGCTCGAAGCCGCAGTCCGGGTGATCGCGCAAGACGCGCATCACCTCCAGATAGCGCGCGGCGTCGACGGTCAACGTCACTTCGCCGAGACGCGCAACACCCGGCGCGACCGCGTCACCCAACGCAGCGTGCAAAGTCACCAACAATTCTTCCGTGCTCCGGGGCATCAAGTCGTTGTCTCAGCGGGCGATGGTGTTGGTGCGCTTGATCTTGTTCTGCAACTGGATGATGCCGAACAGGAGCGCTTCCGCCGTCGGCGGACAACCCGGAACATAAATATCGACCGGCACGATGCGGTCGCAGCCGCGCACGACTGAATAGGAATAGTGGTAATAGCCGCCGCCGTTAGCGCACGAGCCCATCGAAATCACCCAGCGCGGCTCGGCCATCTGGTCGTAGACCTTGCGCAGCGCGGGTGCCATCTTGTTGCACAGCGTGCCGGCGACGATCATCACGTCGGACTGGCGCGGACTCGGACGGAACACGATGCCGAAACGGTCAAGGTCGTAACGCGACGCGCCCGCCTGCATCATCTCGACTGCGCAGCACGCAAGACCGAAAGTCATCGGCCACATCGACCCGGTGCGCATCGAATTGATGAGTGCGTCCGCCGTCGTCGTGACGAAGCCTTTTTCGAGGATGCCTTCAATGCTCACCGGTGTAGCCCCCCGCAATCCAAACAGGAATCATAGGTTACGCGCCCGCACACAAAGCCTCTTCGCCGGGTCGATCCCCATGCTGCGCATGGGGCCCCTCGCCCAACGGCTCCAAGGCTTTACTCCCATTCCAGCGCCCCCTTCATCCATTCGTAAGCGAAGCCGACGACCAGGATGCCCAGAAAAACGACCATCGCCAAAAACCCGGCCAGGCCGATTTCTTCGAGCACGATGGCCCACGGAAAAAGGAACGCGATTTCCAGATCGAACAGGATGAACAGGATCGCGACGAGGTAATAGCGCACGTCGAACTTCATGCGCGCGTCTTCGAAGGCTTCGAAGCCGCATTCATAGGGAGAAAGTTTTTCGGTGTCCGGGCGATTCGGTGCGACCAGCCAGCCAGCCACAATCGGCCCGATGCCGAAGGCCAGCCCGACCAGAATGAATAGCAGAATGGGGAGGTAATTCTCCAGCACCGAGGTCCTCCGGCTTTGCCCATGCCTGGGCAGTTAAAGTGTTTGTGTCGTTATTGTCGCAGTGTATTAGGGCGATACGTTTGGTGTCAAGCTGAAAAAAACGCGTTTTTTCCTTATCTATCAATAAGATATTTGATAGTCGTGACTAATACCTGAATCAGGAAATTTGATGGTGCCGACGGCGAGACTCGAACTCGCACAACCGAAGTCACTACCCCCTCAAGATAGCGTGTCTACCAATTTCACCACGTCGGCTTTGGGCATTGCACCCAGTATCAAAGGTTACTGCGGGACATCTCCTGCCGGAACACCGCTTGCACCACCCTGAGGCTGGGTGGCAGGCGGAACAGCAGGTTGCTGCGTACTGGTGGTCGGTATGGGGGTGCGGTCCAGCACACTCGCAGGCTTGTGTTGCTGCAAGCCGAAATAGGCCAGACCCAGGCTGGTCAGAAAAAACAGCGTCGCGACGACCGCCGTGCTGCGGCTGAGGAAATTAGCCGAACCGGTCGAACCAAACAGGCTGCCCGACGAGCCTCCGCCAAAGGCGGCCCCCATGTCCGCACCTTTACCGTGTTGCAGCAACACCAGGGCAATGACCGCAATAGCGGCAATGATATGCAGAGTCCAGACCAGCGTTTCCATGTGTTTACTCGTGTTTGGCTGCCGCCCGGCAGATGGCAATGAACTCGTCGGCCACCAGCGAAGCACCGCCGATCAGGCCACCATCAATATCGGGCTGAGCCATCAATTCTGCCGCATTCGACGCCTTCACGCTACCCCCGTATTGAATCACCAGGCCATTGGCGATAGTGGCATCGAGCGCTGCAATCTTGCTGCGGATGAACGCGTGCACTGCTTGCGCCTGCTCGGGGCTGGCTGTCTTGCCGGTGCCGATTGCCCATACCGGTTCATACGCCACAATGGCCTGCGCCAGTGTCGCCACGCCAGCCGCCTGAATGACCGCATCCAGCTGGCGGGAGACCACGGCTTCGGTCACGCCCGACTCGCGCTCGGCCAGGGTCTCGCCCACACACAGTATCGGCGTCAGGCCCGCAGCCTGGGCTGCCACATATTTGCTGGCGACCTGTGCGTCGGTTTCGCCATACAGGCTGCGCCGTTCGGAATGCCCGACGATCACATAGCGGCAGCCGAAATCGAGCAACATGCTGGCAGAGGTTTCTCCCGTATAGGCCCCCTTGGGCTGGTCCGACAAATTCTGCGCGCCCCAGGTGATCGACGACCCGCTTAAAACCGCCTGCGCTTGTGCCAGATAGGGAAAAGGCACGCAGACCACCGCGTCTATACCCACCAGCGCAGGCTTGATTGCGGCCAGCAGGGCGGCATTTTCGGCCAGGCTGCCGTGCATTTTCCAGTTACCGGCTACGAGCTTCTTGCGCATCGTCTTTATCCAGAGCGGAAACCCGCCAACAAACAAAAGTGCGCGATGGTAAACGCCACACGCCTGACGGTCAACCGGCGGGCGTCGGGTGCTTGATCAATCAGCCGAAGCGGCCGGTGATGTAGTCTTCCGTCTGCTTTTTACCCGGACGCATGAAGATGGTGCCGGTTTCATTAAATTCGATCAGTTCACCCAGATACATGAACGCGGTGAAATCCGAGATCCGCGCAGCCTGTTGCATGTTGTGGGTGACGATGGCGATGGTGTAATCGCTTTTCAGTTCGTTGATGAGTTCTTCGATCTTGGCAGTGGAAATCGGATCCAGCGCCGAGGTGGGTTCATCCAGCAGCACGATTTCCGGTTTGACGGCCACGGCGCGGGCAATACATAAACGCTGCTGCTGCCCGCCCGACAACGACAGGCCATTCTGTTGCAATTTGTCTTTGACTTCGCCCCACAGTGCCGCTTTCTTCAACGCCCATTCGACCCGGTCGTCCATCTCGCTTTTCGACATGCGGTCATACAGACGTACCCCGAATGCGATGTTTTCATAAATGGTCATCGGAAACGGCGTCGGCTTCTGAAACACCATGCCAATTTTGGCGCGCACCAGATTCACGTCCTGGCTCTTGTCCAGCAGGTTCTTGCCATGAAACAGGATTTCGCCTTCTGCGCGCTGTCCCGGATACAGGTCGTACATGCGATTGAAGGTGCGCAGGAGGGTTGATTTACCGCAACCCGACGGGCCGATGAATGCCGTCACTTTCTTGTGGGCGATATCAATGTTGACGTTTTTCAGTCCCTTGAAATCCCCATAAAAGAAATCCAGATTGCGAATCTGCAGCGCCGCATTTTCGCCGGTGGGCGTAGCTTGATCGGGCACAGATAGATTGGACACGGTCGGGTTGGACACGGCGAAGCTCCGGAGAATTAATGTTTGTCTTTGTTGCGGAAAACGATGCGCACACCGATGTTGACGGCCAGCACGACCAGTGCAATCAACAGTGCGCCGCCCCAGGCCAGATTGACCCAGTTATCGTAAGGAGAAAGTGCAAACTGGTAGATCACCACGGGTAAGTTACCCATGGGCTGGCTCATGTCCGTGCTGAAAAACTGGTTGTTGAGCGCCGTAAACAGGAGGGGAGCCGTTTCGCCGGTAATCCGCGCCATCGCCAGCAACACGCCGGTGACCACCCCGGATTTGACCGCACGCAGCGTCACCTTGAGCGACACCTGCCAGCGCGGCGCGCCAATTGCGAATGCCGCCTCACGCAGACTCGAAGGAACGAGCTTCAACATGTTTTCAGTGGTTCGCACCACGACCGGAATCGCAATCAGCGCCAGCGCCAGCGAGCCCGCCCAACCTGAAAACCCGCCCGTGGTTGCCACAAACAGGGCGTACACAAACAGGCCAATCACGATGGAGGGTGCCGACAGCATGATGTCGGTCATGAACCGGGTGAAGGCGGCGAACTTTGAAATACGGCCATATTCCGCCAGGTAAATGCCGGCCAGGATGCCGATCGGGGTTGAGATCAGCATCGAGAAAAACAGGATCAGGCCGCTGCCGACGATGGCATTGCGCAGGCCGCCGCCTTCGGAGCCGGGCGCGGGGGTGTCCTGGGTAAAGAGGTCGAGCGAGAGCGCGGCAAAGCCTTTTGAAAACAGCGTGAACAATATCCACATCAAGGCGGCCAGTCCCAGCGCCATCGCAAACATCGACAAGGCTATCCCGATACGGTTGGTCCATTGCCGGCGTGTGTACAGTGCGCGATTCATTGCCTCCATGTCAGACCCCTTCCTTGCCCACGCTGCGGGAAATGAGCCAGCGCGAAATGGCAAGCACCACGAAGGAAATCACGAACAGGATCAGTCCGAGGAAAAACAGCGAAGCAATGTGAAGGCCGGGATCCGCCTCGCCAAATTCGTTGGCAAGCGTGGCGGCAATCGAGGTTCCGGGTGAGAACAGGCTGCCGACGATGCGGTTGGCGTTGCCAATGACGAAGGTTACGGCCATGGTCTCGCCCAATGCGCGCCCGAGACCGAGCATGATGCCGCCGATGACGCCGACGCGGGTGTAAGGCAGCACAATGTTGCGCACCACTTCCCAGGTGGTGCAGCCGACGCCATACGCGGATTCTTTGAGTACCGGCGGAACAGTTTCGAACACGTCACGCATGACTGAGGCAATGAAGGGAATGACCATCAAGGACAACACGATGCTGGCAGTGAGGATGCCGACGCCGATGGGCGGCCCCGCAAACCAGCCGCCAATGACCGGCACATCCCCCAACCACGCTTGCAAGGGCGGCTGGATGTATTCGGCAAACAGCGGTGCAAAAATGAACAGGCCCCAGATACCGTAGACAATCGACGGCACCCCGGCGAGCAGTTCAATCGCGGTACCCAGGGGGCGACGCAGCCATACCGGACAGGTTTCCGTGAGGAATAACGCAATGCCGAAGCTGATCGGGACGGCGATCAACAGCGCCAGCACCGAAGTCACGACCGTGCCGTAGATCGCTGCCAGCGCACCGTATTCGTCGTCGGGTACGCTCCAGATGTTGGTCCACAAAAATGACGGACCGAACTTCACCAGTGAAGGCCAGGCTTCGATAGTCAGTGAAATCAGGATACCCAATAGTGCCAGCAGCACCACCAGGGCAAACAGCTGGGTCACACGATGAAACACCAGGTCCTGCAGACGGAAAAGTCGAATGCGATCAGCTTGCGCATCGGGTGCCGCGGTGGGGGCTTGGCTCACACTGAAGTCCTGGCATTGTAATTGTCTGTGCAAGCGCCCGTCATGAGTCCTGCCACATGACAGACGCTTGCACAGACAAACCGGGACCCGCCCGGTTCGCTGCAATCCACACTGGAAATTACTTGATTTTCTTCATCTCGGTTTCAACCATCGTCACGACGTTTTTCGGCAGCGCGACGAATCCCAGTTCTTCAGCCATTTTCTGGCCGTTTTTCAATGACCAGGTGAAGAAATCCACCACCCCTTTCTGCTTGGCAGCGTCGCCTTTTTCGTAGGCAAGCATGTAAGTCGCCGAGGTGATCGGCCAGGCGTTCTTGTGCGCCTGGTCGAGCAGGTCGGGCGCCATACCGCGGACGTTGAAGTTTGCACCCGAGGCCGCATCTGCCACAGCATCCTGATTCGGGACGATGTAGTTGCCGGCCTTGTTCTTCAGCGCTGCGAAGTTCATGTTGTTCTTGGATGCGTCAGCGATGTCAACATAGCCAATGGCGCCCTTGATCTTCTGCACGTTGGCGGCGACACCGGGGTTGCCCTTGCCGCCGACGGCGTTGAGCGGCCAGTTGACGGTGTTGCCTGCGCCAACATCACGCATGAACGCGACCGACTGCTTGGCAAGGTAGTTCGAGAACACGAAGGTCGTACCCGAACCGTCCGAACGGTGGGCAACGGTGATCGGCAGTGCGGGCAGCGCAGCGCCCGGGTTGAGCTTGGCGATGGCCGGGTGGTTCCACTTGGTGATCGCACCACGGAAGATTTCGGCGGCGGTCTTGCCGTCGAGCTTGATCTTGCCGGATGCGAAACCGGGGACGTTGTAGACGATGGTGACCGCACCCATCACGGTCGGAACCTGCACCAGACCGGCGGCATCGAGGTCAGCTTCCTTGACCGGTGCATCCGAACCTGCGAAATCGACCGTCTTGGCCTTGATCTGCTTGACACCGCCCGACGAGCCGATGCCCTGATAGTTGACCTGGTTGCCAGTCGCAGCCTTGTAGGCTTCAGCCCATTTGGTGTAAACCGCATACGGGAAGGTGGCGCCCGCGCCGGTAATGTCGGCAGCCAGGGCGCTTACCGAGAAAGCAGCGCCCATGGCGCCGACTACGATGGCCTTAGCCAGTTTATTGAATTTGAACATGTAATATCTCCGGTAGTGATGACGTTGCCGCTAGGGCGACGCCCATACTAACCAGCGAATATTACAGTTATATTTCAGGACGGAGAATCACCCGCCCGCGGCCTGTCTCACTGCGTCCGCAAGTGTTTCGGCCAGATGCTGGACCTGATCCGCGTTGCGTCCTTCGATCATCACCCGGATCAGGGGCTCGGTGCCTGAAGCACGTAACACAACCCGCCCACTGCCATTCAATTCGGCTTCTACCGACGCGACCGTATGGCTGATCGCCGGAGTCGCGTCGAGTTTGAAGCCTTTTATGACAGGCACGTTAATCATCACCTGGGGATACGTCTCCAGGTCGGTGGTGAATCCATCCAGGGTTTCGCCGGTTTCGCGCAGGGCACGCAACACCTGCAGCGCCGAGACGATGCCGTCACCGGTGGTGTGCTTGTCCAGACACAGGATATGGCCCGAGGTTTCGCCCCCCAGCGTCCAGCCCTTGGCTTGCAGCTGTTCCATCACATAGCGGTCGCCCACCTTGGCGCGTTCAAACGGGATGTTGATACGCTTGAGCGCATGTTCCGTCCCCAGATTGGTCATCAGGGTGCCCACAACGCCCCCCTTCATGTAGCCGGTCTGGATGCGATGGCGCGCGATGACGTACAGCAACTGGTCGCCATCGTAGATACGGCCATGCGCATCCGCCATCATCAGGCGGTCGCCGTCTCCATCAAGCGCAATCCCGATATCGGCACGGTTCGACTTGACCGCTTCCGACAAGGCCCGGGTATGCGTTGCACCGCATTCGTCGTTGATGTTGTAGCCATTGGGCGCATTGCCGATGCTGATGACTTCGGCACCCAGTTCGTGCAGGACATGCGGTGCGATGTGATAGGTCGCGCCATGGGCACAATCGACCACGATACGCAGTCCGCGCAGGTCGAGATGATTGGGGAAAGTACTCTTGCAGAACTCGATGTAGCGCGCGGCGGCATCCTCGATGCGGCGTGCCCGCCCCAACTGGCGTGCCTCAACCGTGATAATCGGCGCATCCAGCCGGGCTTCGATGGATTCTTCCAGGCTGTCGGGCAATTTCTGTCCGTTGGCTGAAAAGAACTTGATGCCATTGTCTTCAAATGGATTGTGCGACGCGGAGATCACCACGCCCGCTTGCAGGCGCAACGCGCGTGTGAGATAGGCTACGGCCGGGGTCGGCATCGGCCCGGTCATCAGCACATTCACGCCCGCTGCGGTAAAGCCGGCTTCCAGAGCAGCCTCCAGCATGTAGCCCGAAATGCGCGTGTCCTTGCCGATCAATACGGTGGGATGCTGGTTGGGGGGCAGGCTGCCACGATCAGCCACCAGCACCTGTCCTGCGGCGTAACCCAGGTGCATCACGAATTCAGGCGTGATCGGCGATTCGCCCACCCTGCCCCGCACCCCGTCGGTGCCGAAATACTTACGTGCCATCGTTTACCTCTCCCAAAGCATTCCAAACGGCCAGGGCATCCTGCATGGCCGCTACATCGTGTACCCGCAACAGGCGCGCGCCGCGCGCCACGGCCGCCAGATGGGCTGCTACCCCGGCAAATTCACGCTCATGCACATCCCGTCCGGTCAGCGCACCGAGCATGGATTTGCGTGACATTCCCACCATCACGGGCACACCCAGATCAGCCATCCGCTCCAGCTGAGCCAATAGCGCCAGGTTATGCGCCAGCGTTTTGCCAAAACCGAAGCCCGGATCGATCACCAGCCGGTCATGTGCGATCCCTGCAGCGACACAATCATTCATTCTGCTGCCCAAAAATATCCTGACTTCATCCACCACCTGCACGTAGCCCGGGGATTGCTGCATGGCCCGGGGTTCACCCTGCATATGCATCAGGCAGACTGCCGCCTCACTTGCCGCAACCACTTCCAGCGCACCCTCCGCCCGCAGTGCACGCACGTCATTCACCATCGCTGCGCCCTCAGCCAGCGCAGCGCGCATGACTTCCGGTTTTTGTGTGTCGATCGACACGACCATTCCACGCTGTGCAAGCGAAGTTACAACCGGCAGCACCCGCCGCAGTTCTTCCTGCAACGTAACGGGGGATGCCCCGGGTCGTGTCGATTCGCCACCGACATCAAGGATAGCGGCACCGGCCTCATGCAGCTTGAGTGCATGGGCAATCGCGGTCTGTGCGTCGAGACAGACACCGCCATCTGAAAATGAATCCGGCGTGACATTGACGATGCCCATGATGAGCGGGCGCGCAAGAGAGAGCCGGAACGAGCCGGCATGGAGTACAGACATAAAAATGGGGAGACCGGAGCCTCCCCATTGTAGCCGCTGGCGATCAGGTGCCGGTCAGGTTTCCTGTGCGGGTTGTGCGGTCGGTGTGACGACTCCGGGCTTGTCGCCACCACTGGCAGGCGGCTGAGGGGTCGCCGGTGGCTTGGGTGCACGCACCGGCAGGCCGGCCATGATGTCGCTGATCTGGTCGGCATCGATGGTTTCCCATTCCATCAGCGCAGCGGTCATGGCCTCGACCTTGTCGCGGCCTTCGGTGAGGATTTTTTTCGCCAGGGCGTATTGCGTGTCGAGGATACGGCGAATTTCCGCATCGACTTTCTGCATCGTAGCCTCGCTCATGTTCTTGTGCGTGGTCACCGACCGGCCCAGGAACACCTCGCCTTCATTTTCCGCATACACCATGGGCCCCAGCGCTTCGGACATGCCGTAACGCGTCACCATGTCACGCGCGATGCTGGTGGCGCGCTCGAAGTCGTTGGACGCGCCGGTCGAAATGCTGCCGACGAAAATCTCTTCCGCCACCCGGCCCCCAAACAGCATGCTGATCTGTGACAGCATCTGCTCTTCGTAGAGGCTGTAGCGGTCAATTTCCGGCAGCGACATGGTGACGCCCAGCGCACGACCGCGCGGTATCACCGTCACCTTGTGCACCGGGTCGCAGCCCGGCAGGGTCATGCCGATGACGGCGTGACCAGACTCGTGGTAAGCCGTTTTCTTCTTGTCTTCCGGCGTAATCACCATGGACTTGCGCTCGGCACCCATGAATATCTTGTCCTTGGCCTGCTCGAAGTCATCCATGTCCACCAGGCGCTTGCTGCGCCGTGCGGCAAACAGCGCAGCCTCGTTGACCAGATTGGCCAGGTCCGCACCGGACATGCCCGGAGTGCCGCGCGCCAGGATATCAGCCCGCACATCGGGCGCCACCGGCACTTTGCGCATATGCACCATGAGAATCTGTTCGCGGCCCCGGATATCCGGCAACCCCACCACCACCTGACGGTCGAAACGGCCCGGACGCAGCAGCGCCGGATCAAGCACGTCCGGACGGTTGGTTGCCGCGATGACGATGACGCCGACGCTGGCTTCGAAGCCATCCATCTCGACCAGCAACTGGTTCAGCGTCTGTTCGCGTTCGTCATTGCCGCCCCCCAGCCCTGCGCCGCGCTGGCGACCGACCGCATCGATTTCATCGATGAAAATGATGCAGGGCGAATTTTTCTTCGCCTGCTCGAACATGTCGCGCACGCGCGCCGCACCGACGCCAACGAACATTTCGACAAAATCGGAACCCGAAATGCTGAAGAACGGCACCTTGGCTTCGCCCGAAATCGAACGCGCCAGCAGGGTTTTACCCGTGCCCGGCGGGCCCACCATCAACACGCCACGCGGAATACGGCCACCCAGTTTCTGGAATTTGGTCGGGTCTTTCAGGAAATCGACCAGTTCAGCCACGTCTTCCTTGGCTTCATCGCAGCCCGCCACGTCTGCAAACGTCACCGGCGTGGCATTTTCATCCAGCAGGCGTGCCCGGCTCTTGCCGAACGAAAACGCTCCGCCCTTGCCGCCGCCCTGCATCTGGCGCATGAAGAATATCCATACCCCGATCAGCAACAGCATCGGGAACCAGGAAATGAACAGGCTCATCAGGAAAGACGGCTGCTTCGGCGGCTCGGCATTGAACTGCACGCCATTTTTCAGCAGGTCGGACACCAGATAGGGGTCGGTCGGCGCGTAGCTGGTAAACGGCGAGCCGTCGGTGCGCTGACCTTTGAGGACGTTGCCCTCAATTGTCACCTTGGTGATCTGCTGGGAGCGAACCTCTTCGATGAACTGCGAGTAAGGCATCTGCG
>JAJXUA010000026.1 GCA_021783275.1 Pseudomonadota bacterium
CGGCGATCTTCGTGATTTTCATGGTTCCGATACCCCACCATCGGAATGCCTGATAACCTCTGGCTGATCGCAACCGGTTGATTGGTAAGTGGTTGTAGTTCAAAAAAGCTCGACTTGCTCTGGCAGGTCGGGCTTTTTTCTTGTGGGTTTGCAGCCAAAAAATTCACGGGTCATACCGTACTGTTTGTCGGTAACGATGAAAAACGCGACCTGCGCTCCGGCGGGAATGTGCTTGCGCAAGCGCAAAATTGTGGCCTCGCCGACGGCCAACGTCGGGAAATGATGCACATAGAGCGAGTTTTGTAGTTGCACGAAGTTTTCCTGCAGCAGGCACTTGCGAAATACGCCGTAATCGTGGCGTGCTTCCGCGTCCGTCATTGGGCAGTCGTATACGCAAATGACCCACATGACACGCCAGCCGTTTACGGCCATGGGTTATCTGGAAACCGCCCACCTGTGGGCAGAGCAAGATTTTTCGCTCGCCCGTCGAGTACACGCAGATAGCTGGCAATCGTTTCGTCTATGGCAGCGGGCAGGCGGTAGCCCGAGCCTTCGAGCACAACTTCCGTTTTGACCAGTTGCAACAGATGCTTTCTCGCCTGGCTATCGAAATCACTTTGATCACCTTGGCAGACATGGCGCTCGACGATGAACCGAAAGGGTTCGATGAAATCGTCAGCCAGATTGAATGCATTTTCGGTACTGATATGACCCAACCCCAGCGCGGGGTTGAGTCCCCCCATGACCAGTGAACGGGCGATCATCGAGCGCAGGATGGCATAACCGAAATTGAGCCGGGCGTTAATCGGGTCGTCTGCGCCCAGTTTTTCGCGGCGGAAGTTTTCCGGAAACAGGTGAGCCCAGTAGTGTCGGGCTCCTTGTCCCTCGCATTTGCCAATGTCGCCGGGCTGGACTTCGTCGGCAAGTCGTTCCAGGCGTAGCGCCCCGTTTCTTTTCAGGCTGCGCAGGTTTTCGGCTTGGGTGCGCAACCGCGCCTGAACCAGTTGTTGCCAAAGTGCGTTTTTCGTTGGGGTGGTATCAAGCTGGATTTGTTGGCGTAACCGACGCACCAGATCGCCATTGCCGTTGGTGGGCAATAGCCAGGCGCAAGGATGATGGCTGGCATCGGTGACGATAATCCCTGCTCCGGCTTCAGCCAGCACACGCAGGCTATACACGCTGACCTGGATGCTGTGATGATGCAGACACAGCACGGCAATATCGCGTGGCAAGACAAAAGCATCTGGCATCCCCTCGCACTCGATCCGTAAGCGCCCGAGATCGACATGTAGCCGGGCAGGGTTCTCGATAAGCAGGATGCGGTGGGCGGACATCAGTTGATGATGCTCAATCGTTTGACCTGACCGAAAGACAGTTTTTTCTTGCCAGAGCCGACCTCCTTGATGGCATCGAAGGCGCGTGGGTCAATGTGGGGAATCAGGAAAACATTCCCCTCTGCTGTGAAATAGCCAATCCGATACTGCTTGTTGTCTTTGCTATCCAGCACGATATCGCCCTTGTGCAACCGCAACACGCCCTCCGCCTTCGGTTTGCTTTTTTGCCCCATGGCTTGCTGGATCGTCACCAATTCCTGGCGCACGATGCGGCCTTCGGAAAACTCGTTGTTCAGCCAGGCATAGCCTGCGTGAAGCAGGCGCTTGTCGTGCTGCTTGCCGTTGCGGCTGGTATGGCGGACCAGCATCACCTCTTCGGCATATTTGTCCGTAAAGCAAACTACGCGCTTTATGGGGATTTTTGTTTGATTCTTCCCGACAACCTGAATTATCGGTTCGCTTAGCGCAGCAGGTGCGGTTTTCCCTTGCACGATGCGTGACTCGAAAGCATCGCTGACAATCCTGCGTATGGTCGAGCTGACAATAGTGGCGATGGCTTTTCTTGCCTGATCTGCCGTGCCTTTTTTGCGGTCGATCATTTTTGCAATTTCTACGCGTAAGGTCAGACGGCTTTTGCTTTCGCCATCTTTCTGTGCAATACCGTAAGCCGTGCCCTGGAATATTTGCCCGTCAGGGAAACGATCCGGTTTGATTGAAAGCGGGCATTCGCGGATCGCGGCCAAGGCAAGTTCGCGCAGGTTTTTAACTGGAGGCTCGGGGGCGTGCAGTCGCACGCGGCGTGTTTCGCCGGGTTTTTCGCTTTCCTGTTTGTAGGCGCGAGCCATTTGCTGGAACAGGGCACGCGATGTAAGCGCGATGGTAATGGCGTCAATGAGATGATGCCGGTGGTCGATACGCTTGTTGAGCTTGAGGTCGGTGTGCAGCTCTTTGCTGGACGGGTGGCCCTCCCATAGCTTGCGATATTTTTCGAAATCCGCAGTCGAAATCACGGGTGTGGTTTTTTCTTTTTTCTCCTTTCCGTCTACCGTGCTTACCCGGATTTCTTCTTCGGCCAGCACGGGCAAACCTTCCTCGATGCGTACCTGAGGAATGACGGTTTCCAGTTTCCAGCCTCGGCGCAGCAGGGCAGTGGTTCCACCCCGCGCTACGGAAACGGGCGTTGCACACACGCTTTGCAGCCATTTGGCTGCTTCTTTGGCGATCCACGAGGTTTGGTGAAACTGGCGGTCGGCGAATTCGGCGATGGATTCGTCGGTGAGGACTTCGGTTTCGAAGTCCTTCAGCAAAAGTAGTTTTGCTTTGCGGTATTGCTTGTTTTTCTCAAACCAGGCGGCGCGTTGTTCGATGATGTTCCACCGATCCGGGTCTTTGCCATTACCCCACGCCTCCCAAGGGGTACGGTCGCCCTTATCCTGATTGCAACTGCGGTGCGCCAGCACGATCTCGCTACGCTTCAAACCGACCTGCGTCAGGTTTTTGGGCAGGATGTGTTCGTATTCTGTTTCGATACTGCTCAGGGCGTCACCCAGTTCAATTTTCCGGGTGCAGTAGGGGCATAGTCCCTCACTCTGTTCGCGCCACAATAAGTATCGCCGTACTCGTGGTGGCGTGACGGAGGCTCCTGCGGCGCGGATGGCTTTTTCTGCATTTAATCGCGCGGTGCGATTTTTTGCATTTTCCGCTTCGCGCTCGTTGCGTTTCTTCACGCCTACACCCATTTCGCGCGCGAGTTCCACCACGAGTTCATGCGGGGGCGCGCCAAGCACGTCAATCATGCGATTGAATTCGCGGTGCAACTGACGCAAGGCACCGTCCACAACGTCGTTTCCAGTTGGAGTGGGGGCGTTCAAATGCGGCAGTTGCTGGATATTTTGCTTCAGGGTGTGCGCATAGCAGGTACGAACGGCGGCTTCTTCGTCGATGCGTTTCTCTCCCTGCCAGTTGGCTTCCCACCAAGGCTCTGCGATCCACTCCGCCAAGGTGCTCAGCGCTTTGATGGAATAGGACGCGCGACCACCGTCAAATCCCATCTTGGGCAGGTGATCGAATTTCTCGTTTTCCTTGAGCAGGTTGATGAAGTCGATGAAAACAGGATCGAATTGACGAGGCTTGTCCTCATAAATCCAGTTCCCTTTTTCATCCTTGCGGGCGGTCTTGGCGCGGCGAACAAAGCGTGTATGCCAGAGGGGGTCGTCGAGTTGTTCGGGCGAGCCAAGATCGGCGAGGAAATTGATGATCTGAATCTGGGTGCGCGCTACAAGCGCTTTCCATTCCTGTTCCAGACCAAGCTTTCGGAAAACTGTGTTGGTTTTGTTGCCGTGAATTTCCTCGCGGCTGATGCGGTCCATGTTGAGGCCGTGTCCTTCCGGGCCGGGATGCCCCGCCTTCTTCAGGGCATCGTTGATGGCCTTGAAGCTGAGGGTTTCTTTTTCGTCGAGCAGGGCGCGGATGATGTCTTTCTGGGGCTTGGTCAAGGATTTGGCGCGCTTGCCAGCGCCCCAGCGCAGATCGGTCAGGGTTTTTTCGATGCGGAAATGCTGGAAGGCCGGTTGTGCTCTTGGTGCACGTGGCAAGGTGGGTTCCAGTGGACATTGCCCGACCATGCCACCGACAGATTTGAGTGGCCGTTGATGGAAGATCGCTTCTCGAAAGATGGCTTTTAAGGGCTTGTCGTCTTGTACGCCATTCAAGATCGCGTGGTGCCTTGCCTGGATTAACCATATTTGCTCGAATTCAGCCTCAACCTGACTTCGCAGTGCGTAGAGGTTGGGAAGATCGCTACTCTCGTCGGTGCGGTTTTCCTTGACCTTGAGCTTTGTGGGTAGTCCTTGCATCCAGCGTTGGTGCAAATATTCACCGAGCGTGACGGTTTCCAACCCGCGTTCCTTGGCGAGTGTCGTCATGGCATCTTTGAGATCGTTGCTGCCGCCTTCGATCTCGCCGACTTTTGCGCCTTCCTTTTTCTGCCGAAATTCTCCGGCGTACCCTCGCCGCTTGCTCATGCGCAGGAAAACGCGAAGCAACTCGTCGAGTTCGATGCGCTCACGTGCGGCGCGCGCGCGTAGTTCAAGTGTGGCTTGACCGCCGTCACGCGGGATACGGAAGTCCACTAGATTCAGAAAGGACGCAAGGGCGACAATTCTTCGGTTGCGTCCGCGTCGTCGGTCGATTTGACGCCGCTGCATTCGCGCCGCGCGCCGGGCAGCTTTTTTGGATTGCAAGCCGGCCGTGCTGTTATCTAGGGGTTCATCAAAGATACGGATGCTCTTCCAGACCAAGTCGCATGGCAGGCTGTTGTTGTCCAGAGAAAACGCGGCCAGGCCGATGGATGCGGTGCCCAGATCAAGACCTGCGCGGTATTTCATGCGGCTTCCTTTGTTTGGGGTCGTGCTATGATCGAAACCGTATCAGGCATTCCGATGGTGGGGACTATCGGTAACAAGGGCAAAGCCGAAAGGCCGAGCCCACCGATACAAACGGCGAACTTCGGTTCGCCGTTTTCATTTGGGCTGGGCGGTATGATGGTGCGCGCCATTGGAACTTGCATTTGTTCTCCCGGTTTGATCGTTGATTGTTCTCCGCGCCGGTGTCGCTTGTGCTTTGTTATGCGATGAGTGTCGCGCAATGCTGTGGCGGTGGCAAGATGAGCCTCACCATTAGCGAGAGAATCAAGTTTCGCTGAGTGATGTGCAGCCGTTTGCTGGCTGTAAAAAGAGAAGGCAACGGTTAAACTGACGTCCGGTATATAAGTTTTGAGGTGTGCCATGAGCAGCGCCATTGCCTTTACCCAGTTTCGCAAGCATCTTTCCGAGTCCGTCGAAGAAGTCTGTGACACGGGCGAGCCGCTGATTGTGACCCGCGCCGATGGCCGGAATGTCGTGATCGTTCCGGCGGCCGAGTGGGCTTCGGTGCAGGAAACCCTGCACCTGAGATCCTCCGCAAAAAATGCTGCACTGCTGGATGCCGCGATCGTCGAATTGGAATCGGGTGGCGGCGTGGAGCGCAGCATTTGAATGTGGTTTTTTCCAGCCAGGCGGACAAAGACTGGCGTTACTGGGAAAGACACCATCCAGCCATGCTGGATAAAATTCGCGCGCTGTTGAAAGAAATCCAGCAAACGCCTTTCACCGGAACAGGCAAGCCAGAAGCCCTGCGCGAAAACTGGAGCGGCTACTGGTCGCGGCGGATCACTAAAGAGCATCGGCTGGTCTACACGGTGCGGGACGGCAAAATTCTGGTGGCGCAATGCCGCTTTCATTACTGAAATTCAGGACATCTCCTGCGCACCTATCCCGACCCCGAGCTTATTGCTGCCATCGCCACCGCGCCCGGGCGCGGTGGGGTGGGCGTGGTGCGCGTCTCGGGTGTGGACACGCAGGTAGCGGCGCTGGCGCAGGCCATCCTGGGCCGGCTGCCCGCGCCGCGCCACGCGACGTTTATCCCCTTTCTTGATACCGATGGCAGCGTGCTCGACGAGGGCATTGCGCTGTACTTTGCTGCGCCGCATTCGTTCACCGGCGAGGCGGTGCTGGAACTGCAGGGCCACGGCGGCCCGGTGGTGCTCGATCTCATTCTGCAACGCTGCATTGCGCTGGGTGCCCGGCTGGCCGAACCCGGCGAGTTTTCGCGGCGGGCGTTTCTCAACGGCAAGCTTGATCTGGCGCAGGCCGAGGCGGTGGCGGATCTGATCGATGCGGCCTCGGTCGAGGCGGCGCGCTCGGCGGTGCGCTCGCTTTCGGGGGTGTTTTCCGAGCAGGTGCACGCGCTGGTGGACGGCCTGACCCGATTGCGTACGCTGGTCGAGGCGACGCTGGACTTTCCCGAGGAAGACATCGATTTTCTGCAGGCGGCCAATGCCTTTGGCCAGCTTGATGCGCTGGACGCCAGACTGGCCGAAGTGCGTGCGCAGGCGCGGCAGGGGGCGTTGCTGCGCGAAGGGCTGACGGTGGTGTTGATCGGCCAGCCCAATGTGGGCAAGTCGAGCCTGCTCAATCAGCTGGCCGGGTTCGAGGCGGCGATTGTGACGGAGATCGCCGGAACGACCCGCGACACGGTACGTGAGGCGATCCAGATCCAGGGCGTGCCGCTGCACGTGATTGATACCGCCGGCCTGCGCGAGACCGACGATCCGGTCGAACAGATGGGCATTGCGCGCACCTGGGCGGCAGCGGACAAAGCTGACGTGGCGCTGCTGCTGGTGGATACGGCGCATGGCGTGGGCGCGCACGAGGCGGCGACGCTGGCGCGCCTGCCCGCAATTCCCCGGCTGACGATACACAACAAGATTGATGCAACCGGCGAAGCGCCGTGTGTGCGGGGTGATGAGGTGTGGCTGTCGGCCAAAACCGGCGCAGGCGTGCCGTTGCTGCGCGACAAACTGCTGGCGCTGGCGGGCTGGCAGGCCGCTGGAGAAGGCACGTTCATGGCGCGCACCCGGCATCTGGATGCGCTTGCGCGTGGCGCGGCCCACATTGCCGCCGCGCGCGCCGCGGCGGGGCAACTCGAGCTTTTTGCCGAAGAGCTGCGGCTGGCACAGGGCGCACTGTCTGACATTACCGGCGTATTTAGCGCCGACGATTTGCTGGGCGAAATTTTCGGCACATTCTGCATTGGAAAATAATGATGGATTCGGCCCGATGACGCTTGAGGCGATGATGACGCTCGGTTTGCTCAAGCAGTGTGAGGCAGCGCGGGGCCCGAACCCCAAAGCATTTAAGATAGCGTTGTCACGCTAATCAGAATCAAGCGTGCATAATCAGTGATCGCTTCCTCTCTGGGCATCTGGCGATGCAGGATATTTCGCGTCGCGTTTTTTCATGGTGTCGATTCGATGCAAGCCGGGTTCACGGGAAATGAGCCCGACGTTTTCAGAGGGAATTTTGGATGAGCTGCTCCCCGCTTTATTCGCCGCCGTGACCCGCCGCGTCGTGATCCCCCGCGCCGAGCCCGTATGAACCGTCGTCATTCGCTTTCCCGGCTTCTGATGCTCCGTCCCGGTGAAGGGCGGATCATGGTTTTCCTCTATATTTTCTCCCTTGTCGCCGGGTTCGGCCTTTCCATCGGGCATATTTCCAGCGACGCGCTTTTCTTCAAGCTGTACGGGATGGAGTACCTCCCGCACATGTACGCCCTTATCGCCCTGACCCTGGTCCCGGCGAGCCTCGCCTACGCTGCCTTCGTCGATCGCCTGACGCCGCATCGGCTTTTCGTTTACATGCTCATCGGCATCTGCTTGACCATCGGTCTTGCCTGGCTGGTCATGGTGAGCGTCGGCCGAACCGGCATCGCCCTGTACTTTGTTGCGTACGGCGTGATTTCCGAACTGCTGCTGACCCATTTGTATCTTTACCTCGCGAGCTTCTTCGATGCCCAGCAGGCCAAGCGACTGCTCCCCTCGGCAATGGGGGTGTTTCTTGCGGGACGAATCGCGGGTGGTTTGTTCGTGGGGATGTCGGGGACGGCTCTGCCGATCCTGCACACCGCACTGATCTGGACCATGAGCCTGGCCTTGCTGGTAGGGCTGCTGGTCTGGCGGCACTGGGGGGAACCGTCGCATTGCCTGATCAAGCGGGGCCATGCCACCTCGCCCGTGCTGATGCTGCGGGAGGGCCTGATGTTCGCGCGATCCTCCCCGCTCGCACGAATCACGGCGCTCGGCATGTTTCTGCTGGTGATGGTACTCAGCATCCAGGAATACGTGGCGGGCAGGATTTTCGTCAAGCACTATCCGGACGAGCGTGAACTGGCGGCGTTCTTCGGCTGGCTGTCGGCCTTGACCAATATCGGTGTGCTGCTGACCCAGTTACTGCTGTTCAGCCGCTTGAGCCACCGCTTCGGCCTGAAAACCATGAACCTGGTCTTTCCCTTGACCAGTCTGCTGACGCTGGGCCTGATGGCCGCAAGCCCGACTTTCACCGCAGCGGTCATGGGACGAATCAATTCCCGGGGCATCCTGTCAGGCTTCCGGAACAATGTTGCCGGTCTGTTTTATCAGGCCCTGCCCGGCTATATGCAGGGCCGGGTGCGCGCACTGATCACCGGCCTGGTGCTTCCCGTTGGCCTGCTGGCGGCAGCGCTGTTGCTCTGGGCCGCACCACAGGACGCACCGCTGGAATGGGTGGCCGGCGGCGGCTTCGTCGCTGCGGTGATGCTGTTCTGGGTCAAGCTGAAAAAGAATGACGCCTATCGTGAAAGCCTGGTGGCCATGGTCGGCGATTCCGTCTTCGTCGAGGATGCTGACAGGGTGTCCGCGCTGGGAGGGGTCGACCGGGAGACGGCATTCAGGCTGGCCGACCAGATGCGGCGGGCTGAAACGCTGGCGCTGCTGAACAACTATGCGGACATGCTGGAACGGCTTTCGCCGGAGCACGCCGGGGCCGCGATGCTGCATGTCTACACCGACCTGCCCCCCAAGCTGCAGGACCCGCTGCTGTCGCGCATAGCCCGTCTTGCACCCTCGGACTGGGAGAGCGTGGCATGGGAGAGCGCCCGGCACGGTGATGCGCATCTGCTGGCGACGACATCGCGTTTGCTGATGGCGGTGGAGTTTCCTGCGGTGACCGGGTGTGCAGTGGAATGGCTGGCAACAGGCAGCCCGCGTCTGCGTGCCGTAATCGCGGCCGGATGTCTGCAGGGCGACGATGCGCCGCTCAAGGCCCGATCGCTCGATGTCCTGCAGAAACTTCTGGCGTCCTCGCATCCCGGAGATTTTCTGTCAGCGCTGGGCGCGCTGGCGTCGAGGCCGCATCCTGATTTGATGCCGCTGGTCCGGCCGATGCTGGCAGACGAGAATGCCCGGGCGCGCGCGCTGGCGCTTGCGATCTGGTCACGCTGTTCGCACGCTGCGGCGGGTGAGGCGGTAGAGACTATCCACCAGGCACTGTCTGACCCCGCGCACCAAGTGCGTGCCGCAGCCATCCGCGCAGCGGCCACCCTGCGTCTTGCGGACCTGCCGGGTCTCGACTGGTTATCGCGGGCGGTGCAGGATACGGACTACCGTGTTCGTGCGACGGCACGGGAATGTGCGAAACCCTTCATGCCGCAAACTCCGGAAGCCTGGATCGAGGCCCTTTTCCGGCGGCAATCCGATTTCGATCTGCAGACCGTGATGATTTCGGAATTGTCCGTTTCCAACTCTGATAATCAGGTCGACGTGCTGCGCCAGGTCTCCACCAGACATCTGCACTATGCCCGCGACAAGCTGCTGATCCTGCAAAACCTCTCCACCCCGGACGCGGTGACGGATCCGGGTTTGCAGCTTCTGACGCGGGTGCTGCGCGAAGAAGCCAGGCGTCATCTGGATGTCGTGTTGCATATCCTGGGCTGCCTCGATCAGAGTCAGCAAATGAGCTACATACGCGCCGGCCTCGCCAGCCAGAACCGTCAGCTCTGGGCCCGGGCGATGGAGTCTGCCCTGCAGTTCCGCAAAGAAGGCCATGTGTTCCGCGAACTGGCTGTGCTTTATGAAGCCGAGCGCGAGGGGGTGGCCCTGGACGGAGAGCCGCCTGGCGGCAAGCGGGTTCCCGGTGTCTGGCTGAAGTGGTGCCAGGAATATGGCAGCGGGTGGCTGGCAGAATGCGCCCGCTATTGCCTCGGAAACGGCAGGTTCGCAATATGAGCCATCATCTGGAACGCGTCCTCCTGCTCGCCAGGGTGCCGCTTTTTGTCTGTTTGCGCACAGACCAGCTCAGCCGGCTGGCACCCCTGCTGGAACCGGTGGCGTGGGCGAAGGGGGAACGGGTGTTCGATAAGGGCGACATGGGGCTGGAACTGTATATCCTCACCTCGGGCCACATCGGCATTTCTGTCGATCCTGATCCGGCCTGCCAGTTGCTCATCAATGAACTGCGGGCGGGCGATTGCCTGGGCGAGATGGCCCTCATTGACAGCGAACCCCGCTCGGCGACCGCCCACGTACTGGAGGACACCGAGGCGCTCGCGTTGGACAAGGATCGTCTGCATGGATTGCTGATGTCCTATCCGGAACTTGGGATAGGCATGCTGCGGGCATTGAGCCAGCGGCTGCGGGCGATGACGCCAAAACTTGCCAAAACATTAAATCTGGAAAGAGCAGTTGACCGCGCGCCGTCTTGAGGAAAACCACGTGAAGCCGGGGTTGTCCGCTTTTGATCGTGTTCACCGCCCGATGGATTGCGCTGCGCACCCGATTGCCTGGCTTTCGAGGGGCCTGGCCGCATTACGCTTTGCTGGAAAAGGCCACCGCGCGCCGAGGAACGACAGGCGGACCGGTCGATGGGTTTCCCTGCTGGCAGGCTGCCTGCTGAGCGGGATCGTGCACGCGGCGAACGAAGGCGACCCGCACTACACCGCCGCCGGATTCTTTGACATCCATGTTTGCAACTGGCCGGACGAGCCGCGTTTCCTGATGGCCGTGTTCTCCACAACGCGCTTTGAAGAAATGGCCAGGGTTACGGTATTTGCGCCTGACGGCAGATCTGTCGGCACCCTGGATTTGAACCGTTTCCGCACCTTCGAGACGAAATCAGGCCAGGCGAAGCGTGCCTTTATCTCCCACCTGGGTTTACCGGAGAAGCCGGTTGACGGTTGGTATCGGGCCGAGATCATGCTCAAGGACGGCAGCCGAATCGAAGCCCGGGACTTTGTGATCCACCATTTCATGGCCTATCCCAGCGACACCTTGCCTGCCCCGGGTGCCGCCGCCGTTCCCGTATCGACGGAGTTGCGCTGGAATCCGATTCCGGGTGCCAGGTATTACGAGGTTTTCTTGCGAGACGAATGGGCCGAAACCGAATCCTTTGCGTCAGGTCTGCTGACGGAGCCACGCTTTGCGCCGCCTCGGGGGTTGCTCCATCCCGGTGGCGAATATGTGTGGCGCATTCATGCCCGGGACAGCGACGGCAACGTGTTGCTTGGCGATTTCAATCATGGCTCCCTTAGCCCGGAGATGCGTTTCGGCGTCAGGTGAAAGGACGCGTTTCTGTCGCGGCTGCCGGCTGGCCGGTGTCGTGGCGAAACGCTGTGGGCGTGAGTGAGATCGGGCAGAATAGGGGCATGACTTCAACAGCGTGCCCGGTGCCGATGTTCCAGAGTGGAATCAGAACAACCCGAACAACAAGGCACCGGCGCGTCCTCGCGCCGATGCGCGCGCGGCTGTATTGATGCGCGCCGAGACGCTGACCTGGCGTAGCATTTTCGACGAACTGCGGCGGCATCGGGGCCGCCTGATGCAGGCCAATCTCGTCGCCCTGCTGGCGGTGATGGCGGCGGTGCCGCTGCCGCTGCTGTTGCCGCTGATGGTGGATGAGGTGCTGCTGCAGCATCCCGCGCAGTTCGTCGGGGCGATTGCGGCGCACACCCCGGCGGCGTGGCACGGCCCGGTGCTGTTTATCGGCGCGGCGCTGCTGCTGACGGTGGCGTTGCGGCTCGCTTCGATTCTGCTCAACGTGTGGCAGGGGCGCAGCTTTTCGCTGCTGGCGAAGGAAACCGTGTACCGCATCCGGGTGCGGATGCTGAACCGGCTGTCGAAAATTGCGCTGTCGGAATTCGAAACCGTCGGTGCGGGACGGGTGACGTCGCATTTCGTCACCGATCTCAACGCCATCGATACTTTTCTTGGCGCATCGATCTCGGGGTTTGTGGTGTCGGTGCTGACGCTGGTGGGGATTGCGGGCGTGCTGTTCTGGATGCACTGGCAGCTGGCCTTGTTCATTCTGCTACTGAATCCGCTGGTGATCCTGTTTTCGACCCGGCTGGGCAAGCGGGTGAAGGATCTGAAGAAGCACGAGAATCGCGCATTCGAGGCGTTTCAGGACGCTCTGGCGGAAACGCTGGATGCGCTGACGCAGATTCGCGCGATGAACCGCGAAAAGCATTATCTGGCGCGCGTGACCGGACGCGCGGCCGAGATACGCCAGCACGCGGCGGCGTATGCCTGGAAGTCGGACGCGATGAGCCGGATTTCCTTTTTTGTGTTTCTCGCCGGGTTCGACTTCTTCCGCGCAGGCGCGATGTTGATGGTGGTGTTTTCCAATCTCAGCATCGGCGAAATGCTGGCGGTGTTCGGCTACCTCTGGTTCATGATGACGCCGGTGCAGGAGCTGGTGAACATGCAGTATTCCTGGTTTGCCGCCAACGCGGCACTGGGGCGGATCAACGCGCTGCTGGGGATGAAGGATGAACCGGCGCATCCGGCGCAGCGCGATCCGTTTGCGGGACGTACCACGGTGGGCCTGGCGCTGCATCACGTGAGCTTTGCCTACGAGGCGGATGGCGAGACGGTACTCGACGACGTGAGCCTGACGATTGCGCCGGGCGAAAAGGTGGCGCTGGTCGGGGCGTCAGGTGGCGGGAAATCGACCCTGGTTCAGGCGCTGCTGGGCCTGTATCCCGTCCGCTCGGGGCAGATAGTGTATGGCGACACGCCGGTGACAGACATGGGCTGGGAGATGGTGCGCGAACACGTGGGCGTGGTGTTGCAGCATCCGGTACTGTTCAACGACAGTATCCGCAGCAATCTCACCCTCGGGCGCGAGGCCGACGACGCGGTACTGTGGCAGGCACTGGCGATTGCCCAGCTGACGGAAATCGTCGCAGCCTTGCCGCATGGACTGGATACCGTGGTCGGGCGGCAGGGCGTGCGGCTGTCAGGCGGGCAGCGGCAACGCCTGGCCATTGCGCGAATGATCGTGGCCAACCCGCGTCTGGTCATACTCGACGAAGCCACGTCGGCGCTGGACAGCGAAACCGAACGCCATCTGCATCAGGCAATGCATGCCTTTCTGGCCGGACGCACGACGCTGATCATTGCGCACCGGCTCAGCGCGGTGAAACAGGCGGACCGTATTCTGGTGTTCGAGAACGGGCGGGTGGTGGAAGAAGGCGGACACGACGCGCTGATCGGGCAGGGCGGGCTGTATCACAAGCTGTATCACCACGCATGAACTGTGCGGCAGGCTTGACATCGCGCCATATAGTAATATCATTGGCGATATGACTAGACGCGTTGTTCTGGACACAAATATTTTAGTGGCGGCATCCCGTAGCCAGCTTGGCGCGTCGTTTATCTTGTTGCATGAATTGCGACAAGGTCGTTATAGGGCGCTGGTCTCGGTACCGCTGATGCTGGAATATGAAGCCGTGCTTAGGCGATCGGATCAGCTTGCGGCGAGCCAGCGCAGCCCTGAGATGACCGATGCCTTTCTCGATGCCCTCTGTCTATGCATCGAGCCCGTGCATCTGCATTACTTGTGGCGACCGCAGTTGCGCGACCCTGCGGATGAAATGGTGCTGGAAACCGCATTGAACGGCCGTGCAGACGCGCTGGTGACGCTTAATGTCGCAGACTTTGCTGCGGCGGCAAACTTTCGTCTGCCGGTGCTGACCCCGGGTGCATTTTTACGACAGCTGCAAGAGGAGAAAATCTGATGGCTAATTACGCTTTGCGAGTTCCCGAATCCCTGTTCACTTACGCGCGTCAGGTGGCTGACGAGGAGCATGTTTCGATGAACCAGTTTTTCGTCACGGCCATTGCCGAAAAGATATCGGCGCTGAAAACCGAGGCCTATTTTCGCGAGCGTCAAGCGCGCGGCGATTTGAATGTGTTTGATACCTGGCTGGCGGCCAGCCCGAAGACGCAACCACCGTTGGCGGGAGACGAATTGCCTTGATTTTGCTTTCGCGGCGATGCGGGTGACACTTGAAATCTAGAGGCCATAAATACCGAGGCCATAAATACCGCTTGGTAAATCAGGGCTTTCTGATACACTCCGCAGCGTTGTGCATACAGCAGTGGGCAGGAGCAGCGTATTACGCCGCCGCCGTGCCTCGGGACTGTTCTCACAGCCCCATCGTCTTCGACCTCTCTATTGTGCCGCCGGATTGTTTCACCTCCGGCAGTGACAAGTCTTGTGGTTGGCGCCGATGTGATCGACGCGACCCGTGGGCGTTTTGGGATGACCTCCCGACAAACGCCGCTTTGATATCCGGTTCGTATATTTGATCTGTCCTTCGGGCAGATCGGGATAGCGCGTTTGCGGCCTTGTGCCGGTGCGCTCACTATAAGGTTAGTCATGCAATTTTCTGAACTGGGACTTGATCCCCTCATCCTCAACGCCGTGACCGCTTCGGGTTACGAAACCGCGACGCCGGTGCAGCAGCAGGCGATTCCTGCGGCCATTACCGGGCGCGATCTGCTGGTGTCGTCACACACCGGCAGCGGCAAGACGGCGGCGTTCCTGCTGCCGTCGCTGCAACGCCTGCAGGCCGAGCCCACCATCAAGAGCATGGGCCCGCGCGTGCTGGTGCTCACGCCCACACGCGAACTCGCGCTGCAAGTGGAAAAAGCCGCAATGACCTACGGCCAGGCGCTGCGGCGTTTTCGCACTGCGTGTCTGGTCGGCGGTGCGCCGTACGGCCTGCAGCTGAAGCGGCTGGCACAGCCGGTGGACATCGTGGTCGCCACCCCGGGCCGTCTGATCGACCATCTGGAGCGCGGCAAGATCGACTTTTCGCGCATCGAGGTGCTGGTGCTGGACGAAGCGGACCGGATGCTGGACATGGGCTTTGTCGATGACATCCAGGCGATTGCTGCGCGCTGTCCGACCGAGCGCCAGACCCTGCTGTTCTCGGCCACGCTGGATGGCGTCGTCGGCAACCTGGCGCGTCAGCTTACCCGCGATGCGCTGCGTATCGAAATCGAAGCGGTGGCCCAGGCCGACGCGAAAATCGAACAGCGCCTGCTCTACACCGACAACATGGATCACAAACAGCGTCTGCTCGATGCCCTGTTGCGCGATGTGGACCTGACCCAGGCCATCGTGTTTGCCTCGACCAAGCGCAGCACTGAAGAAATTTCCGATTTGCTGTCGGAAAGCGGTTTCGCTTCCGATGCGCTGCATGGCGATATGCAGCAGGGTCAGCGCAACCGCGCGCTGCAACGCCTGCGCGAAGGCCGGACCAAAGTGCTGGTCGCCACCGACGTGGCGGCACGCGGGATCGATGTGGCTGGTATCAGCCATGTCATCAATTTCGATTTGCCGCGTCAGGCCGAAGATTATGTCCACCGCATTGGCCGTACCGGCCGTGCCGGGCGCACCGGCATCGCGGTGAGCTTTGCCGGAATGCGCGAAGGCGGCCTGGTGAAGAACATCGAGCGTTACACCGGCAACCGTATCGAAATCCACACCCTGCCCGGACTGGAGCCGACCCAGCGTCCGCAGAGCGGCGGTGCTCGCCCGGCGGGTAATGGGCGTCCGCGCAGCAGCGCCGGGGGCAATCGCGGTAGCGGCGGGTTTGGTGAAAAACGCAGCTGGGGCGGTGGCGATCGTCCCGAACGTAAATTCGACGGCGCGCCGCGCGCCTATGGCGACCGGGCACCGCGCGCTGACAGCGCGGACAACCGTGACCGGGGCGTGCGTACGGATCGTCCGCCGCGTGCCGCCGATGCGCCGCCGCGTGGTAACCGTTTCGATCAGGCCGCACGTGGTTCTTTCGATACCCGTCCGCCGCGTGAAGGCAACCGCCTGGAACCCGAACGCGCACCGAAACCCGATGTTGATGGCAATAGCATCGAGTACTGGAAAAAGCGTGAACAGGAAGCCAAGGCGCGTGCCCAGCGTCCGCAGGGCGACCGCCCGCGCAGTGGCCAGCCGCGTGGCGCGGCCAGTGGCGAACCGCGTCGCAGTTACGGTCCGGACAATCGCAGTGCTACCCCCTCACGTGGCGCCGGTGGCGCAGCACGCGTCGGGGTGCGTGGGCGATTCAAGGACTGACCTGATCCGGCTTAGGCTAAGGGGGCTCCGAGGGAGCCCCTTTTTGTTGGGCGTGGGCTTTGCCCTGCAGGCCGCGCGTGCCGGGCCGGCCCGTCCGGCTACTGAAACCGTACGCTCGCCACCATCGCCTCAAAATCAGCCAGGCCGCGCTGGAAATACACAATCGCCGGTGCTTCGTACAGGAAAGACAGGCGACCCTTGGCGTCGATGCGGGCGATCAGGAGGCGCTCGATCGGCAGGCCGCGTTCGTTTTTGTAGCGGATGTGCAGGCGTGCGGCGGGCTGTCCGCCGAGGGTGGCGGGGGTGTTGGCCAGCACTTCGAGGTTGGCGGTGGCTTCGCTGCTTTTCCATTCGGCCAGCGCCAGTTCGGCCAGCTCGAACGGCAGCATGTCGGCGCGGGTTTCGCGTTTGGTGCGAGGCAGCTTGCGGTCGTGTGGCTGGCGGGCGACGAGGATGAAGTTGAGCGCAGGGCCGTCGCGGGTGAGGAACAGATCGTTGGCGTCGGCGGTGCGCTTGACCCAGCCGAGCGGCAAATCGAGGGTGTAGTCGCTGCGTTTGTCGTACGCACGCGTGTCCGGCGCGACACGCGCCCACGGTGTACAGGCAGCGAGCGCCAGGGCCAGCAGTACGACAGCGACAAGACGTGGATTCATGAGGGTGGGGTGTCCTTGAGGGCGAATTCGACATAGCCTCGATCCGCCGCGTCGGGCGCGAGTTCGAGATAACGCCGAAACAGCGGTGAGGCTGCGGCCTTGTCGCCGCGTTTGTACAGCAGGTACGCCAGCGCCCGGTGCGTGGGCGCAAAACGCGGTGCCGTTTCGATGGCGAGGCGGAACTCACGCTCGGCAAGGTCGGCGTCCCCGGTCTCGTTGCGCAGGCGGTAGGCTTCACCCAGATAATAGGCGGCCTCCGGCGGGTATTCGCGACGGGTGTCGGGGTTGCCGAGCACCAGGATGATCTGCTTGTAGCGATAGGCCGTGAGATCGGCTGCGAGCGAAGCCAGACGCAGGCTGGCCGTGTTTTCGACGAAGCGTTCGTGGGCGATTTCGCCGTCTGGATGGTGCTGCGACAAGGCGCTGAAATTGTCGATGCGCTCCTGCAACCGGGGATGGCTGGCAAAGAAAAACGGTTCCTTGATGTCGGCCGCCTTGATTTCAGCCTGCAGGTGCTGAAAGGTCTTGATGCTTTCGCGGGGGGCGTAGCCTGCGGCGATCAGCCGCTGATAGCCGATCTGGTCGGCTTCGCGTTCGTGTTCGCGCGAAAAGCCGAACATCGACGACAGCGCGACAATATCACCTGCCAGCGGCACGCCGAGCATCCCCACCACCAGTGCAAACGCGGCGGCGTTGCGCACGCGCTCGGCCTGTTGCAGGGAATGGCGGTGGGTGAAATGTGCGCCTTCGTGCGCCAGCACGGTCGCCAGCTGGGCTTCGTTCTGGAAGCGCGCCACCAGCCCGGCGTTGACGTAAACACTGCCGTTGGGCAGGGCAAAGGCGTTGATGTGCTGGGCGTTGACGAGCCGCACCTTGATGTGGTCTTTGAACTCGGGATAGAGCCGGTTCATGATGCCCTGCAGGTAGGCGTTCAGCGCGGGATCGGTATTGATTTTGCCCGCGCGTGCCAGCGCCAGATCGAATTCCGCTGCCTCCTGCCACAGGCTTTTTTCGCCGGCGACGAGCGTCTGCGTTTCGTCCATGCTGCGCCAGGGCGCGACGGTTTCAGCCTGTGCCGGGGCGGCCAGCGTGAAGCCGAGGGCGAATGCCAGCAGGCGGATGTGGCTCATCGTGGCCCCGGCCAGGTCTGATACAGCGCGCGCATCAGCCGGTCTACGTCAGCGGCATCGCGCGTATCCTTGTAGCCCGAATCGAAGCTCATCCATTGCACGTCACCGGTCTTGAGATCCACGATCCCGGCAGTCAGGAACGATTGCCCCAGCGGCATGACGATGCCCAGCGCCAGCCCGGCGATGAACGCGGCCTTGCGCCCACCCGACGAAATGAAATCCGAGCCCAGGATAATCAGGGCCGCATCAGCACCGGTTTGTTCACGCAGAAACGCGAGGCCGGGCCCCACGGTGTAGTCGAATTCCATTTTCTTGTGCGCCCAGGCACTTTGCTCGCCTCGGCCATAGACGAAAACCGACTGCGCCACACGGTCGTACAGGCCGATATGCGCGTCCAGGGTCTCTTGTGCAAGCGTATCCGGCGGGGGTGCGGCAACCAGTTCGAACAGCCGGGACTCACTGGCCAGACGGCTGGCGGCGCTGTTGATATTCGTCCGGGCGGTGGTTTCCCAGTCGGTCATGCGGGTGGGCACGCCACCTGCAGAAATTTCGTAGAGAAAAACCTGTGGCGGCAGGAGTACGACTTTTTTAGGCCGGCTATCGAGGTTTTGCGACAATGCAGGATTGACTGCGCTCATGACGGCCCACGCTGGCTGAGTGAGCAGACTGAGCGCCATGAACACCGCGACCATTGAAATGCCGTGCATTGTGTATTACTCCGAAAAGGGTTTCACCCTATGGGAAAGCTGAAAACCGGTCAACCTGTGTGCGTGCCCGAGTTGCGCTGGATGGGTGAGCGCGGCCTGAGGGTGAACACCGGAACCGCGACGCTGGCGCGCTACAAGCAGCTTGTTTCACTGAATTTAAGCGAATTAGACGACATTATCCCAACAGATGACAGCATTTTATTGGTATTGAAGTCCGCGCTGATAAAGCCCGGAGCGCCGTTGCCGGAGAACTTGCGTCGCGCACTGGCGGCGGTATTGCCTGCCGAGGCCACGACCAGCGGCCGTCGGCACGTGCTGGAAGTGGAATATGGTGGCGAGGCCGGCCCGGATTTGCCCGCGCTGGCAAGCCGGGCAGGGCTGACCGAGGCGGCGTTTATCCAATGCCATGCCGCGTCGGACTATACGGTGGCTTTTCTCGGATTTCAGCCGGGGTTTCCGTATTTGCGCGGGCTGCCGCAGGCGCTGGCGAGCCCGCGCCGCGAGACGCCCCGGGTGCATGTCGCGGCTGGCAGTGTAGCCATCGGCGGCGAGGTATGCGGAATCTATCCGGCACAGGGCCCGGGCGGCTGGCAGTTGATCGGCCGCACGGCGTCGGTTCTGTTCGATCCCGCCCGCGCCGCGCCTGCCCTGTTGATGCCGGGCGACCGTGTGCGGTTTGTCCCGGTGTCCGCGCGATGATCGAAGTTTTCAAGCCCGGGCGCTGCGACCTGGTGATGGACGCGGGACGACCCGGCTGGGGCGCGCTGGGAGTGCCAATTGGCGGCGCGGCGGATGCGTGGGCGCTGGCGGAGGCCAATGCCTGCGTCGGCAACCCCGCTGACGCGGCCGGGCTGGAGTTGCTGCTGGCGGGGCCGGTCTTGCATTTTCCGTTGGGGGGCATTGTGGCATTGACGGGCGCGCGATTCGAGGCGCATCGCAGCAGCGGCGCACCAGTGGTCTGGAATAGCCCGGTGGCGCTGGCGGCGGGGGAAACCCTGACGCTGGGGAAGGCGCAATCGGGGTGCCGCAGCTGGCTGGCGGTGCAGGGCGGTATTGCGGTGCCCTTGCTGCTGGGCAGTCGCAGCACGTTTTTGCCGTCCGGGTTTGGCGGACACGAAGGGCGTGCGCTGAAAGCGGGCGACGTGCTGGCCTGTGGTCGGGCGAGTCTCCCGTTGGAGACACTGCGCCTGGCAAGCCCTGCCGCAAATCTGGATAAGGACACGCCGCTGCGGCTGGTGGCGGGACCCCAAACCGGGCTGTTCGATGATGCCGGGCTGGCGGCGTTTTTCGGCGGTCGCTACCGTATCGGCGCAGCCAGTGACCGGCGTGGGCTGCGTCTGCATGGGCCTGCGGTTACCTGCGCCCGGACTGAGCTGGCCTCACAGGGGGTGCTGCCCGGCGCGGTGCAAGTGCCGCCCGACGGGCAGCCGATCATTCTGGGCTGGGACGGCCCGGTGACCGGTGGCTATCCCGTGATCGGATGCGTGATCCGCGCAGACCATCCGCGTCTGGCGCAATTGCAGCCGGGGGATGCCGTGTGCTTTGAGACGGTGTCGGTTGAACAGGCGCAGGCGCTGGCCGCCACGCAGACGGGAGGGGCGAGGTGATCGAATTGAATGCCGACCTGGGCGAGGGTTACGACGACGCGGCGCTGATGCCGTATCTGGATCGGGTGTCGATTGCCAGCGGCGGCCACGCGGGGGACGCGGCGAGCATGACGCGCGTATTGCGGCTGGCCGCCGAGCAGGGCGTTGCGGTGGGCGCGCACCCGTCCTATCCCGACCGGGAGCGCTTTGGGCGCATCCCGCTGGCGGGATCGAGTACGCAGATTGCCGCTTGGGTGACACAGCAGACCGAGGCGCTGGCCGAACAGGCGGCGCGGCTGGGGCTGCGCCTGGCGCATGTCAAACCTCACGGCGCACTGTATAACGTGGCGGCGCGCGATGCCGAAGTGGCGGCGGCCATTGCCCGCGCTGTGGCGGCATTAGACCCGGCCCTGATCCTGATTGGCCTGTCCGGGTCATGCCTGATCACAGCGGGCCAGGCGGCGGGGTTGACGGTATTCAACGAGGCGTTTGTTGATCGCCGCTACCGGCCGGACGGCGCGCTGGTTTCACGTGAAACCGAAGGGGCCGTGCTGACCGACCCTGAACAGGCGACGCATCAGGCAAAGGTCTTGGCGCACCACGGATGGGTGACGGATGCAGAAGGTGGTCAACTGCGCGTTGTGGCCGATACGCTCTGCCTGCACGGCGATACCCCCGGCGCATTAAATATCGCCCGTGCCGTTCATGCTGCGCTGAATCGCGGATAATGCCGCGCTCACTGTCTGTCCTCTGTTGCCATGCCGCTGCTTACCTTTGATCGTCTTGAACTGGCTTATGGCCACCACCCCCTGTTGGACGGGGCATCGCTGGTGGTCGAAGCGGGCGAGCGCATCGGCTTGATTGGCCGCAACGGCACCGGCAAGTCCAGTCTGCTTAAAATCATTGCCGGGCAGACCGCGCCGGACAATGGCGAGGTCTGGCGGCAGCCCGGCCTCAAGCTCGCCTATGTTCCGCAAGAGCCGCAGTTCGAGCCCGGCCACAGCATATTCGAGGCTGTGGCCGAAGGCGTCGGTGCAGCGCAGAAACTGCTCGCTGACTACCATGCGGCGGCGCACGCAATGGCCGACGGTATTGAGTCGGCCTACGCTGATTTCGAGCGCCTGTCCGCCGAGCTCGAGGCCGCTGACGGCTGGCGTCTCAACAGCAAAGTCGAAGAGACCCTGCAACGCCTCAATCTGGACCCGGACATTCTGGTTGAAACGCTCTCTGGCGGCCTGAAAAAACGTGTCGCGCTGGGCCGTGCACTGGTCACTGAGCCCGAGTTGCTGCTGCTCGACGAGCCGACCAATCATCTCGATTTTTCGGCCATAGATTGGCTCGAAAGCCTGCTGAACGAGTTTCGCGGGGCGCTGCTTTTCATTACCCATGACCGGCGCTTCCTCGACCATGTGGCGAATCGCATCGTCGAGCTCGATCGCGGCCAGTTGCGCGAATATGAAGGCAATTTCAGCGCATATCAGCTCAAGAAGACCGAACAACTGGAAATTGAAGCGGTCCATAATCGCAAGTTCGACAAATTCTGGAAGCAGGAAGAGATCTGGATCCGCAAGGGCGTACAGGCCCGGCGCTGTCGTGATGAAGGTCGTGTCCGCCGTCTGGAACAATTGCGACTGACTCGTGAAGCGCGCATCGGTCGCAGCGGCCAGGTCGGCTTCCAGATCGATTCGGGCGAGCGCTCGGGCAAGATCGTTGCCGAGATGGAGAACATCAGCTACGGCTTTGGCGAGCGCACGCTGATAAAAGACTTTACCGGCACCCTGCTGCGCGGCGACAAACTTGGCCTCCTGGGCCCCAACGGCGCAGGCAAGACCACGCTTATCCGCCTGATCCTGGGCGAACTGCAACCGCTCGCAGGCAAGATCAAGCAGGGCACCAAGCTTGAAGTTGCCTACTTCGACCAGTTCCGCAACCAGCTGAACGACGACGCGACGCTGATCGACACGATTGCGCCTGGTTCGGACTTCGTTGAAATCGCCGGTCAGCGCAAGCACGCGATCAGCTATCTCGAAGATTTCCTCTTTCCCGCCGAGCGCGCCCGCGCCAAGGTTTCTGCCCTGTCGGGTGGCGAGCGCAACCGCTTGTTGCTGGCCCGCCTGTTCGCCCGGCCTGCGAACTTGCTGGTGCTTGACGAACCGACCAACGACCTCGACATCGACACCCTGGAATTGCTTGAACAGCTCCTGCAGGAATACAGCGGCACGGTGCTGATCGTGTCGCACGACCGGACCTTTCTGGACAACGTCGTCACCCAATCTGTGGTGTTCGAAGGGGATGGCAAGCTCACTGAAATTGTCGGTGGCTATGCGGACTGGCTGGCGTGGAAAGCCACGCAATCCCGTGCTGCCTGCACCCCTGTTGCTGCCAGGCCTGCGGCTACGCCGACCGCCAAACCCGCCGCCAAACCCAAACTCAGTTACAAAGAACAGCGGGAACTGGACGCCTTACCCGCGCAGATTCAGGCGCTGGAGACCGAACAGATGGAGGTTGCTGCGTGCTTGGCTGATCCGGCGCTTTATCAGGCTGATGCCAAAAACGCAGCCAAATTGCAGGCGCGCAGCGAGGCGATTGATGCTGAGCTATTTGATGCGTTGAGCCGCTGGGAGCGGCTGGAAAATAAGTCGGTAAATTAAGCTCAGGCAGCTACAAGATCTTTTTCAATAGCTGATTCAAAGCTTCTAACTTGGTTTACTGGTTTCATAGAGAGAATCGCTACGACCAAACCGAGCATTACAAATGGTGCAGCAACAACCATCATCAAGGGCGAGCGCACAAAAACCGAGCCGATCACCGCCCAAAGGGAAAAGTAATACTCCTTCTCCAGTTGAGTGGCGAGCTTTTGGTCTTTTAGGGTAGATAAAATCTCCCGTACGGTTTTGTGTGGGATATCAGACCTGCTCCCTAGAAGAGAAAACTTCCCGGCTAAGAGCATCATCCAATTGAGCTTGTGGCAAAAGCGGATCATGTTGTTGTAGCGATTCCGCAGTTCTCGATAAATGGGGTCATCTAGCAATTGTTTTGTGTATGCAATATCAAAAAGCTGATCGCGTGAGCGAAACAAAATCTGTCTAGCTGACTCTTCAACCAAATGCTTCCATGGGCGAGAGAAAAACCACAGCAACGCCGCTAGGACAACCAAACTGTGCAAAGAATTAGATAAAAACGCAGTTTCCATCATCAGTGATCTCCCGGGTGAGTTTCTCCGGTAGGCGTAAGCCTACTACCAGTGCGATTAGGATCAATTAATGTCTCTAGATGCTGAATTCTTTGTGAGAGTTCAGCCGTTTTTCGCCTTCTAAGTCTTCGCTCTAATAGAGCCCAGCCACCAAAAACTATCGCGAGTAGCAAGACAAGACTGTCGGAGGCGCTTTCTTTTCCTAGTACTTGCAAGAAAAACGAAGCGAAAGTTTCTTTTCCTGAGAGATCAGCCACTGCTTGGGTGGCGAAATACGCCAAACCTAAGTAACCACCCCATTCAATTGCGTGGCGTACCAGATCAATTAACCGATAAAAAAGCTCAAACTTGAGCTCGGTTTTGGTGTGATTGCGAGCCATGGCCGAATAATGGCGCTCGATCACTGTAAAGGCAAGTATTAGTTTCACGTGAAACGCGAGGCGGTTGAGGGTAAAATGCCGCGATGAAATTCCCCGATTTTTTCGACGTCATCGTCGTCGGCGGCGGCCATGCGGGCACCGAGGCCGCGCTGGCCGCCGCGCGGATGGGGGCGAAAACACTTTTGCTGACGCACAACATTGAAACCCTGGGGGCGATGTCATGCAACCCGTCGATAGGCGGCATCGGCAAGGGGCATCTGGTCAGGGAAGTCGATGCGCTGGGCGGCGCGATGGCGATTGCCACCGACGAGGCGGGGATACAGTTCCGTACGCTGAATTCGTCAAAAGGCCCGGCAGTGCGCGCCACCCGGGCGCAGGCGGATCGCGTGCTGTACAAGGCGGCCATCCGGCAGCGGCTGGAAAACCAGCCGAACCTGACCCTGTTTCAACAGGCGGTGGAAGACCTGCTGCTGGAGGGCGATCGCGTGGCGGGTGTCAAAACCCAGCTCGGCATTGTGTTTCACGCGCGCGCTGTGGTGCTGACGACCGGCACGTTTCTCGCCGGACTGGTCCATGTCGGGCTGGCCAATTTCGAGGCCGGGCGCATGGGCGATCCGCCCGCCGTGTCGCTGGCCGCGCGCCTGCGCGAGCTGAGCCTGCCGGTGGGGCGGCTCAAAACCGGCACGCCGCCGCGCATCGATGGCCGCAGCATTGACTACAGCAAAACCCAGATCCAGCCCGGTGATGATCCCGTTCCGGTGTTTTCGTTTCTGGGGGATGCGGCCATGCATCCGGCGCAGCGCCCGTGCTGGATTACCCACACCACCGAACACACGCACGAAATCATCCGCGGCGGGCTGGATCGCTCGCCCATGTATACCGGGGTGATCGAAGGTGTGGGGCCGCGCTATTGCCCGTCCATCGAAGACAAGATCACCCGGTTTGCCGACAAGTCTAGTCACCAGATTTTCCTCGAGCCCGAGGGCCTGACCACACACGAGGTTTATCCCAACGGGATTTCGACTTCGCTGCCGTTCGACGTGCAGCTGGCCATCGTGCGCTCGATTCCCGGGCTGGAAAATGCCCATATCCTGCGCCCGGGCTACGCCATCGAGTACGACTACTACGACCCGCGCAATCTCCGGGCGACACTGGAAACCAAATCGATCAACGCGCTGTTTTTTGCCGGACAGATCAATGGCACCACCGGCTATGAGGAAGCCGCTGCGCAAGGTCTGCTCGCGGGCATCAACGCCGCGCGGCTGGCGCAGGATCGGCCCGGCTGGAGCCCCGGACGGCATGAAGCGTATCTCGGCGTGCTGGTCGATGACCTGATTACACGCGGCGTCTCCGAGCCTTACCGCATGTTCACCAGCCGAGCCGAATACCGGCTACAGCTGCGGGAGGACAACGCCGATATGCGCCTGACTGAAACCGGGCGCAATCTGGGCCTGGTGGATGACGTGCGCTGGGCGGCCTTCAGCCGCAAGCGCGATGCCGTCGCGCGCGAAACCGAGCGCCTCAAAGCCACCTGGGTCAACCCGGCTTTACTCCCGGCAGACCGGGCTACGCAACTCATCGGCCAGCCGATCGAACACGAATACAGTCTGTTCGAACTGCTGCGTCGCCCGAATCTGGGCTACGCGCAGGTGCTGACCCTGCCCGGCGGCGGGGCGGGTGAAGCTGACCCGGCGGTCGCGGAACAAGTCGAAATTGCTGCCAAATATCAGGGCTACATCGACCGCCAGAACAGCGAAGTCGATAAACAGCGCGAGCAGGAAACCCTGCGACTGCCTGCCGACATGGATTACAGCCGCTTGACCGGACTGTCGATGGAAGTGCGTCAGCGCCTGCAGCAAGCCCGTCCCGAAACGCTGGGGCAGGCGGCGCGGCTGCAGGGCATTACCCCGGCGGCGATTTCGGTATTGCTGGTGTACGCCAAGCGTGGATTCAAACCGGATGCGGTTCCGCCCGCCGG